>JBMUEW010000032.1:0-12850 GCA_049460875.1 Pontimonas sp.
ACCTCTCCGGTAGAGACACCGCGAAAACTCGGGAGAAATTTCTGGCTGTTTAGCGGTATCGGTGCCTTCGTGGCCATCGCACTCATTGCAACATCGCTCACCGTATTGCTCCAATCACCGCCGTCTGATGTCGTCGAGGATCCAGTAGTCCCCGTTCTTCCTGACACTCCCGAGGTCTCGGAACCGGAAACCTCGGTGGAAGAACCCGAGACTGAGGAAGACATCGTCCCCGAGGTCACCACGGTAGAGATCACCCAGGCTGAAATCGTGGGTAAGACTCAAGCCCAAGTGCAAGAGACGCTCACCCAAAAAGGCCTACGCCTGGATGCGATAACCGGAAACATCGCTCCGTCACAAGACCTCGTCGCCACCGCCTACCGGGTGAACCCGCAAGGGACCGTGGCGAGCAACACCCTCATTGCTGTTTACTTCTACGCCGCGATTCCTCAGCCCCCGAAGCCTCGCACGATGGTCGTCACGCCAGCGGAAGGGCCGTGGGCGCCGGGAGATGAAGTGTTGCTCGAGTGGCCGGGTTACGCCCAGTGTCCCGCCGGATTCGATCTCGTGAGCTACACCATTCAAATTGTAGGAGGCGAGATTCTCGACAACGAGGGCGCTACGGTTCTTGAGCCGGAGCAAACCGCCATCAATGTCCTGCTCGGCGAGGGTGAGAGCATGACCGCCAGCTACCTCGTGAAGTGCGGCAGTTTGTCTTCACCGCTATCCACCGAATTGTCCATTGGAATCACGACCCCTGAACCAGAAACGCCCGAGGATCCGGTCGAGGATCCGCCCGTAGAATAACGACGGCCCGAGAAGGTCAGATTGAGGAATGAGTGAACGCTAACGCGCCAGGAGCCTGGACGGGTCGCCTTCTGGGTGGCCGATACGAGGTGCGTGAGATTATCGGTCGCGGAGGCATGGCCGATGTCTACCTCGGCGTTGACGCCAGGCTCGGCCGCCAGGTAGCGCTCAAAATTCTGAAATCCACTCTCTCCTCGGACCCCACGTTCCGAAATCGTTTCCGTCTCGAAGCGATGTCGGCGTCCAAGATGTCTCACCCCTCCATCGTTCGCGTCTTCGATGCGGGGGATGAGGAGAATGGTCCCGCGGGAGAGACGCCACCCGGTAGCACTACCCCCTACATCGTGATGGAACACGTCGAGGGGCATTTGCTCAGCACCCTCATGCGCCAGGGAAAGCTGGAAGAGCGCCACATTTTGAAAGTCGCCGACGGTGTGCTGACAGCGCTCGAGGTCTCCCATAAAGCGGGGCTTGTTCACCGTGACATCAAACCGGCGAACATCATGATTTCTGAGGATGGAACCGTCAAGGTCATGGACTTTGGTATCGCCAGGGCTGTGAGTGACGCCACAGGAAACCTCGAACAAACGACCTCGATTCTTGGAACTGCGCTCTATATTTCTCCCGAACAAGCCAAAGGCGAAGAACCCGACACCCGCACCGACCTCTATTCCCTCGGTGTTGTGATGTATGAGCTGCTCGCAGGGGCACCTCCCTTCACCTCCGAGTCACCGGTATCCATCGCCTACAAGCACATCAGCGAAGAACCGACTCCTCTTCGAGAGGTCAACCCGAATGTCTCGGAAGATGTCGCGCTGATCGTTGAAGCTGCGATGAAGAAGGATCTTGCGGAGCGATTCCCCACAGCTCAAGCGTTCCGTGCGGCTATTGAAGATGTCGCCCAAGGGCGACCCCCGAAACTACCGACTCCAGGAGCAAAAGTCCGCGTGGAACCCGTCGTCACCGGCAGTGTTCCGCAAGCTACTGTCGAGCCGGAGTATCGTCAGCCCGTTGAAGGCTTCGAAATTTTCGAATCTCGGGGAATCAAACCGCAGAGTGTCCCTACGCTGGCAATTGGAATGGGCTCTGTCCTCGCGGTGCTGTTCGTCATCGGTGTTGTGCTGTGGGTCTTCACCCTCAATCCCGCTACCACGGCCACGACAGCCGCACCCGCGGTGCCCGGGCTGGTGAACCAAACCGAAGGGGTTGCCACCCAAACCATTACCGCTCTTGGCCTCACACCGGATGTCGAGTATGAGGCTAATGAGGAAATTCCCGAAGGAATTGTCATCGAAACGTTTCCCGAAGAGGGAACACGCGTGGCACCGGGTGAGCCGGTCAGGATTGTGGTCTCCAGCGGAATTGCCCGTTTTGATCTTCCTGATGTGCGCAATATCGATATTGACGAAGCAACCGCTCTACTTGAAGAACGCGGCCTTGTCATCGAATCCGTCGTCGACACCTACTCACCCAGCCTCGAAGAGGGCCTGGTCATGGCGACAACGCCCCAGCCGGACACCCCTGTGCGACCCGGCGACGCCATTACCGTCACCATCTCCAATGGCAAGGTTCTTGTTCCCAACGTGGTCGGCCTCACCGTAGGGGAGGCAAACCCGTTCCTCACCGGTCCCTCGATGCAACTCTCCGTGCGGCTCGAAATTGCGACGGACTGCATTGGTCAAACGGTGAAAAGTCAGTCACTGTCTCCCGGGGAGCACCCTCAGCGCTCGGAGATCACTCTCACCTACTGTGGTGCAGTCGCGACCGAGGATCCTGCGGCGGGCTAGACCCCAGCAACTCGTGGGCTTAGCGAGCGAGCTATCTCTGCTGCACCGCTCAGTCCAGTGACCTCAAGCCAATTACCGATCATGGTGTAGCCACCCTCGGTGAGCACGGATTCGGGGTGAAATTGAACCCCAAAGACGGGGGCACTCTGATGATTGAGGCCCATGATGACCCCGCCGGTCGTGCGAGCAGTCACCACCAGTTCTTCAGGAACAGTGCCGTCGACAACCGCAAGGCTGTGATACCTCGTGGCCTGAAACTTGTCCTTGACCCCCTGAAACAGGGTGCTTTCATCGTGGGTCACGACAGAAGTCTTACCGTGCATGAGCTCTTCCGCGTGTGCCACCGTTGCGCCGAAAGCTTCCGCGATGGCTTGATGACCTAGGCACACACCCAGGAGAGGAATACCCTGGTCGACCGCTTCTTTGACAATCGCTATCGATACTCCGGCGTCTGCGGGAGTTCCGGGCCCGGGGGACACCAAAATCCCGTCGTAGCGAGCAACGAGGCTTGCAACGTCGTCGACAGTCACATCGTCATTACGTATGACGTCAGTTGTTGCACCCAGCTGGTGAAGATAACCATTGAGTGTGTAGACAAAGCTGTCGTAGTTGTCGACCACCAGAATGTGTGTCATGTGACAGGGTTCCTCTCCTCACCGCGGACAGCCTAGCAAGCGGACTCCGGGGGAAAGTTGTGACCCCAGAGAGCCCAGATAGACTGTCCGGCATGGCTAAGCAACCCCGCGATCCGATCTCAACCCGCTCCACCTACGAAGAGGGTGACGAGAATCCCGTCTGGTTCAAACCAATCATGTTCGGTCTCATGTTGCTGGGACTCGCCTGGATTCTGACGTACTACATTTCTGGCATTGGCTGGCCTATTCCCGCGATTGGAGCGTGGAACATCGCGGTCGGTTTCGGCATCATGTTTGTCGGTTTCTTGATGACCACACGGTGGAAATAGTTCGATACAGCGAGTTACATTGATGTAGTTCTCCCCAGTGGGGAGAAGCTGTGGATAAGAGTTAGACCAGCACACCGAGAACGGTGAGCCCGACGAGGCCCAAGCCCACAAGAAACAAGCCTCGTCGTTGACGCTGGGGCTCCTCGCCTCGCGTCTTGACCATAATGTTGGCCACTACAGCCCCCGTGATGAGACCACCGATATGGGCTTGCCAGGAAATCCCCGGAACGATGAACCCCATCACCAAGTTAAGTCCCAAGACGATCAGCAATTGAACGTTCGCGCCACCAAACGAGCGCTGAATGACAAACAACGCGCCAAAAAGACCGAATATCGCTCCCGAGGCCCCCACAACCGCTGACGTGGGCGAGAGCAAGGAGACCAGGACCGAACCACCAAAACCAGAGAACAAGAACAGGGTAATGAACCGACCAGAACCGATGAGTCGCTCAACCAGGGTGCCCAGAATAAAGAGGGAATACCCATTGAAGAGGATGTGAAAGACCGAGGACGTCGAGTGCACGAACATCGTGGTCACCATGCGCCAGGGCTCAAGCGCTGTCAAGGGTGGCCAGTAGAGAAATAACTGGGTGAGATAGCCGCTGGTCAGAAGCTGTCCGACATAGACCGCGACAATGACGCCCAGGAGAACGAAAGTCGCAGTAGGCCTCGTCCCCACCGCCACCGGCCGAGCTGCACCGCGACGGAACACCCCGCTCAATCCGCTGGATTTCCGGACCCCAGCACAATCAGGACACTGGAAGCCGACCGGCGCCTGAACTTGGCACTCCGGACAGATCGTGTTTCCGCAACGCTGACACAGCACAAAGCTCTCCGCCCTCGGGTGGCGGTAGCAATAGTCGTCGCGATTGCGGGATCCGCGCATTAGGACAGCGCTGCCACCGTCACACTCATCAAGACGACGTCCTCGTGAGGACGGTCGTTACCATCCGTCGAAACGCTTTCAATGGCGTCCACAACCTTCTTCGACTCATCATCAAGAACTACGCCGAAAATGGTGTGATTACCCTGCAGCCACGTCGTCGCTGCCGTTGTAATAAAGAACTGGCTTCCATTCGTTCCTTGACCGCCGCGCTTACCCGCGTTGGCCATCGCGAGAACGTAAGGCTCAGTGAAGTTCAATTCGGGGTGAATTTCATCGTCGAACTGGTAACCGGGTCCACCCATCCCTGTGCCGGTCGGGTCACCACCTTGAATCATGAAGCTTGGAATGATGCGGTGAAAAATCACGTTCGAGTAGAGAGGCCCCTCGCCTGGTGCGCCAGAGGACGGATGTGTCCATTCGCGCTCTCCCGTTGCGAGACCGACAAAGTTATCGACAGTCTTCGGAGCGTGGTTCCCGTAGAGACCGACCACGATATCTCCATGGTTTGTGTGCAAAGTCGCTGTGTGTGTATGTAGAGTCATGGTTCCCATTCTGTCAGGGACCCCTTCGTGTTCCCTCCAGAGAGGAGCCCAGGCATTTCCTAAGAATTTCTGGGAGACTAAGGACTTCAACTTCGAGAAAGGACGCGAGAAGCATGGACCGTAAAACCCAACGCGAACTCGCTCGCCTATCCCACGAGGCTAAGCGCCTGTGGGAGGAACAACGCGACGTCCTTTCTCATGCGAAAAACGTTGCCAGACACGCTTCCCAGAGCGCTTCCGACATTGCTAAGCGCGATGTCCTGCCTCTCGCCCATGAGGCTTATCGCGAAACTATTGAGCCGACGCTCTCACGGATTCCGTGGCGACGGGTAGCTCCACCCAAGAAGACATCTAATCCTTTCGTCTACGTTTTGATGGCGATTGGCGCTTTGGCGCTCGCCCTCGTGGGCTATGCAGCGTGGCAAACCTTGCGAGCCGATGACGACCTCTGGGTCGAAGACGAGGAATAGCCTCTACATACCCTTGGGTTTGAGGTAGCGCTGGGCTACCGCGCTGACGAAATCAAAGATCAGCGCCAATATTGCTACTAGCACGGCACCGATCAGAATGGCAGGATTCCTATCGAGCTTAAGGCCTGAGTTGATGGTCTCACCCAGCCCGCCTCCACCCACTAGGAAAGCGAGTGCAGCCATACCAATATTGATGACGATAGCCGTCCGAATTCCCGCAATGATGACCGGAACAGCCAAGGGAAGTTCAATCTGAAAAAGCACTTGGCGTTTCGTGTAACCCATTCCTCGCCCGGCTTCAATAACTGCTTGATCAACCTGTTCAAGACCAACAATGGTGTTTCTTAACACGGGCAACAGTGAAAATGTCGCGAGAGCAACAATCACCGTAAACATACCGGTGCCGAGCCACGAGAAGAACAGCACAATTAATCCATAAGCAGGGAGCGCCTGCGCCAAACCGAGTGTGTCAACCAAAAAGTTCTTGAGTCGCGGTAGTCCACGTCGCGTTACCGCAATTCCAATCGGAATTGCGACCAGAATCACGAGTGCGGAAGACGCAGAACCAAGAATGATGGTTTGAATGAGCTGGGTGTAGAGCTTCTCTGGCGCAAGGATTGCCCGTGTGGTGTCGTCAATATCTGAATAAAGCCAAACGGCGCCCCCGACGATGCCCAGAATCACAGCAAATATTGGCGTGACGATGAGGTCGAGTCGCTCAGCGAGCGACTGACGTTGGGCAATGGGTGGGCCTGCGACGGTGGTCATGCTGCGCCCTGTGCTCCGTAACCGCTGATGATGAGGGACGCGAGACTCTCGATACTGCAGCACCCCAAATACTTACCTTTTCGATCGACGACCACAGCCATACCGACCGAAGATTGCAACATCACACCGAGGGCGTCTTGGAGCGTGTCCTCTGGCTGAAGATCAACGCTAATGGGCTTCCCGCTCTTCTCGATGGGTTGGCTTGTTCGATTCAACGAGGCTTCGGTAATCCAGCGAAGTGGCTTGTGATCCTTATCGAGCAAGACCGCAGTTTTCTCGGGCGACTGCTCCAGCACCTTAAGCGCCTCATCTCTCATCACCGGCATCTCCAAAGCCGGAATGTCATGCAGGTCAATATCGCGCACCTTTTTGAGGGTCAAACCTTTCAGAATTGCTCCCGAACCGAGAAAGTTCTCCACAAACTCATCCGCAGGGTCAGACAAGATGACCTCAGGCGTGTCAATTTGTGCGATCTCAGAAGCTTCCCTAAGAATCGCGATTCGATTTCCCATCTTGATTGCCTCATCAATGTCGTGTGTGACAAAAACGATGGTTTTCTTGAGATCTTGTTGCAACCGCAAAAACTCATTCTGTAGACGATCTCGGGTAATGGGATCAATGGCGCCAAAGGGCTCATCCATCAAGAGGACCTCGGGATCGGCCGCGAGTGCTCGAGCAACACCAACCCTTTGAGCCTGTCCCCCTGAAAGCTCTTTGGGGTATCGGTCCCTGTAAGTTGCCGGATCCATCGAAACCAGTTCCAGTAGCTCATCAACTCGATCGGCTATCCGAGCTTTATCCCAACCGAGGAGCTTGGGTACGGTGGCGATGTTTTCAGCAATGGTGCGATGAGGAAATAAGCCAACCTGCTGAATGACATAACCCATCCTTCTCCGGAGTTCACTTGCATCAATATCAGTGACATCCTCACCGTGCAGATAGATTCGACCACTGCTGGGTTCGATGAGCCGATTAATTAGACGCAACGTAGTGCTCTTGCCACAACCTGATGGGCCCACGAGGACAAGCACTTCACCCTCGTATACATCCATGGTGAGGTTCCCGACCGCCGGTGCCTCTGTTCCCTGATAAGTCTTGGTGACGTTCTCTAAACGGATTAGCGGAGTACTCATCGGATTCCTCTCGAAATTGTTGCTCGCTTGAGCAATTGCAAAGCTAAGTCGATTACCAAAGCAAGAACGACGCACAGCAGAGTTCCCGCCCAAATTGACTCAAGTGAGTTGGCTAACGGGAGACGCGCCAGTCCATCTTTAATGAAATCCCCCAGGCCTCCCCCTGCCACCAAAGTCGCTATGGCAGCAATTCCCACAATGAGCATTGCTGAGACCCTGATCCCGGCAAGGATTACCGGCCAAGCCAAGGGAAGCTGAACGCGCAACAAAACCTGACGAGGTGCCATGCCCATTCCTCGGGCGGCATCCAGAACGCTGTTATCAATCCCATCCAAACCCGTAATGGTGTTGCGAAGTATAGGCAAAAGCGAATACAGGAAAAGGGCAATAAAAGATGGTGCGAACCCAAGGCCTACCAGCGGGATGAAGATTGTAAAGAGCGCAAGTGAGGGAAGGGTCAAAAAGATTGACGTTATGGAAAGGGCAAGCTCTTTTGCGAGAACGTTTCGTCGGGTAAGGATGCCCGTGGTAATCGAAAAAACTCCTGCTGACAGTAAGACTGACACTACGTAGACCGAGTGCTCGATGAGCCCACTCTGGATTTCATCGCCTCGAGCGGCCATAAAATTCCACAAGCTCAGAAAGAAATCCATAACACCTCCCGGTGAGGGCCATCAGGGGGCGGGGATGAACAGTCCCCACCCCCTGATAAAACTCCCTAGCCGGAAATGAGCCCTTCCTCCACGAGGTACTGCTCAGCGACCTGGGCTGGAGTCAACCCGTCCACGTCGCGCTGACCGTTGAGCGCAGCCATTCGGTCTTCGTCAAGCGGGGCGAGAATGGCCTCGATGATTCCGTCGAAGGCTTCGGGTGCCTCGTTGTACTTTTCCTCACGGATAGTTCCGGAGACGTTGTACAAGATGTGAACACCGGGGTCTTCAACCAAGGTCAGGCCCAGTGCGGGAATGCGTCCATCGGTGGTGTAAACCTCTCCAAAGTCACAATTATTTGCAGCGGTTTCGGAGTAAATGATTCCCGTGTCAAGAATCGACTGCTGATCGACCGGCATCTCAATGCCATAAGCCGTCTCTAGCAGAACAAGTCCGTCATCGCGGTTGGGGTACTCAGACTCCATGCACACCACGGTGTCCGGGTTATCGCGCACGTACTCCATCATTCCCTCGAGCGTGAAGGCGCCGCCGTTAGTCTCAGTCAATTCAGGAGACGAAACGAAACCATAAGTGTCGTTGAACGGTGACCGGCTGATCCACACGATGCCGTTCTCCTGGAGATCGAGCTCACGAACATTAGCCGTCAACTCTTCAGGATCCGTGCTGGGATTCGGCTGAGCAAGGTGAACAGCCCAGCCAGTTCCGTTGTATTCCATGTAGATGTCGATTTCTCCGGACTCAAGTGCTGAGCGAGCCACACTGGTTCCACCGAGGTTTACCTTGTTATCAACAGTTGCACCGGCCTCTTCAAAGGCGAGAACCATCATTTCCCCGAGTATCAGCTGCTCTGTAAAGTCCTTGGACCCGACGGCAATCTCAACCCCTGATAGATCGTATTGAGCTAGACCCGAGGCCGTTTCCATGGATTCACTCGAAGTGTCTCCGCCAGAGCCACTGGATCCTGAGCCAGACGTATCTGCTGTTTCTGCCGCACACCCGGCAACGGCCAAGAGTGCTGAAGCGCCCATAAGGGCCATCACATTTCGTAGCGATTTCTTCATTAGTTCGGCATTCCTCCTCTAGTTTCGATATTTCAACCGTAGGGAAGGCAGACATCAATGGCTAACCGAGTTGTCCATATGTCAACAATCGCCTAGCCTGAATTAGTGGCGTCTCATACCTCTGGCCTCGCTCGCGATCTCGAAGTGCTGGAACTCTTGGGCACCAGGGGTGCGTGGGACGAAGGCGGCTACGGAGTCCAACAAATTGCTCATCTGTTGGGGAGAGATAAAGGCCAGATTTCCCGGGTGTGCCAGACCCTGCTTCGCTCCGGCCTCATCAACAGAGATCTCTCGACCCGGAGGTACACCCTCGGTCACCACCTTTACGCGCTCGCTATGCGCACTCAGGAGGCTCATTTAGCTTTACTCGCCCGACCAACGCTGCTCGACCTCATGGCTCGCGCAGAGGAATCTGCACACCTCACGGTGCTTCGCGGAGGCGCAATCATGACTGTTCATACAGAGCTTGCCCAACATCCTGAACGAGACGACAGCCTCGACGGGGTCTCGATACCCGCCCTCAAAACGGCCTCGGGCCGCGCTATTCTCGCCACCTTCAGCGACGAGGAACTTTCGGCCTGGTGGGAAGAACACGGTGAAGCTCGGGATGTGCCCCCAGCTCTTCAAGCCGAGAGGCCCATCGAGAGCGCGAGCGCTCGAAAACTACGGGAGAAGCCGGGAAGTATCGCCACTTTTGAAAAACTGACGAAATCGGTCAAGACTACTCGGCGTCGCGGATATGCCATCTCTGACGGTGAGCTCACTCCGAGCATTGTGGATGCAGCGGCGCCACTGAGGAATGCCTTTGGTGTCGTCGTCGGCGGTATCGCTGTTGGTGCACGGCGAAGCCGGATAAAGGACAGATATCAGGCTCTGGGGGCTCTCGTGCGAGAGTCGGCGGAAGCCCTCTCGTGGGAGCTGGGTTGGCGACCCCCGTCCTAGACTCAAGCTATGGCAATTCCTCAACGGGCGGTTCTTGCACCACTTCTCGGATTGGTCATCGCTTGGGCCCTTTTCATGGTTGGCGCGTGGACTAACCTTTTTGCTCAACCGGAATATGACGCTCAAGGCCAATGGCTGAACGATGGGCCCATAGTCAGAGCGTCGACCTATCTTTACCTCGCAGGGATTGCTGTTTTCTCGGTCGCGTCCCTGAGGGGATTGAGAATTTCAGGCTCCCATAAGGCCTCTCAGAAGGAAGCTGATGGCCTGACCGTTGCCGCATATCGACTGGGAAACCTGAGCGTCATCATCGCGCTCGCCGGCGGTGCAATTTTTGCTCTGGCCACGTTTTTTGGTGCGTTCGGCGGATCGACGGGTGAAGGGTCTCTCGGTGAAAGGCTCCTCGGTGTCTACCTCCCGATCGTGCTTGCCACCGCGCTAGTGGTGACCGTTCTGCTGCTGGCCTTTGTGCTCAGGAAAGATACCTCGGACGCATCCGGTGCAGAACAAAAAGGGCTCAGCGCTCGGCAAAAGGCTCTGGGCTTGGGCTACGCGATTCCCATCATTGCCGCGGCTATCGCTGTCATCTTTGGGCTCGTCGTGTACGACGTAACAGGCACCACACTCGAAGCATGGGTGTGGGTCATCATCCAAGTCATTATTGCGGCCGGCATCATTCTCGGAACTCGTTACGCCCGACTCGCCAAAGCAGAAAAGCCTTCGCCTCCCAAACCCAGAACAGCGTGGGCAAGCGGGGCGTGGAACCTCAACTTCGTGCTCTCCATCGTGTTCGGGGCTGTGGTGTCCGTGATGGCTTTTGTGTTCGGATTCTCATCCTTCGAAGAGCTTCGCGACTACAACTTTGACTACGCGGGATGGGAAATCGAGCCCGTAACTGTCTCGTGGATTATTGGAGACTTTGCCCCCGCGTTGGTGCTGATTCTGTTGGTGGTTATCGGTTTGTACACCACCATCACGGAGCGTCACCGTCGAGAGACGGCAATTTAGAGCGTTTCAGGAATTTCTTGGTCTTTGCGGAGCTTTTTTCGCACAAAAGCTTGCCGGCGCCGACTGGCAAGGTAGCTACCCGCGACCACAAGCGGCAGGCCTACAAAAACGCCTGTCGTGAGCTGCTCTCCCAGAAAAACCACACCCAAGACCACCGCGACAGCGAGGTTGACATACGTAATCAGGCTTGCGCGAGCTGGCCCAATTTCCCTAATCACCGCAAAGAAGATCACAAAAGCTAACGCAGAGCAAACAGCGCCGAGAAAGAGAACTGAGCCCCACGCTTCGAGTGTGGGTCCCTGAGCAATGTCCTGAGGCAAACTGACTATCGCGAAGGGAAGATACAAAACGCTCACCATGGTCAACGAGAGAGCGATCACACCCAGCGTGGGAACATCACTGGGCATCCGGTTGGCAATGATCGGCGCTACGGCATAACCAACCGCCGCCGCCAACATCATTAGCACCGGTGTGAGAACGAGGTCTCCTGAAAAAACATCAATACCGACGAGTGAGACGACTCCCGCGAAACCCAAGACCAATCCCAAAATAGTCAAGGGATGCCACGCCGCCTTATCGCCGAGGAGGCCAACGAGGAAAGCCGCAATGAACGGCACCGTCGTGATCAGCAATCCGGCCAAGCTGGAACTAATGCTGCGCTCGGCCTCTGTAATGAGGAACCACGGCCCCACCATCTCGAGGACGGCAAATGCCAACACCGCAGGCCACACTCGAAGGGCGGGAATAATCATGCCTCGACTGATAGCAATAGGCATCAAAATCAGAGCGCCAAGAAAGACTCGAAGGAACACAATGCTCGGCGTTTGGAAGTGCTCAATCGCGATCGCGATAAAGAAGTAAGGGGTTCCCCAGATTGTCCCCACTGACAGGAACAAGAGCAGCGCTTTACGGGGCACCAGGTCAGCGTAGTAGAGAAAACGGTCGCTGACGTGCCATAGAAAGAAGCTGGTCACCGTGCCTGTCTTCACCGTATTTCTGGTTCTAGACTGTGCCTGCTAGAGAAAGGGCGTTGGTGGTCGATACCAGTGTTCTCTTGCCTTTCGTTCTCTCTTCCTTAGTCATCATCATGTCGCCGGGAGCCGACACTTTTCTGCTTCTGCGCTTTGCTATTCGAGGGGGTCCGCCTTCCGGCTTCGCAGCGATGGCAGGGATTCTTGTGGGGCTGGCTCTGTTGTCGCTACTCCTGATTTCAGGGGTGGGATTACTAATTTCTCAGGTACCTCTCGCGCTCGGGGTCATCAATGCCCTCGGTATTGGAGTCTTGCTGGTTCTGGCCGGAATCAGTGTCAGGGCAGGGCTCATGAAGATACGAACCCCTGTTAGCGCTGCCTCAGCCCCTGAGGCGAAGGACAAGCCCTTTGGTATGTCTCTCATCACGAATGTGACAAACCCCAAGGTCTTAATCTTCTTCCTGGCATTTTTTCCCCAGTTCTTGGGGGAGTCGCAGAGTGCATTCTGGCAACTGACCCTGCTGAGCGCGACCTTCCTTGTGGCGACCGTAATCTGGTTAGTGCCCCTCGTCTATGCCGCCAGTGCCGCGAGAAAGTTCTTTCTTAGACCACGCGTAGCTATCGCCATGGAATTCACGGTGGCGAGTGTATTCCTGCTTCTTGCTATCGTTCTGGCTTTCCGCCTTTAGGGAGCAGGCTTTCCTCACTTCTCTCTGCTCCGGAAGCAAATGTCGCACTGAGGCTGCAGTTGCCGAATTGTGGAGCCTAGAGAACTCCACTCACCCTCGGATCGGCTTGTTTGAGGGGCTGTTTTCTGGAATTACAACTAAAAATTACAACTAT
>JBMUEW010000033.1:0-12774 GCA_049460875.1 Pontimonas sp.
ACCTTCACGAGGGCTATTTGACGGAGGCGGCAGCTGCCTTCGACAGAATCGAGGGTTTCCTGCTTCGGGCACAGTCTGAAGGAATGGATACTTCGGGGGGAGTTGTCCCTGCTGACTTTGAAGCGGCGATGGATGACGATCTAGCGATACCTTCCGCGCTTGCCATCGTTCACGACACGGTTCGGCAGGGTAATCAGGCGATTGATTCGGGAGATGCCCAGACAGCAACGACTGCGGCTAGTGCGGTGCGAGCAATGGTGGCTGTTCTGGGACTTGACCCTCTCGCAGAGGAGTGGACTACCCAGGGAAACGGTGCAGTATCGGCAGCACTCGACTCTCTTGTCGAGTCGGTCATCGCCTTGAGGTGGAGCGCCAAGGCGGAGAAGAACTTCGACCTCTCCGATTCCCTCAGGGATGCAATAGAGCGAGCCGGTATTGACGTGAAGGACTCATCTAGCGGGAGCACCTGGAGTCTTCGTGGCTAAAAAAGGACATCCTGCCGCCAGAAAGGCAAAAAAGCCTGCGACGTCGGGAACCGGCGGGCACGGGCGTCGCGCGCTCGAAGGAAAAGGGCCCACTCCGAAGGCTGAAGATCGGTCGTGGCACCCAGCGGGAAAGCGAAAAGCGGCCAAGGAGCGACTCGAAACCGCGAGGTCACGCCACGCGTCCTCGCACGAGCCCAAGAGAAGACCTGCGCGCTCGATGTCGTCGGAATCGGAGATGGTGACAGGTCGCAACTCAGTTATTGAAGCGCTCCGCGCGAAGATTCCTGCCACCACACTGCACATCGCCACCAAGATTGAGATGGATGATCGGGTGAGAGAGTCACTCGCGCTTGCGACCAAGCGCGGCATACCTCTCTTGGAAATCCCTCGCCCCGAGCTCGACCGTCTCACAGGACCCGATGCTGTTCACCAGGGAATAGCACTCAGCGTTCCCCCTTATGCCTATGCTCACCCGCTCGAGCTTGCCGAGAAGGCAGAGGCCAGCGATAGGGCACCCGTGTTTGTCGCTCTCGATGGCATCACGGACCCCAGGAATCTGGGTGCCATCGTTCGCTCAACAGCGGCATTTGGGGGTCATGGCGTGATTGTTCCTCAGCGACGATCGGTCGGGGTGAATGCCGCCGCATGGAAAACCTCGGCGGGAGCAATTGCGAGAACTCCTGTAGCGATGGCGGCTAACCTCACGCAGACTCTGAAATCTTTCAAGCATCGGGGCTACTTCGTCGTAGGCCTCGATGGTGGGGCCGACGCAGACTTACCTACGACGGAACTGGTGGGCTCACCACTGGTGATTGTGGTGGGAAGCGAAGGCAAAGGCCTCTCCCGCCTCATCACGGAGACATGTGATGTCATCGTGAGCATTCCCATATCGGGGAAGACAGAATCTTTGAACGCGGGAATAGCCGCCAGCGTGGTGTTATATGAGATTTCTCGGCAGAAGCTTCAGGCGAAGCACTAGACCCGATCTCTCCAATTCAGCTCGATAGTGGGATTGGGCATAGTGATTGCCTCGGTGGGGGGACCGGTTACCACCGCTTCATCCCTTCGGTGCTGGAGCACGGTCTCCACGTACGTCACGAGACTCTCTTCTCGTGACACGTCACGGTTTTCCTGTCTAGACCTCGCGGCACGGTGCTCCAACCACTGGTGAAAGAGTTCCGGTCCCTCTAGTTTTCCTCGATACTCCTTCGGGATAGCTCTCATGATGGGGTCATAGACCTCGGAAAGCCACTGATGCGCGGCCATTTCTTCATCGACTTCATCGTCTGGAAAGTGAATGGCTCGGTAGGAGTCCATATCGTTGAGGAGCCTCCTGGCCTGGTTTTCTCCGGCATCGATGCCAGTCAGTCGCAGGAGCCGTCGGGTGTGGTGTCCTGCGTCCACCACTTTGGGCTGAATGCGAAGTGACGCTCCAGCATCGTCACTCGAGATGGACATGTTCTCGATGTCGAAACCCAACTCGTTCAGCCTGGAGACCCGCTGGGCAATCCTCCAGCGCTCGGATTGGTCAAAACTTTCCCAGCCGGTGAGTTCGTCCCACAGAGATCGATAGGAATCGACGATGGATTGGGACACAGCAACGGGATCGATATCGTCATCTAGACGCCCGCCAGCTTGAAGGTCGAGGAGTTCACCTGCGACATTGACCCTGGCGATCTCTAAGTCGTTTTCTCTCTGACCGTCCGAGAGACTGCTGGGCATTAATTCCCCTGTCTCGGCGTCGACAAGATAGGCAGCAAAGGATCCCGCATCCCGACGAAACAAGGTATTAGAGAGCGATACGTCACCCCAGAAGAAGCCGACGATGTGGAGTCTGACCAACAAGACGGCGAGAGCATCGGCCAGCCTGGTCGCGGTGTCAGGGCGCAAAGTTTGGGAATAGAGCGCTCGGTACGGCAGGGAGAACCTCAGATGGCGCGTGACGAGGGCTGCGGGAAGCTCTTCACCGTTCTTATCGAGGCGTCCTGAGACAATCGCGACCGGCTCAACACAGGGGACATCGAGTCGATCCAGCTTGTGCAACATCTCGTATTCCCGAATAGCCAAAGCCTCGGTCGTTTCTTTAACCGCAACGATGTGATTACCGAGGTGAATGAATCGAACAATGTGCCGGGAGATTCCTTTGGGGAGTGCCGCAATAGTGTCCTCGGGCCAGTCTTCAAGTGCGATATCCCAGGGGAGCTCAAAGAGTTCAGGGGCCACTTCAGTGGCTGTAATGGACAGCGACGCGCTCACGGATATTTCCTTCTACAGAGTTGTGGGGTCACCAGAAACCTGGTGACCCCACACATTCGGTTCTCTATGACCCGGCAGATATTGCTTCTTTGGTGAGTCGAACACCCGTTGCCGTGTCAAAGACGTGCATGTGGTGTTCAATGGGCATCAGAGCAATCTTGTCGCCTGCCACCGGGTGGTCGCGTCCATCGACTCTGACCACCATCTCGATTTTCTCGCCATTGACCTCGGTGCTCCCATAGAGGTAGCCATCGGCACCGAGTTCTTCGACGAGCTCGACCGTGGTCTGCAATCCCTTTCCGGAGCTCGATACCGTGAGGTCTTCGGGGCGAATACCCACGGTGACACGGTTACCCGTTGCGCCCGAGAGGGTGTCACGATCGACCTTCACCGTTCCCGTTCCGAACTGGACGCCACCGTCCACAACATCGGCGTCGAAGAGGTTCATGGCGGGTGAGCCAATGAATCCCGCGACGAAGGAGTTCGCGGGCGCTTCGTAGAGGTCACGAGGTGTCCCCACCTGCTGAAGCACACCGTCCTTCAATACGGCGATGCGGTCTCCCATGGTCAACGCTTCAGTCTGGTCGTGGGTCACATACACGGTGGTGACGCCGAGCCTGCGCTGAAGAGAGGCAATCTGAGTTCTGGTCTGGACGCGGAGTTTGGCATCCAGGTTCGACAGTGGCTCGTCCATGAGGAATACCTGGGGTTCACGCACGATCGCGCGACCCATGGCGACACGCTGACGTTGACCACCGGAGAGGGCCTTGGGCTTGCGGTCAAGGTAGGGCTCGAGGTCAAGAAGCTTCGCCGCCTCGAGGACTCGCGACGCTCGCTCATCTTTGCTCACTCCCGCAATCTTGAGGGCAAAACCCATATTCTCTGCCACCGTCATGTGGGGGTAGAGGGCATAGTTCTGGAACACCATGGCGATGTCCCTGTCTTTGGGAGCCACGTCGGTGACATCTCGGTCACCAATCAGAACTCGGCCGTCATTGATTTCTTCCAAGCCCGCGAGCATGCGCAGCGAGGTGGACTTCCCGCACCCCGAAGGGCCAACGAGAACGAGGAACTCACCGTCATCGATGGTGAGGTCGAGAGCATCAACAGCGGGAACAGAGGTTCCTGGGTAGATGCGGCTTGCTTTATCAAACGTCACAGACGCCATTGTTTTCTCCTTCACCGGCAGGTACGTGCCGGACGATCCGTAGTGAATGGAAACGTTTTCCACCGACAGTGGTGGGAAACGCGCTTTCAGTATGGCAGTTATTGTTCCCAGGGGCTAGAGATGTTCAGCGGGCAACTAGGGAATGTTCTGCTCTCCGGGCTAGTATGGGGCGCTGGATTTCAAATCCAAGCTTGTCCCAAGAATTGTCTGTCACCCTACGTGATGTCTATGGTCCCCGCTGGGGATGGTGTATGGAAAGTGAGTCCGGTCGTGAACGCTGCTGAATCGAAGCCCACGAAGAATCAGAAGCGCCAAGAAGCACGTGAGAAGGCCCGTGCGCTGCGCGAAGCCCAGTCAAAAAAGTCCAAGCGCAACAAGATCATCATCCAGTCGTCGCTGGCCATTGGTGTTGTGGGTGTGATTGCGTTGGTGACGGTCCTGATCATGTCGTCGCTGCGTCCTCCAGGTCCTGGCCCCGCCAATATGCAGAGCGATGGCATCAAAATTGGGGAGGGTCTCATCGCCGAGCGGACCCCTGCCCTTCTTCCTGATCAGCTCCCTGTTCCGTCGGAAGAAAACGCCAACGGTGTTCCGGCCATCAACATCTTTGTTGACTACTCGTGTCCAGCCTGTGCGCAATTTGAGTCTGTGTATGGTGAACTTCTCCGCACGTGGGCGGAGAGCGGGACTGCGACGGTCGAGTATCACATCTTGTCTTTCCGTGACGCGCAAACGGCCGGCACCCGCTATGCCACTCGTGCTGGCAATAGTGCGGCCTGTGTCGCCGAGTTCTCCCCGGATAGCTTCTTCACCTACAACGATTTGTTGCTCCGTAGTCAGCCGGTTCCACCGACGTCCTATGAACTCACCAACGAGCAGATGGGCCAGTTGGCCGCAGCTGCTGGTGTGACCAACCTGGAGGAAATCCAGGCGTGTATCGAGGATGAGACGTTTGCGAACTGGGTCTCGCAGGCAACGGCGCGCGCGATGAGCACAGGTCCCGTCCCTGTTCGAAACTCTGAAATCCCGCTCGTCCTCGGAACTCCCGCTGTCCTCGTAAACGGCAAGGAGTATCAGCCCCAAACTCATGGCGATTTGGCGAGTTTTGTGGCGTCTCTGGAGGAGAGCGAGTAAGACTCGCCTCCGCTAGTCTGTGAGTGCCTCGGTGGACCGGGGTGTGCCGGCTTGGCGCAATTGGTAGCGCATCCGACTTGTAATCGGAAGGTTACGGGTTCAAGTCCCGTAGCCGGCCCCAGTCACTGGGCAGAGCCCTAGCGGAGTCGCCGATCGCGCACCGCCGCAATAGCAAGGATGAGAGAAATCATCCAGCTCGCCCACAGCAACCACACCTGCCAGGTCAGCGGTGATCGCAGAGTTTTTCGCAGAAGCCCCACACCTGCAGTCAGGGCACTGAGGATGGACGCACTAAAGACGTACTCGCGCATGCTTCTAGCCTAGGCGTCCAGCCTCAGGGGCAAAAGGGAGCGCTGGGGTTGGCCCTGCTACTCTCCGAAGGGTGTCCAGTGAAACTACTCCAGCGACTTTTCCCCTGGTCGTGGTGTCTAATCGACTTCCGGTTACCTTTACTGTGGAGGCTGGTGGCACTCGTGTTCCAGCGCTATCTCCCGGAGGCCTCGTCGCAGCCGTCGCACCATCTCTCCGAGGGCGAAACGCTGCCTGGGTGGGATGGGACGGCACAGACCTCGCCGATCCCGAGCCACTTGTACTCGACGACATCACCCTGTTCCCGGTTTCTCTCGATAAAGACCTTGTCGAGCGACACTATGAGGGTTTCAGTAACTCGACACTGTGGCCTCTGTTCCATGACGTTGGGGTTCCCCCAGAATTTCACGACGCCTGGTGGGAGGCTTACCTGGAGGTGAACTCACGCTGCGCGAAGCAGGCGGCTCGGTGTGTGAGCCTCGGTGGAACGGTGTGGGTTCATGACTATCAGATGATGATGGTGCCCCACCTATTGCGACAACTGAGGCCCGATGTTGTCATCGGCTACTTCCACCACATTCCTTTTTGCGCTCCCGAAGTTCTTGTAGCGCTTCCGCAGCATTCAGAGCTCGTTGCGGGAGTGGCTGCTTCCAACATTGCCGGATTCCAGCGCGATCAGGACCGAGATTATTTCGTCCAGGCGAGTGGCGATAGCGCAGAGTCAATGAGAGCCAAAACGTATCCGATCTCTCTTGATTTTGCTGAGGTCTCCCGCAGTGCGAGCGACAGCGGGGTTGTCCAGAGGGCTCACGAGCTGAGACGGGAGTGGGGCAACCCCACCACCGTGTTTCTCGGTGTGGATCGGATCGATTACACCAAGGGAATACCGGAGCGACTCGAAGCTTACGAGGCGCTGCTCCGATCTGGGGACATCAATCCCGATGACACCATCATGGTTCAGGCTGGTAGCCCCTCCCGGGAAAATGTTCCGAGCTACCAGGCCCTTCGGGCTCGTATTGACACGATTGTGTCCAGGATCAATCACGACTTTCCCCGCTCACACGGAGGACCTGCCGTCGTATTTCTTGCTCAAAACCTCCAACGCGAAGAGATGCTTGCCCTCTTTGTTGCCTCAGATATCGCGGTGGTGAGCTCACTCCGAGACGGTATGAACCTCGTTGCCAAGGAGTTTGTCGCGTGTAAGAACGACAATTCCGGTGTTCTTGTCTTGAGTCCTCACACTGGAGCAGCTGATCGCATGGTCGACGCCATCATCGCCGATCCCACAAACGCTGAGGAGCTCCAGAGCGCGATGATTCGAGCCATGAGAATGGCGCCGAAAGAACAAGCACAGCGTATGAGCGCTCTTCGAGAAGAGGTGCGTACCCACGATGTTGCCTGGTGGGCATCGGCGATTCTCGAGGATTTGGCTTCCGAAGCAAAGGACGGCTAGCTCGGTAGTCTGGACGATATGCCCCAGTCGCCCTCTCCCGGCATAAGCCGACGAATTGTGGGTTCCATCGCACTCGCCGTTGCTGTCCTCCTTGGTACCGGCGGTGCCTACGGGTTAGGAATTGTGACCGCAGGCTTGTCAGCCGACGTCATTGCGGATTCGGTTGCACCGGAGCCGGAGGCCGTTGTCCAGAGCGCAGTGTCACGGACCGTCCCTTCTGTTGAGTTGGCAGCGCTGCGCATACCGACGTGTTCCATTCAGAGCCTGGTTGAGTCCGAAGAGTTGGGCGATTTTTCGGGGGTTGTTGTCGACCCCCTCACCAACGAAGTGCTTTTCCAGCGCGGTGGGGAGACCTTTGTGGCACCGGCGAGTGTTCAGAAGGTTCTTACCGCCGTTGCAGCGCTCACAGTACTGGGACCTGACACCACCTTCTCCACCACCACTTTGTCGACCGAAGACCCTGACGTCGTTGTCCTCCGAGCTGGGGGAGACCTCACGTTGAGTGCGACCCCAGAGGGCGTTGACAGCGTCTATTCTGGAGCGCCCAAACTCTCAGAACTTGCAGATCTGACAATTGCCGCGATCAGGACATCGCTTCCCGAGGGTGAGAGCGTCACCATTCGTGAATTGGTTGTCGATGCAAGTTTGTGGAACCCCGACGACAACTGGCGGGAGGCGTGGGCCTCTAGTGCGAGAACAAAGGGGTACATGTCTCGCGTCACCCCCCTTCAGATTGATGGTGACAGATTCAATCCCTCGGCTGTCATGGGTGAACGAAGCGGAGATCCCATGGCTAGAGCTGCCTCCGCGTTCGTGAGTGCTCTGCGCGAAGCCGGAAACTCCTCACGATACGTGTCTGTTTCTTACGAAGAGGCGCCTGACTCCGTTACTCCCTTGGCTTCGGTATCGTCGAGACCTGTCTCTGAGCTCGTCACCTACATGTTGAAAGAGAGTGACAACACCCTCGCGGAGATGTTGGGTCGCCATATTGCTCTGTCTCAGGGTCTTGATGGTTCGGGTGATTCGGTCGGCGAGGCGCTGCTCGCCGCGATAGCGCAACGGGGAATCGACATCGAGGGTCTCGTTATCGATGATGCTTCAGGTCTCTCCGGCGACAACAGGGTGACCCCCGTTTCTGTCGCAGCGGTGCTTTCGGAGGTCTATCGCAGTGAGGATGAGATAAGCCTGGTTGGTGAGGGTTTGCCGATTGCCGGAGTTGACGGCTCGTTGGATGATCGTTTTTCCGGTGAGAACTCGGTTGCGCAAGGACGAGTGTTTGCGAAGACCGGAAGCATTCAGGGCACACGATCTCTTGCCGGTTGGGTCAGCGCGGAAGACGACACTGACGCAGCTTTTGCCTTCTTTGCCAACGGTGCTGTGACGGATGAGGCGAGGGAAGCGCTAGAGAGTCTTGTTGTCGGCGTCTACTCCTGCGGAGCAAACCTGGCAGACTTTTAGCCTGGAGGGGTGATCTGATGCGCGGTCTGTTGGTCGTGGATGTTCAAAACGATTTTTGCGAGGGCGGAGCCCTTGGAGTCGATGGTGGCGAGCGCGTCGCTAACGCCATTTCGAAGTTCGTAGACGAGCACCGTTCCGATTATGCGGTGATTGTTGCTTCTCGGGATTGGCACGACGCTGACAATGACAATGGTGGTCATTTTGCCGCCGAAGGAGAGGCTCCCAATTTTGTCACGACGTGGCCCCCACACTGTGTTGCGGGCACCCACGGGGCGGAGTACCACCCGAAATTGACGCTTCCCGAGGACACCATTCACCTCAAGAAGGGCCAGGGTGTTCCCTCCTATTCATTGTTCGAGGGCCATACCGACGACGATCGCACGGCGAAGGAGGTGCTTGCGAGCGCTGGAGTGACGGATGTCGATGTGGTGGGAATCGCCACTGACCACTGCGTGCGAGCGAGTGCGCTCGATGCCACAAAGGAGGGGTTCAGGGTCCGAGTCTTGAACCACCTCGTTGCCGCGGTGTCGGCCCAAACGGAGCAGACAGCTCGGGCAGAAATGGCTGAAGCAGGAGTTACCTTTGCCGACCACTGACGCCCCGACATACACCGTGGTGTCGTGCCATTACGGAGACCTGTTCTGGATCGAGCACATGCTGAGCCAGGTGAAAGCTCTCTCGGGCGACGCCGTAAAGAGTGCTGTGATTGTGGATCAGTCCCGGAGTTCAGCCGATGAGCTGCGAGCCCTCCCCCTGGTGACAGAAGTTCTCACGTTCGAGCCAGATTCTGCTCAAATCGCAGTGGAAGGTCACGACCACCCGGCAGCACTAGATCGTGCTCTCGCGCAAGGCAACTTCACGACGTCACACATCATCGTGATGGACTCCGATGCATTTCCGGTCAGCACCGCGTGGATATCTTCGCTGGACGATATTTCTCTCGCTCTCGTCCCCGGCAGTAAGTCACAAACTCACCCCTGTTTGATGGTGTTCCCCGCGAACCTTCGAAGCATCGTGAATTTCTCTGAGGATTATCTCGAGCGGGCCCATCGAAAAGGTGCCCCAGATACCGGCCGTCGAGTGGGCAAACAGTTGCAGGCGACCGGACAGCCTGTGACCCTCCTCGAGCACACCCCAGCATTCAATGGCTACCGTGGCTCTTTCTATCTGGGGGGCTCTTTCTATCACCACGGCCACGGCTCGTTTATGGCGGGAGACCACGACCAATACAAGGGTTTTGTGTCACAGGCCAGTGAGAAGCTCTATCGAAAGCGAGTGCTCCAGCACCGTTTTACACTGACCCCGTTTGACCTCGCAGGTCTCTTTGTCCGTTACGTCTGGCGTCGGCTGTCTAATCGTGTCCGCCTTCTCCTGCGCGGACCCTCAGCCAAACCCCAGTAACTAGACCAAGAGTTGGTGCTCCGCTAGATCTCGGTAAAGAGCTGAGCTCTCGAGAAGCTCCCCATGGTTTCCCACCGCATCGATCTGACCCTGAGACAACACGATGATTTGGTCGCTATCCACCACGGTGGCGAGGCGGTGTGCGATAACCACCAAAGTTCGGTTCTGTGACACTTTGTCGATAGCGGTCTTCATGAGCAGCTCATTGGGCCCATCGAGAGACGACGTCGACTCGTCGAGCAGGAGCACAGAAGGTGACTGGAGGAGGGCTCGTGCAATCGCAAGACGCTGGCGCTCACCACCCGATAGGAGCACCCCTCCCTCACCAACCTGGGCATCGAGACCGCGCTCATCGCGGTCCAGAATTCCGGTCAGGTTGACCTCATCCAAGACCGACCGGAGATCTTCGTCGCTGGCTGTCGGCGAGGCAATCGTGAGGTTGTCCCGGATACTCCCGGCCAGAACCGGAGCATCCTGTTCGACATAACCAAATAGTGACCGGAGAGACTGGCGGGAGAGGCCCGTGATGTCATTTCCAAACACCCGAATGGAGCCCGATTGTGGGTCATAGAAACGCTCCAGTAGCGACAGCAGGCTACTCTTTCCCGCCCCGCTAGGTCCCACGATGGCGGTCTTGCTACCCACTGGAATCTGGAAGGACACAGTCTTGAGGACAGTGTCACGGTGAGCGGGAAGGGAGATTTCGCCCGTTGCAAGAGTGTCCAAGTCATGGGTTCCTAGTGTCTCCGCTAGGACTTTCTCGGCTTCAGTCTTATGAGCTGAGGCGGGGTAGCTAAACGAGACTCCATCGAATTCAATGGCAAAGGGCCCCTGAGATTCTGGCTCGCTGTAGGCGGTGACCGTGTCATGTTCTGTCTCGCTCGGGAGGGAAATGATCTCCTGGATTCTGCCGAGCGCTCCTAAGGCTTGGTTGACCGATGTGATGGCTCCAAAGGCTTGCCCAAGAGGCATGATCATCATGAACAAGAACAGAATGAACGCCACCAAGTCGGCCACCGGCAAGGAGCCGCTCGCCACTCGGAATCCTCCAACACCCAGCACAACCAGGAAAGCAACCTGCAGAGCGATGCCGGAAACGGGCACAACCAAAGCGGAAATCTTTGCCACATCGAGCCCGAGCCTCCAGGCTCCCTCAGCGTCCTTCTCGACACTTTGGATTTCTCGCTCCGTCGCATTGGCCGCTCGGACTGTTCTCACCGCGCTGATGGCCCGCTCAACGCTCGAGGTGAGGTCTCCCACCTTGTCTTGCGCTTTCCGGCTGGCCACGCGAATTCGTCGTGAGAGCGTTACCACCGCAGTCACCGCAATACTCACCACGAGCGCCGTGAGGAGAAAAAGAAATCCATCTAGGTAGATCATTGCTGCGACCGCGCCGAGAAAAGTCAGTGCTCCACCGATTGCCTCCACGAGCCCTTGCGTGAGGACAGCGCGAAGGAGCGTCGTGTCACTGCCCACCCTGGACACCAGGTCCCCGGTTCGGCGCTGGTCAAACTCAGAAACGGGGAGGTTGAGCATACGGCGCACCAACGCTTTGCGAGAGGAGAGCACCACACCCTCACCGGTGCGCTGCAAAAGATAGTGTCGAAAACCCGACAGTGCTGCAGAAGCCACGACGAGACCGACAAGCACCCAAACAAGGTTCCCCAGTGGCTGAGCAGCTTCGACCACAGTAATCACCTGGCTCACCACGAGGGGTTGGGCGAGGGTGGTGAGCGCTCCGGCCGTGCTCAGAAGGATGACGAGACTCAACACTCTTTTGTGTTCGAGCAAGAACGGCATCAGTTGTCGAAACGTTGCCCGGGGTGAGCCATCATCGGTGTCTCGATAGTTCATGCCGCGTCGACGCGAACCGAAAGCCATGCTCATCTGTTTTTCTTCCTTTTTCTCCTACGAGTGTGCCCTAAGGCTAAGGTTCCAGGGCTCGTGTTCGCTCCCCGATAAACTCCCACTGTGACCCGGGACAACGCTTCGAGAGTGCTTCCGCAACGGTCCAAGCTCGTGGGGGCCTACCGGGTGGCCCGAATGAAAATGGGGCACATCCTGAGAGGGACTCCCCATCCAGCTCCCGTTGGTCGGCCCGACTACTACACCCGGGAATTAGATTCCTCCCTTTTTCTCCGCTCAGCATCGGGCTTGCCTGAGCGGGATTTTGTTCCTGCTGGCTTTGCCGAGGAGGACCCGAGAAGTGTGGCACGACAGTGCTTCTCCGAACACGGCGTCTATCCATTGGGTTTCTCTTTTCCCACCACTCAAGTCCAGCCTGTTCCCGTGACAGATCGGCCTCATTTTCTCTCCACTACGTATCCGGGTACTCCGCACTCCTTCACCACATGGGAGGACTATCTTCACGAGTACCGGAGCTCCTTCTTTGCCCTCTCAACAAAGAAAGGCGGATGGGACACTTTCCGGCATCTCGAGATTCTGTTCTCGGGAACGATTCCTTTGATGCCAGGCCTCGCCCGGTCGAGCCGATACGCCCTTGCCCATTACCCCAAGCGAGCACTGAGTGACCTACTCGACTCGTTGGTGACCGAGGGACCGGCGACTCCCGATCAGCACACGCGCGATTTCTTTTTCCGATGGGCAGAGGAGCACCTGACGACTCGAGCGATGGCCTCCTATGTTGTTGACATATCTGAAATGTCGACAGAGCGCGTCGTTTTTCTCGATCGAGCGCTCGCTTCGCGGACCGACTATCTGAGTGCTTTCAGCTTTATCGGGCTGACCGAAGTACTGGGTAGTTCTCTGGTCGCGGCGTTTGAGCCCTCGTTCCTCTTCGATGATTTCTCAGGCGATACGACGCGCCACTATGGCAAAGGCTTCGGTTACACCAAGGTCATCCCGAGCGCACTCCGGAGCACCGATTCGCTGTCCCTCGATTCTTCTCGTGCGGAACTTCTTGAACTCGCTAGTTCAGCGTCGACGATTGTCGTCGGCAACTATGACGCAAATCGCGACGAAGTCGGTGGATTGCTCGATGCCGGAATCGACCCCTCGAGAATTGTGTGCATCCTTGGATCCGACTTTCCCCCCGATCGTTCCATGCTTCGCGACATCAAACGAAGTGGAATGACCTTCTTCGTGCGGGA
>JBMUEW010000034.1:0-12072 GCA_049460875.1 Pontimonas sp.
TACCCGCTTTGCCACAGCGTTGCGAGCCTTCTTTCCACTGGACTCGTAGGCGTCTTGACCGATGTTCCGAGATGTCTTCATGGGCATTTCGGCTAGATCGAGGAGTGGCTGAATAGTGGCTAGACACCTGGCCGCTGGGCTTGACACCACGAGCTCTGGTGCAAAGGCCAGAACGCCTCCTGCGACGTTCTTCGCTTGAGTGAGACCTTTGTGAAGGAGGGGCCTTGTGTGGTCTGGACCATCCCAGTTTTCAGCGGGCATGGCTTTGGCGTGCCTTAACAGGATCAAAGGAAAAGTCTTGGCTCGGCCGCTCTCGAAGAGTGATTGGAAGTTTTCGACGATGTCGGCATCGTGTTCATAGGTGAGTCTTTTGGGTGCTTTCCTCAGTGACACCCATTCCAGGGCGTAAATCTCATCGTTGGATTCAAAAGGTGCGCGCTCTGCTTCCCCCGGATCCACCTCCGCCGCCCAGTAGTGAACTTCTTTGGGTTTCTTGCTGGGCAAAAGGTAGTCGACGCGCCCGAGGTAAGCACCAAGAGTGATGTGGAGACCGGTTTCTTCAAGAATCTCCCGCTTCGCTGTTTCTGGGACAGTTTCGCCGGGATCACATTTCCCCTTGGGGAGAGACACGTCTTTGTGCTGAGTTCGGTGGACCAGGAGGATGCGGACATCGCCGTCCACAATCTTCCAACAGACTGCGCCACCAGCGACAACTGTCTCGGGGGAGCGACTCATGCGGTTGGTGCTCCGCGTTTCCTTCCCATAATCTCCATCATGGTCTCGTTTTGGACATCACCAAGCCTTGTCCCATCCTCGGCGTGTGAGTGCCTGGTCCAGGTTCCATCCTGAGAAAGAGACCACGACTGCATGTCATCACTCATTCCTCTGGTGAATTGACGATCGAGTTGCTCGATATGTGAAGAGTCAGTGATGTGGAGGAGTGCTTCGATGCGCCGATCAAGATTTCTGTGCATCATGTCTGCACTGCCGATATACACAATGGGCTTTCCGGCGTTCTCAAACCAAAAAATCCGCGAATGTTCGAGGTATCGACCGAGGATGCTTTTGACGACGATGTTCTCACTGAGGCCTGGCTGGCCTGGAATGAGGGCACAAATCCCTCGCACCCAAATTTCTACGGATACCCCCGCATTGCTCGCTCGATAGAGCGCATCGATGATGACCTCATCGACAAGCGAGTTCAATTTGAGACGAATACGGGCCGGTTTTCCGGCCTCGTTGTTCTTGATCTCGTCCCGGATATGTTTGAGAAGTCCCCTCCGGAGGTAGCGGGGAGCGACCAGCATCCGTTTGTATTTCTTCTCGATGGCATATCCGGAGAGCTCGTTGAATAACCGGGTCAGTTCCTTCCCCACTTGCTTGTCTGCCGTGAAGAAACCGTAGTCCTCATAGATGCGGCTGGTCTTCGGGTTGTAATTCCCTGTTCCTACGTGAGAGTAGTGACCGAGTGATCCATCTGATTCCTGACGAATGACTAACGCCAGCTTGCAGTGGGTCTTTAGCCCGACCAAGCCATAAACCACGTGGACACCCGATTTTTCGAGTTTCTTTGCCCACGAAATGTTGGCTTGTTCGTCAAAGCGGGCCTTGATTTCGACCAGGGCGAGAACTGATTTGCCGGATTCCGCCGCTCGAATGAGGGCTTCGATAATCGGACTGTCACCGCTGGTGCGATAGAGGGTCTGTTTGATGGCAAGCACATGAGGGTCAGCAGCCGCTTGTTCCAGAAACGCTTGAACGCTGGTCGCAAATGACTCATAGGGGTGGTGAACGAGCACATCTCCCGCTCGAATTGAGCGAAAAATATCCGGTTCTTCGGTGGGCTCAGAGGGAAGTAGCTGCGTTGAGGTGATGGGAAGGTGTGGCGGATACTTCAGGTGAGGACGGTCGAGGGTGGAGATTTCAAAAAGACCGTTCAAACCCAGGGGTGCAGGAAGTCGATAGACCTCGTTTTCGGTAATACCGAGCTCACCAATGAGAAGGTCCAGCGTGACCGGGTCCATATCGTCAGTGATTTCTAAACGGATAGGCGGACCAAATCGCCTCCGGAGGAGTTCTCGCTCCAGAGCCTGAATGAGGTTCTCACTCTCGTCCTCATCGATTTCCACGTCCTCGTTCCTCGTGACCCGAAACTCGTGGTGCTCGAGAACCTCCATACCGGGAAATAACTCCTGCACATGGTTCGAGATCAAGTCTTCGATAGCGATGTAGCGGAGCCTCCCCGAGCCATCATCGGGAAGCTGGAGGAATCGAGACAGAACGGAAGGGACTTTGAGCCTGGCAAATTCGGTGGATTCAGTCTTGGGGTTGCGAATCCGAACCGAGAGGTTCAGCGATAGCCCCGAAATATAGGGAAAGGGGTGTGCGGGGTCTACCGCGAGTGGCATCAATACAGGGAAGATCTGTTCACTGAAGAGCTCGTCGAGGCGTTCGCGATCGTTATCGCCAAGATCGCTCCAGCTTTCGATGTGAATATCTTCGGCATCCAGAGCGGGCTTGATGAGATCGTGGAAAGCCCTGGCATGTCGCTCTTGAAGCTCGAGAGCCATCGCAAAAATGTCATCGAGAACGGTTTGTGCGGACCGACCTGTGTTCGTAGGCACAGCAATTCCGGTCACAATACGACGCTTCAATCCAGCGACCCGGACCATGAAGAACTCATCGAGATTGCTGGCAAAAATGGCAAGAAAGTTCACTCGCTCCAGCAGTGGCACATCCGGGTCTTCGGCGAGCTCGAGAACACGCTTATTGAAGGCCAACCAACTGAGCTCACGATCGAGGTAGCGCTCCGGGGGGAGGTCCTCCGTGTCGGGAGCGAGACCGTCGTCAAAATCATCCGAAAAGTCCCCACTGACGCCAGCACTCACGTCATAGGTCGGATGATTCGTCTCATTCATGGGTGACATTGTGTCACTCCACGCCCCGTGCGGGGGAGCGAGAAGGTTAACTGCGGGTGAACCGCCTAGGCATCGGAGGACTTCCGGGCTTCGGAGTCTTCCTTCTCTCGAACCTCGTTGGACGCTTCAGCCACAGTGAAGCGGTACCCCACGTTTCGAACGGTTCCTATCAAAGATTCCATATCTCCCAGTTTTGCCCGAAGGCGCCGGACGTGAACATCTACGGTGCGCGTACCGCCAAAGTAGTCATACCCCCAGACTTCACTGAGGAGTTGCTCCCGGGTGAACACGCGTTGGGGGTGACCGGCGAGAAACCTTAGGAGCTCAAACTCCTTGAAGGTGAGGTCGAGCGCGCGCCCGTTGACTTTGGCCTGGTAGCTCACTTCATCGATGGTGACGCCCGAGGTTGAAATCATCTGATCTGGTGAGTCTTTGCTCGCCGTAGTGGTCAGAAGGCGAATGCGGGCGTCGACCTCACCAGGGCCTGCGCCGGAGAGAACGACGTCATCAAAGCCCCACTCGCTATTGAGTGCAGGCATTCCGCCTTCATGCACTGCCACGAGTAAAGCTGCCGAGAGACCGGTCGTCGTCAGAATCCGACACAGAGCTTTCGCACCAGCTAAATCGTGCCGAGCGTCAACTACAACGATGTCCGCTATGGGGGCGTTGACCAACGCAGCAGGCTCAGCGGGAATCGTGCGCACACGATGAGAGAGCAGGCTCAGGGCAGGAAGGACACTCGAACCTTCGTCGGAGCTCAACACAAGGATGCTGGCCATCGGTTCACCTCCCCGCACTCCTGAGACCGGTTTTCCCAGTGTAACGGGGCTCTAGCATGGAGGGGTGGCGAGAGTAGTGAGCAACGTTGTACCGGTCTGGATTGTCACCGCTGTCGGTGTTGTTGTCGTCGGCATTGTTGTGGATGTCGATGGTCGCGTGGCGAGCATGGTGGCGGTGCTCGCTGCTTCGCTCCTGATGGCCTTTATTGTCCAAGTTGTGGCCTACCAGCGAGAAGGTTTGGTGAGTCGCTTGTCCCTGGCAATAACCGGGAGTGTCCTGTTAACCGCCCTCGCCGCCGTGGTCTTCCAAGTACTGAGCGTCGTAGACTAAAGCCATGTTGCTCGCTCTCGAAATCTTCTTCCTGGGGTTGCTGGTACTAGCCTCCATCGCTATCGGTTGGGTTTCTTTCATCGTGCTGCGAAACCTCTACAAAGGCCAGCGATAGCCGCGTGAGTTCTGCTCGAGCCGAGCAACCTGGCCAGGAGCGAGCCGCTGGTGACTTCCTGAGGCTCCAACGCGATCTTGCCCAGGGGCACGCATTAGTGAGGGACGAGCACAGCTCTCTCATCACGGTCTCTGGACCGGATCGACTCACGTGGTTGAACAGCCTGATAACGCAGGATGTTCTGGGTTTAGCACCACACCAGACGCTCGAATCGCTCTTACTAAGTCCTCAGGGGCGAATTGAACACGCCTTTTTTCTCTCCGATGATGGCCTGACCACGTGGATTCTGACTTCCGCCGAGCACGCAGAGGGATTGGAAGCATGGCTTCGCTCCATGGTCTTTCGGATGGATGTCTCGATTGATCGACCGGAAAATGTCGACATTGTCGCTACCACCTCCAAGGAGCTGCTCTCGGGGCTCGGCGCCCTCATGGTTTTTTCCGATCCGTGGCCCCGTGTTGGATCGGGATCCGTGGGCTATGCCGAGGGTCTTCACCCAGGGAATGGCTGGGAGTTGCACTGGGCAGTGATCCAGAAGGGGACACGAGTGTCGTCGGAGGTATTGCCGGCTGAGCATCTCGAGGCTTTGTCGATTGCTGCTGCGAGGCCGACTGTGAAGGATGTCGATGAGACAACTCTTCCTCATGAGCTCGATTGGCTCCGCACAGCGGTCCACCTCAACAAAGGGTGTTATCGGGGCCAGGAGACCGTCGCCAAAGTGCACAACCTCGGCCACCCTCCGAGACGTATCACCTTGCTCCACCTCGATGGCTCGCAGTCCCTCCTGCCCCAGTCGGGTGATGAAGTCAGGCTGGGAGATAAGAGGGTCGGCCACATTACGCGCGCAGCGTGGCATTACGAATTAGGGCCCATTGCGCTCGCTCTTATCAAGAGAACAACTCCTGTTGACCAGCCTTTGAGCGTGGTGACTGAGGGATCATTGGTGGGCGCCAGTCAAGAGGTGATTGTTCCCGTTGATGCCGGTGGGACCAGAAATGTCCCGAGGCTCGGTCGACTGCGTTAGCTGAGTCACTGCGTCAGCGATCAAAGGGCGGGATAATCCTCACTAGGGTTTAACCATGCCTCACACCCTCATCCTGTTGCGTCATGGTCAGTCCGAATGGAACCAGAAGAACCTCTTCACCGGGTGGGTGGATGTTCGATTGACCGATCAGGGAATCAAGGAAGCCAAGCGAGCAGGAGAGCTCCTCAAGGAGCACAACTTGCTACCCGATGTTCTCCACACATCGATGCTCTCACGGGCAATTCAAACAGCTCATTTTGCTCTCGACACTGCAGATAGGTTGTGGATTCCCGTGAAACGGACCTGGCGCCTGAATGAGCGTCACTACGGCGCACTTCAGGGCAAGGATAAAGCGGCCACCTTGGCCGAATACGGTGAGGAACAGTTTCAGCTGTGGCGCAGAAGCTTTGATGTGCCCCCGCCACCCATTGACCCGAGCGACACCTGGGCTCAACAGGGTGATCCCCGCTATGCGGACATTGAGGCTTTTGTTCCGAAGACCGAATCACTCAAAATCGTGATTGATCGAATGATGCCCTATTGGTCCGCGGAAATCGCGACTGATGTGGCCGTGGGTAAAGTCACGTTGGTCGTTGCCCACGGCAACAGTCTTCGAGGCTTAGTGAAGCACTTAGAGGGCATCAGCGATGCCGACATCGCCGAGCTGAATATCCCCACCGGGATTCCGCTGGTCTATGAACTAGGAGATGACCTCTCCCCGAAAGAACCCGGACGCTACCTTGACCCTGATGCCGCCAAGGCCGCAGCCGCAGCGGTGGCAGCGCAAGGAAAGAAGAAGCGCTAGAGCTGGATTGCTCCGGTTTGCGGGTTCCACTCACCGGTGGCGAGATAGACCATTTTCTTTGCAATCGACACTGCGTGGTCTGCGAACCGCTCGAGGTAACGAGACGCGAGAGTCGCATCCACCGTGGTCTCCGTCTCTTGGGACCAGGTGTCACTGAGAACTGTCTCGAACACCGAGAGGTGCAAGGCATCGACTTTGTCGTCCTCATCACGGATACGTTGTGCGAGGTCTGTGTCACCGTTGCGCAGGAGCTCCACCAGCATGTTGGCCATACCGATGTCGAGGGCTCCCATGTCTTTGAAGGTCGGGCGAATGGACTTGGGCACGACCTTCTCCGGGAAGCGATAGCGAGCCAGCTGGGCGAGATGCTCAGCCATATCGCCCATGCGCTCCAGCGACGAACTGATTCTTAGAGCACTCACTACAATGCGAAGGTCTTTGGCAACCGGTGATTGTCTGGCAAGAATCGTGATCGCGTGCTCGTCGAGCTCGACAACTGCGTCATCGATTTGATTGTCTCTTGCGATGACGGATTCAGCCAGCGTGACATCAGACTTGTTGAAAGCTTCGACAGCGTCGGTGATAGACGCCGCAACGAGTTCGGCAATGGAGACGAGTTGGTCTTGGACTTCGCGTAATTCTTGCTGGAATAGCTCGCGCATTGTGCTCCTTGGTCGAGCGCGGTCGGTGTGAACTCAATCCCCCCACAGTTGGGTTAACAAACGGTGAGGCTTTGCTTAACACTCGCTCTGTGGTCGCCAGTTTAGCGCCCTGCACTCTCGGAAAGCCCGAGTTCACGCCGTAGGCTACAGAGTTATGGAGCTGTTCTGGTCCACTGGCTGGAGCCTCGGCATCGGTATTGCCTTGGGGGTTGCGCTGGCAACCCTGGTGATACTGGCTGTGCGATGGCAGAGGCGGGCGGAGACCGTGCTCGAGCAACCTGTACCTGATGGTGTCGATACTGCTCTCGAGGTCATTGGTGCCACAGGGATTGTGTTGGATGCGGATAATCGCGTGTTGCGCGCGGCAAAGTCCGCGCTGGAACTGGGATTGGTCAAGGACAGAGACCTCACGTATGGGCCCATCCTTGACCTGGTCCGCGAGTCCAGGGCGGAGGGGGTTCCCCTCTCTCGAGAGTTTGAGCTCAAGGGAGACTCACCGGCGGCACTCTCCACCCATCTGCTCGTGCGGGTGTCACCGCTCGGTCTTCGCCTCATGTTTCTGGTGGCGGATGATCGCTCAGAAATGTATCGCCTGGATTCGGTCCGGAGGGACTTCGTGGCCAACATTTCACACGAACTCAAGACCCCGATTGGGGCGGTGTCTTTGCTGGCTGAGGCATTGCACTATTCGGCGGATGACCCCGAACAAGTTCGATCTTTTGCCTCCACGCTGGAGCAAGAGGGGCATCGATTGGCGGAGATGACCAACGACATTATTGAGCTCACTCGATTGCAGTCGCTGGGTACTATCGAGGACCCCGATCCCGTTCCCATTGACCGCGTGGTGGAGCAGGCCTTGTCCACCAACAAGATTCTGGCGGAAAAGTCGGATATCACGTTGGTGGCATCAGCCACATCCAATGCTTATGTCATGGGGGACTTTTCTTCGCTTGTCAGCGCTGTTCACAACCTCGTTCGCAACGCCGTGACGTACTCCAGGGGTCCTGCTCGAGTCGGTGTCGGGGTGAGTGTCAAGAACAATGTGGTCGAGGTCTCGATTACCGACCAGGGTCAAGGAATTGCTGAGGCCGACCTCGAGCGCATTTTTGAGCGCTTCTACCGCTCTGACCCCGCACGGTCGAGAGAGACCGGGGGCACCGGTCTGGGGCTCGCCATCGTGAAACACGTGGTCAACAATCACAAGGGTGAGGTCCGCGTGTGGTCTCAGTTGGGGAAGGGATCAACCTTCACTATTCGCCTCCAACAGGCTCCAGCAGAGGCCCTTGGTGCGGAGGAGGAAACCGAAGTCGTTCCGCTGGAGGCGCGCAGAAAACCCGCCAGGCCCGCTGAATTCAGCGCCACGTCAGAAGTTCCCTTGGTGGAGCTCCCCGATGATGAGCAACACGAGAGCGTGAGAGGGACCGCATGACGAAGATTCTCGTAGTCGAGGACGAGAAGTCCCTCAGTGAACCTCTCGCGTATCTCTTGAGGCGTGAGGGCTATGAGGTGTCAGTGGTGGACAACGGGCTCGCTGCTCTCGATGCGATCGATCAAGCACCCCCAGATTTGATGCTTCTTGATCTCATGCTTCCGGGTCTTGCGGGGACGGAAGTGTGCCGAGAAGTCCGCAACCGCTCCTCACTTCCCATCATCATGTTGACCGCCAAAGATGCTGAGGTCGACATCGTGGTGGGTCTGGAGTTGGGGGCAGACGATTACGTCACCAAGCCCTATTCCTCCCGGGAACTTCTTGCTCGAATCAAGGCTGTGTTGCGCCGGCGCTCCAGTGATCCCGATGCCGCTGATGGTGTGCTGGAGTATCACGGCATTAATTTGGATTCCGACCGTCATCAGCTTCTCGTCCGCGGTGAGCCCGTGTCATTGCCGCTGAAAGAGTTCGAGTTACTGGAATTGCTCATGGTGAACGCGGGAAGGGTTCTCACGCGCGGTCAGATTATCGATCGTGTGTGGGGTTCTGATTATTTTGGGGACACGAAAACCCTCGATGTTCACATCAAGCGACTTCGCTCCAAGATTGAGCTCCATCCCTCAGAGCCCACCATCATCGTGACAGTCCGAGGGCTCGGATACCGCTTCGAAGCGTAGAGCGCGTCTAGGGAACGAGGAGCTCGTACTCGGGCAAAGCTCCATCGAGAACGGGAACCAGGACGAGTTCTCCAGGTGTGTTGCCGTATTGGAAGTAGAGCGGAGTGAGACCACCAGCGACAACGTCTGATCCGGACAAAACAACCCCAGAATCGGGGTCATCTCCCACGCGCAGGAGTGCAGGAGCACCCGGCACGTCGATGCTCGCGTTGCTTTCGTCGGCGCCATCAGAGTATTGAACGTTGAGGCTCACGTCGCTACCGCCTGCATTGACCACAGTCATGACAAGGTTGGCCTCCCCGGCATCGTTCGTGATGAGCATGATGTTGCGCAAGGAAAGCTCACCGATATCAGCCCCCACACCATCGGAGGGGTCGTAGTCCTTCTGAGTCGCGATTTCGGCGTTGAGAGTGCACCCGGTGGCTCCGAGAACGAGCGAGAGGGCGAGGGCAAGGGGCGCAAAAAGTCTGCGTCGCACGAAATATTCCTCCGAATTGAACGGGAGACCGGGGCCTCAGAGTCACTCTCAGTGAAGCTGTGACCAGCCTACCGGATGGGCTAGTGACCATGAGAATCCGGGGCGAGCGGCCCCGGAAGCCCCAAAAAGCTGGGAATTTCCTGTGGTAAACTGGGGTGTTTGGGAAAGGTTTACACACATGCTGTTTGAAGTTGGCGAAACGGTGGTCTACCCCCACCACGGAGCGGCCACCATTGTCGAGGTGAAGAACCGGACAATTCGGGGCGAAAAGAAAATGTATCTGAAGCTCAACGTGAAGCAGGGTGACCTGACGATCGAGGTCCCCGCGGAGAATGTCGACCTCGTTGGCGTTCGCGATGTCATCGGCAAAGAAGGTTTGAACAAGGTATTTGAGGTGCTCCGAGCTCCTTTTACCGAGGAACCCACCAACTGGTCTCGCAGATACAAAGCCAACCTCGAAAAGCTAGCTTCTGGCGACGTCATCAAGGTCTCCGAAGTTGTTCGCGATCTGTGGCGCCGGGATCAAGACCGTGGTTTGAGTGCTGGAGAGAAGAGAATGTTGGCCAAGGCTCGCCAGATTCTGATTTCCGAATTGGCTCTCGCGGAAAAGACCGACGAAGAGAAGGCGTCTACCGTTCTCGACGAAGTTCTCGCGTCCTAAGCGAAAGACATCTAGGCCTGAGATGACCACCGCAGTCATCATTGTGGCGGCGGGGAGTGGAACGAGGTTCGGTTCTTCTCTCCCGAAGGCGTTCGTTTCTCTTGCTGGTGCGCCCCTGCTCCAGCACTCGCTGTCCGCGCTGAGGAACTGGTCTCGAGCTGACACTGTCATTCTTGTCGTGCCAGAGGGTTATCAAACACCAGCACGGGCCATCGCAGGAGGCATCACCTCCATCGATGTTGTCGCTGGCGGAGAGACCAGAGGCGACAGCGTGAGACAGGGCCTTGCGGCGGTTCCGACTGGGACAACACACGTGCTTATTCACGACGCTGCTCGCCCCCTCATGCCTATCGAGGTCTTTGACCGAGTCCTCGATGCACTCGACGCGGGAGCTACGGGGGTTATCCCCCTCGTTCCGGTGGTGGACACACTCGTCACCGTGGCGGAAACCTCGGTCACTCAGGGAGGTGTTGATCGGGACCAGCTGGGAGCAGTCCAAACTCCGCAAGGTTTTGAAATCAACGCTCTTACACAGGCCTATTCCTCTGTTGCGGAATTGCACACCGATGATGCTGCGGTGGTGAGAAGCGCTGGGCACGAGGTGGTGAGTGTTGAGGGTGATCCCCGAGGATTCAAAATCACCTACCCCGATGACGTTATCCGGGCTGAATCTCTATTGGGGACATCATCCGCTCCACTTGTGGGGGTTGCGATGGACGTGCACCGCTTTGACTCGTCAGAGCCACTGCGTCTTGCCGGTTTGGAGTGGCCTGGAGAGGCTGGTCTCTCCGGTCACAGCGATGGTGATGCCGTGATGCACGCCATAGTGGATGCGCTCTTGCAAGCAGCCGGACTGGGTGACCTGGGTACCCACTTTGGGAGCAATCGACCCGAATTCGAAGGCGCAGATTCGAGAGTCTTTCTCGAGCACACACTGAGTCTGCTAACCCAGCACGGCTATCAGGTCAGCTCTGTCGCGGTGCAGATTGTGACCCAGACCCCGGCGATTGGGCCACGACGAGAGGAAGCGGAAGCCACGCTCTCAGAGGCAGTCGGAGCACCGGTATCTATCTCGGCGACCACGACCGATGGTTTGGGCTTCACGGGGCGGGGTGAAGGCCTACTCGCTATTGCGACCGCGGTTCTGCGTCGCACCTAGGAAGAGAGTCGCTCCTCGAATAGCCTCCCTGGCTTGGCGGCGCTTCCTCGCTAGCATGAAGCGGTGCCCATCACACTGTTTGATTCGAAACTCCACGAGGCTGTGGAGTTTGTTCCCCTGCGTGAGGACAAAGTCTCGATGTATGTGTGTGGACCGACGGTTCAGTCCTCTCCGCACGTGGGTCACCTCAGAAGTGCGCTCGTGTACGACCTATGGAGTCGCTGGTTTTCCTATCGTGGATACTCCGTCACCCTGATCCGTAACGTCACCGATATTGACGACAAGATTCTCGACAAAGCGACAGAATCCGGCGAAGAGTGGTGGGCTCTCGCAGATCGCGTGGAAGCCGAGTTCCAGGCCGTCGCTCGTGTCCTCAATATTCAACGACCGACACTGCAACCGCGCGCTACTGGTGATATTCCCGCCATGATCGAGCTCATCCAGGCCCTGGTGGATCGTGGTCACGCCTACGTGGCTGACGATGATTCTGGTGATGTGTACTTCTCGGTGTCGTCCTGGGAGTCCTATGGAGAACTCACGAATCAAAGCGTTGAGAACCTCAGCCAGGGGGAAGCGTCCTCACAGGCGAAGAGAGCGCCCGAAGATTTTGCGCTGTGGAAAGGGCACAAAGACCACGAGCCAGCGAGTGCGTCATGGGCAGCACCGTGGGGTGCTGGTCGACCAGGGTGGCACCTCGAGTGCTCGGCCATGTCGACCAGGTATTTGGGCGAGGCCTTCGATATTCACGGTGGAGGAATGGATCTGCGATTTCCCCATCACGAGAATGAACTTGCGCAATCCAAAGCTGCGGGGCACCCCTATGCCAGCCATTGGATGCACAACGCTTTGGTTCTAGTCGACGGGGCGAAGATGTCGAAGTCTCTCGGAAATAGTGTTTTCGCAGCTGACCTCGTCACCAAGGCCAGACCCATTGTCGTCCGATATGCACTCGCGAGTGCCCACTACCGGTCCGAGCTCGACCTTCACGAGGGCTATTTGACGGAGGCGGCAGCTGCCTTCGACAGAATCGAGGG
>JBMUEW010000035.1:0-11816 GCA_049460875.1 Pontimonas sp.
GCCGGGGTCGCACTCTCCGAGGTGTCCCTGGATATCGCATTTCGGGTCTCGCCGAGTGCTGAGGGAATCACGACCCGCCTGAGCTCACCCGATGGGGCGATCACCGAGCTATGGCAGGACTCCTCCTGGGGCTGGGTTCAGGTTTTCCTGACCGACAGTTTCCTCACCCCAGACGGCGAGGTCTGGGCTCTTGCTGTGGAGCCCATGACGGCACCGCCGAATGCGTTCGCAACTGGTGAGGACCTGATCTCTCTCGCGCCCGGGGAGCAGTGGGGTGCATCGTGGGGAATCAGAGGCGAGCGTCCCTCTCGATAGCTTTTCTGGCGTTGTCGCCTCTAGGCGCTTTTCAGTAGTGTTAGCGATAACACAGCGCCCTGTCGGGGCGAGAAACGCGGGGTAATCATGGCACAGACGTCGCCGACTATCTGGTTTTTGACTGGGAGCCAATCTCTCTATGGTGAGGACACACTGCGCCAGGTTGCGGAGCAATCTCGTGCCGTGATGGAGGAGCTCTCCTCGGGATATACAGGTCCCGCCAGCCTTGAATGGAAGCCTGTGGTGCTCGACTCAGATTCCATCAGGCGCGTCATGATGGAGGCGAGCGCTGATGATTCCTGCATCGGTGTCATCACTTGGATGCACACGTTCTCTCCCGCAAAAATGTGGATTGCAGGCCTCGAGGCTCTGCGGAAACCACTGCTGCACCTGCACACTCAGGCAAACCAATCCTTGCCATGGGCGTCCATCGACATGGACTTTATGAACCTCAATCAGGCAGCCCACGGCGATCGCGAATACGCGCACATCCTGACCAGGATGGCCAAGGCCCGCAAGATTGTCGTCGGACACCCCAGTGACCCCACGGTTCAAACCAGGGTGAGTGAGTGGGCCTATGCAGCGCAGGGCTGGATGACATCCCAGACCCTCAAATTGGCTCGCTTTGGCGACAACATGAGATACGTCGCGGTGACCGATGGCGACAAAGTCTCGGCGCAGACCCACTTCGGTCTCTCGGTCGAGAGCCTCGGGGTCAATACTCTCGTGGACGAGGTGGCGACGGTCTCTGATGCCGAGGGCGAAAAACTTGCCACCGACTACGAGGCCCTTTACGACGTTGCTCCCGAGCTGAAAGCTGGCGGTGAGCGCCGTGAGTCGCTGGTCTATGGGGCAAAGATTGAGATTGCACTTCGCAGGATTCTGGAGTCCGGTGGGTATCGGGCCTTTACCTCCAACTTTGAGGACCTCGGTGCTCTCCGTCAGCTCCCAGGGCTCGCGGTTCAGAGGCTCATGGCTGATGGCTACGGCTTCGGGGGAGAAGGTGACTGGAAGACATCAGCGCTACTGGCCATTATGAAGTCGATGGCGCCCGCTGGTGGGGCGACATCGTTTATGGAGGACTACACCTATCACTTTGGACCAGGCACTCCCAAGGTTCTGGGTGCCCACATGCTCGAAGTCTGCCCCACGCTGACAGCGGGGACTCCTCGGATTGAGGTGCACCCGCTGGGTATTGGGGGTAAGGAAGACCCCGTCCGTATGGTCTTTACCGCTGACCCTGCCGAGGCTCGCGTGGTGTGTTTGGTGGATTTGGGAGATCGGTTCCGGTTGGTCTCCAACGAGGTCAGCATTGTGGAGCCTACTGAGGACCTACCGAAATTGCCGGTGGCTCGCGCCGTGTGGGAACCACAGCCCTCGCTGTCCCAGTCGGCGGAGTCGTGGATGTTGGCGGGTGGTTCTCACCACACGGTCTTGAGTGCTGCGGTCTCGAGAGAGACTCTGGAGGACTTTGCGACAATCTCGGGAACGGAACTGGTCACCATTGATGCCGACACCACTCGTTCACGGTTTGCTCAGGAGTTGAGCTGGAGTGATGCCTACTATCGAGGTAGTGCAAGGCGGTAGTGACGTGGAAAGGGGAGAGCCAGTGGTGGACGATGCGACACTGCGGTGGACCCTGCGGGGACCCGCAATCGAATCGCCTGGTCCCAGCTGGGCTGTATTGGTCCTGGCTTTCCTCATCGGATTTGAGACCCTCGTCGAGCGCGCTGACAGTTACCCGCTGTACTTGAGTGTCGCTGTGCTGCTCTCGGCGGGCTGGTTGGTGTACTCAGGAATCAAGAAGAAGGCGTTGCTTGCATTCGGGGCCATACCGATTGCTGCGCTGTGGATCGATTCCCTCGTTGGCGGCACACTCTTTGTCGACAATCTGGTCTTCTTCTTCGTCGCTCACTCCCTCTATGCCCTTTATCTTGCGGTCGCGGGATATACCTTTATGGCTTACCCACGGAAGAAGCGATGAGCGATTTCTTTGTGGGTTTCCGTCCCTCCCCCAAGAAGCCCGAAGGTTTGATTCCCCTGCGCGCGGAACACACGATCACCTGGCCCGAGTCTCCCGGTGCGGTGTTCAACTTTTTGACTCAGCGCTACTTCGTCGACTCCTGGCTTGCGCCCACCACAAAGTTTGATGCGCGCCAGGGTGGGAAGCTTCGGTTCGCGGGTGATGACGGTGAAGAATTTGGTGGCACGTACTCGAGAATCTCGATAGGACGCAATGTTGTCCTGCAGACCGAGGTCCACGGCGAGTTGGATTTCACCCTCCGCGAAGTTGGCGACATTGTTGAGGGTGCTCTGGTGGCCAGTCGATTGAGCAAGCCGGAGGAAGAAGCTTCGTGGCGCTCACGGATTGAGGCCATGGTGGGGACTCTGGGGGCGCTTCGGTCATGACGAATCTCGATCGTCAGCCCAACATGTATGACGTGGCAAAGCTCGCGAAGGTGTCCCATCAGACGGTTTCCCGGGTCGTCAATAACTATCCCAGTTTGCGTCCCGAGACCCGCGCCCGTGTCGAGCGAGCCATGGAGGAGCTTGGCTATCGACCCAATCAGGCTGCGAGGGCTCTTGTTACCCAGCGCAGTCGCATGGTGGGCATTCTTGCCTCTGATTTATCGCTTTATGGACCCTCCGGGATGCTTCAGGCAATGGAGTTTATGGCCCGCCAAAATGATCACATTGCGGTGTCCTGCACAGTCGACCCGGAGTCTGAAGCGTCGGTAGCGGAGGGGATAGAGCACCTCGCGAGCTTGGGAATTGATGGCCTCATCGTGTTGGTGCCTCAGACCAAGGCCGTGGCAGCTGCTCGGATAAAACTCGGCAAAGTTCCGGTGGTCACCGTCGACAGCATGTATCGCCTGGACGAGCTATCTGTCTCGGTCGATAATTTTGGCGGCGGACAAACCGCGACCGAGCACCTGTTGTCTTTGGGTCACACCAACATTCTTCATATCAGCGGACCGAAGTCGTGGTTTGAGGCAACCGCCCGGTCCTCAGGGTATGCAGCAGCCATGCTCGCTGCTGGATTCCAGCCCTCCATCGTGGATGGCGACTGGAGTGCCGATACCGGTTACTCCATTGCGTTGGAAATGAGTTTTTCCAAGCGGGGCGTGACGGCCGTATTCGCGGCCAATGATTACAGTGCGCTAGGAGTGCTCAAGGCGGCGCACCAACGAGGTATTCGAGTTCCCGAAGACCTGAGCGTCGTGGGGTTTGATGATGTCCCAGAAAGCGGCTACTTTATTCCGTCGCTGACAACCATGAGGCAGGACTTCGCTGAATTGGGGCGTCAAGCGCTCAGTTTGCTCCTGGCACAGCTTGATGGAGTGCCAGAATCTCACTCGAGGCCCATCGTCCCGACCTTGGTGATTCGGGATTCGAGTGCGCCCGCTCCGTAAGGAGCGGAAACAAGTTGAAATGGACATTTTGTTATCGCTAACATGTGTCCACCGAGAGAATGGTCAGGTCGCTGATGGCAACGAAGTCTTCTGAGCACTATGTGATCGGTGTTGACTTCGGAACTCTCTCAGGCCGCGCAGTAGTCGTGAGAGTGAGCGACGGCGCTGAACTGGGATCTAGCGTTCACGAATATGAGAGCGCCGTGATGGATAAGACTCTTGGTTCGAGCGGCAAAGCGTTACCCGCGGACTGGGCTCTCCAGGACCCCCAAGACTATGTCTCAGTGCTCAAACACGCGGTTCCTGGTGCTGTGCAGGCTGCCGGTATCTCGTCCGCGGATGTCGTGGGGATTGCTACTGATTTCACGGCCTGCACGATGGTGCCAGTTCTCGCTGATGGAACCCCCCTATCCAGCCTGAAACAATTCCGGGATAGACCCCACGCCTGGGTGAAGCTGTGGAAGCACCACGCCGCTCAGCCCCACGCAGATCGAATTAACGAGGTCGCGCGGACTCGGGGGGAAACGTGGCTTGCACGCTATGGCGGGCAGATTTCCTCCGAATGGGAGTTGGCCAAAGGCCTCCAAATCCTGGAAGAGGACCCTGAGATTTATCACGCCATGGATAAGTTCGTCGAGGCAGCGGACTGGATTGTCTGGCAACTATGTGGCGAGTATGTTCGCAACGCCTGCACCGCCGGCTATAAGGGAAACCTCCAAGACGGTGCTTACCCTAGCCGCGACTACTTTGCAGCGCTGAATCCTGATTTTGCGGGCTTTGCTGATGAGAAGATCCTGCATCCGATTGGGGAACTGGGATCCCGTGCTGGTGGTCTCACCGCGGAGGCAGCGGGCTGGACTGGATTGCCCGAGGGCATTGCTGTTGCTGTCGGAAATGTCGACGCCCACGTCACCGCTCCAGCGGCACAAGCAACACAGCCTGGACAGATGGTGGCCATTATGGGCACCTCAACCTGTCACGTCATGAATGGTGAAGCCCTTGCCGAGGTGCCGGGTATGTGTGGCGTGGTCGATGGCGGCATCATCTCCGGCTACTACGGCTATGAGGCTGGACAGTCGGGAGTGGGCGATATCTTCGCCTGGTATGTCAACAATCAGGTTCCAGGTTCCTACTTCGAGGACGCTAACAAGGCTGGTGTCGGAATTCATGAGCACCTCACGAACCTGGCCTCGAAACAGGCAGTGGGGGAGCACGGTCTCATTGCGCTGGACTGGCACTCCGGGAACCGGTCAGTGCTGGTCGACCACGAGCTCTCCGGGGTTATCGTCGGTCAGACGCTGTCGACGACCGCAGAAGAGGGCTATCGGGCGCTCCTGGAGTCAACAGCGTTTGGTACCCGCATGATTGTCGAAACGTTCCGTGATGCGGGTGTGCCGGTCACTGAGTTCATCGTGGCGGGTGGTCTGTTGACCAATTCGTTCCTCATGCAGGTCTATTCCGATGTCACGCGCTTGCCGCTCAGCGTTATTGATTCTGACCAGGGACCGGCGTTGGGTTCGGCAATCCACGCAGCCGTTGCGGCTGGGTTCTATGGGAGCGTGGGTGAGGCCTCCGAGGCAATGGGGCGCGTCAAGAGAGCTGTCTATATGCCGAACGAGGAAGCATCAAAGGCCTATGACGAGCTCTATGCCGACTATGTGCGCCTGCACGACTACTTCGGCCGGGGGTCCAATGACGTCATGAAAAGACTCAAAGCCAGGCGGCGAGAGTTGGTCGGTCATGAGTAACCCTTCGGTAGCCCAGGCCCGAGAGGATTTGGTGTCGCTACACCAGGACCTCGTGGCAGCAGAGCTCGTCGTGTGGACTGGGGGGAATATTTCTGCCCGGGTCGACGAAGGGTTTGTGATTAAGCCCAGTGGCGTCTCGTATGCGGACCTCTCCGCGGAGAGTATGGTCCTGTGCGATCTCGACGGAAACGTGCTCGAAGGTGAGCTCAGCCCCTCCAGCGACACGGCGGCCCATGCCTACGTGTATCGCCACATGCCAGAGGTCGGCGGAGTTGTACACACCCATTCCAACTACGCCTGCGCTTTCGCCGCAGCGAGCCGCCCCATTCCTTGCGTGTTGACCGCCATTGCTGATGAGTTTGGCGGTGAGATTCCGCTTGGCCCCTTTGCCATCATTGGTGATGATTCCATCGGTCGAGGAATCGTGGAGACGCTGTCGGGTCATCGATCACGCGCTGTGATTATGGATAAGCACGGGGTCTTCTCCATTGGAGCAGGCGCGCGCGACGCTCTGAAGAGCGCGATCATGTGCGAGGACAACGCAAAATCGGCGTGGCTCGCCGCTCAGTTGGGGCCGTTGGAGCCGATCCCTCAAGCACAAGTTGATTCTTTATTTCATCGTTATCAAAACGTGTACGGACAGTTACCTGAAGAGACCATCTAAAGGAATTTTCAATGCCAGACTTATCATCGTTGGTCTCCAATGTGAGCGCTCACTTTTGTGGGCCGACACCGTCAGTTTCCTCGCAACAGCTCCACGCTGTATGCGAGGGGAATGGGTTCGCGGGATGGATGCGCAAACCCACTAACACCCGCGGCTGATCCGGCCGCAATAAGAAAGGAATACCCTTGTTCAAGAAACTGATGGGACTGGCTGCGCTGGGTTCAGCTGCCGCCCTCGTCCTTGCAGGTTGTGCAACGGGGACTTCTGAGACCGCTTCGACCTCCACCGAGTCTTCAAGCTCGACCGAGGAAGCAGTCGCAGGAGGCCTCATCGGTGTTTCGATGCCGACCCAGTCCTCAACCCGTTGGATTTCCGACGGCGAGAACATCAAGAGCCTCATGGAAGCCGAAGGCTTCGATGTTGATCTCCAGTATGCAGAGGACGACATTCCTACCCAGGTTGCTCAGCTTGAGGCAATGCTGACCAAGGGCGCTAAGGCCTTGATCATTGCTGCCATCGACGGCACCCAGCTCACCGACATCCTGCAGTCCGCTGCGGACGCCGGCGTGCCTGTGATCGCCTATGACCGCCTGATCCGTGACAGCGAAAACGTTGACTACTACGCCACCTTCGATAACTTCCAGGTTGGTGTCCAGCAGGCTACGTCGATGCTCGTCGGTATGGGTGTCTACGCCTCTGAGGACTCCACCTCTGCTGATGGCGAGAACGCTGCCGGCCCATGGAACGTGGAGCTCTTCGCTGGATCTCCTGACGACAACAACGCAACATTCTTCTTCAACGGAGCAATGAGCGTTCTTCAGCCCCTGATTGACTCGGGTGTGCTGGTGGTCAAGTCAGGCCAGACCGACTTCGAGCAGGTTGCAATCCTTCGCTGGGATGGCGCCGTTGCTCAGAAGCGTATGGAGGACATTCTCGTGGGTACCTACGCGAATGACACCGTTCACGGTGTTCTCTCCCCCTACGACGGTTTGAGCCGTGGAATCATCGCTGCGCTGGTTGACGGTGGTTACGCCGCCGCTGACCTCCCCGTCATCACCGGACAGGATGCAGAGGTTCTCTCTGTGAAGTCCATGCTGGCTGGCGAGCAGTACTCCACCATCTTCAAGGACACTCGTGAGCTGGCTGGCGTTGCCTCCGGCATGGCGATTGCCCTGTTGAACGGTGAGGAGCCCGAGGTGAACGACACCGAGACGTACGACAACGGCGTCAAGGTTGTTCCTTCTTACCTCCTGACTCCTTACATCGTCACGGTGGACAACTACGAGGCTCTCTTGATTGAGTCTGGTTACATCGCTGAGGCTGACCTCGGCTAAGTAACACCCCGGGGTTACCCATCGCGAATTCGCGATGGGTAACCCTTACGGGGCATAATCAACACACAGTTTTACGGCGTTAGTGCAAAGGAGCATCCATGACCGACACAATCCTGGAGATGCGCTCAATCACCAAGGAGTTTCCCGGTGTCGTCGCACTCGATAACGTCACACTGAATGTCGCGCGTGGAGAGATTCACGCCATCTGCGGCGAAAATGGAGCGGGCAAGTCCACGCTCATGAAAGTCCTCTCAGGGGTGTATCCCCACGGCAGCTACTCCGGCGACATCGTCTATGACGGCAAGCCTCGAGAGTTCTATAACCTCCGCGACTCTGAAGCGGAGGGGATTGTGATTATCCATCAGGAACTAGCGCTCAGTCCTCACCTGTCTATTGCCGAAAACATCTTTCTGCGCAATGAGATAAAGCGCTTTGGGATTATCAACTGGAATGAAACCAACCGTCGCGCCACAGAGTTGATGGATCGCGTCGGACTCAAAGAGAACCCCAATACCCCCATTAAAGACATCGGTGTGGGCAAGCAGCAGTTGGTTGAGATTGCCAAGGCTCTGTCCAAAGAGGTGAAGCTTCTCATCCTCGATGAGCCAACAGCCGCTCTCAACGATGAAGACTCCGCGCATTTGTTGGGTCTTCTGCGTCAATTGCGCGAGCAGGGCATTACCTCCATCATCATTTCTCACAAGCTCAATGAGATCGAAATGATCGCCGACACCACCACCATCATCCGAGACGGTCAAGTGGTGGAGTCCCTCGATATGACGGGGTCGAAGGTGAGTCAGGAGCGCATCATCAAAGGAATGGTGGGCCGGGACATGGAGAATCGGTATCCCACCCGTGTACCCGAGATTGGTGAGGAGATCCTCCGGGTCGAAAACTGGACGGCGTACCACCCCCAAGACCACTCGAGAAAAATCGTCGACGATGTGTCCATCACCGTGCGTCGAGGAGAGATTGTGGGCTTGGCCGGCATCATGGGAGCCGGCCGGACAGAATTCGCCCGCAGTCTTTTCGGCCACTCCTATGGCGTCAACATCAGTGGCACCGTGCACATCGCAGGCAAGGAAGCCAACGTTCGCACAGTATCTGACGCGATTCGAAGCGGCATCGCGTATGCCACCGAAGATCGCAAGAGATTTGGTCTCAACTTGATCGAAGACATCAAGCGCAATGTCACGTTGGCCTCGCTCCGAGACTTCGTTAAGGGTTTGCTCGTGAGCTCTAACGAGGAATTCCGGAAGGCCAATGAGTATCGCGAGAGCATGAACATCAAGGCACCCTCTGTGCTCACCGTGACCAATCAGCTCTCCGGCGGTAACCAGCAGAAAGTCGTGCTCTCCAAGTGGATTAATGTCAACCCCGAGGTGCTCATCTTGGATGAGCCCACCCGTGGTATCGACGTCGGTGCCAAATATGAGATTTACCTCATCATCCAGCGCCTTGCCAGCGAAGGTAAAGGCGTCATCGTTATTTCTTCTGAGCTTCCCGAGCTCATCGGAATCTGCGATCGCATTTACGCCATTGCAGAAGGTGCGATAACCGGTGAAGTGACCCGTGACAATGCTGATCCTGAAACCCTCATGAAGTTCATGACCGCTGAGAAAGAAGTGACCAATGTCTAGTGCCACGCAAGAAAAACCCTCCATTCTCGCTTCAACCCGGGAGCGGTTCAAGGGAGTCAACCTCCGACAAAATGGTCTCTTTGTTGCTCTCCTGGCGCTGGTGGCGTTCTTCGCCTTCACGACACCTGACGCAGCATCCTTGACCCCGGCTAACTTCTCGAACCTTGTTGTTCAAAATGGATACATCCTGGTCTTGGCCATCGGCATGGTTATCGTGATCATTGCCGGTCACATCGACCTGTCGGTCGGCTCGGTAGCTGCCTTCATCGGTGCGGTTGCCGGAATCCTCGTGGTGAGACCACTGGAACAAGATGGTTGGGATTGGTTGCCCGCGCTCCCGTGGTGGGCCGGGATAATCGGCGCCATTCTTGTCGGAGCGCTTGTGGGTGCCTGGCAAGGCTTTTGGGTTGCCTACGTCGGGATCCCGGCGTTCATCGTGGGGCTTGCGGGTATGTTGCTTTTCCGCGGATTGGCGCTCATGACTCTGCAAAACACCAATATCGGTCCGTTCCCCGATGAATTCCGTGCCATTGGAAACGGGTTCCTCGATAAAGAACAGGCCCTCAATGGGATGATGGGTATACCTCCCGAACTCAATGCGACAGCCCTTGTGGTGACCGTTCTGGGTATCTTGGCGCTCTGGGTTCAGCAGTTGCGGCAGCGTGTGGGGCGGATCAAGTATGAGCAGGCTGTCGAGCCGGTGGCGTGGTTTTATGCAAAAAACCTCATTCTCACGGCCATGATTGGCTTTGTTGGATTCCAGCTGGCACGAGCCAACGGTATCCCCTACACCCTCTTACTCCTGGTGTTCTTGGTCGTGGCCTACTCGGTGTTGATGAACTCGACCCAATTTGGGCGTTATGTCTATGCCATTGGTGGCAACCTTAACGCCGCGATGCTCAGCGGTATCAATGTTCGCCGCGTCAATTTCTGGATTTTCGTGAACATGAGCTCGCTCGCAGCGCTCTCTGGAGTCCTCATCGCGGCGCGTATGAACTCCGCTGTGCCGAAGGCGGGTGATGGGTTCGAGCTGGACGCTATCTCATCGGTCTTCATCGGCGGGGCAGCTGTGCAAGGTGGTGTCGGAACGGTCATTGGATCCATGATCGGAGGAATGATTCAGGGAGTCTTGGCCAATGGCATGAATCTGAGTTCGGTGGGAATCGATACTCAGATGACCATTAAGGGCCTGGTGTTGCTCCTTGCGGTTGCCTTCGATGTCTGGAGTAAGAACCGCAAGTAGTGCTGATCTCGAGAAGCGAGTGGCGTGACCGCTTGCTTCTCGAGACTCCGCCTAGTTCTGTGGGAAACCCAGATTCAGTCCCCCATGACTGGGGTCAAGCCATCGTGACGTGACCACCTTTTGGCGGGTGAAGAAGCGGAAGCCCTCTTCACCGTGAGCTCTCGAGTCTCCAAACAGCGAGTGCTTCCAACCCCCGAAGGAGTAATACGCCATCGGGACGGGAATCGGGACGTTCACGCCCACCATTCCGACCTGAATGTCGGTGACAAACTTCCTCGCAGCGCCACCGTCATTGGTGAAAATAGCGGTTCCATTACCGAAGGCACCGGAGTTGATGAGGGAGACCCCCTCTTCATACGATTTCACTCGGACGACCGAGAGCACAGGCCCAAAGATTTCCTCTTGGTAGACCTTGGACGTTGTCGGAACGTGGTCGATGAGTGTTGGCCCTAACCAGAAGCCGTTCGCTTCGCCATCGGGCTGGACGGTCCGACCATCGGTGACTACCGTGGCGCCATCTTTTTCCGCAATGTCGATATAGGAGGCGACCTTATCGCGGTGTGCTTTCGTGACCAGGGGCCCCATGTCGCAGGAGCGGCGGCCATCACCGACCTTAATGGCGGCCATTTTCTCTCTCACGGCTGCCACGAGCTCGTCTCCGATCGGATCGACAGCGACGACAACCGAAATCGCCATGCAGCGCTCACCGGCCGAACCAAATCCTGCGTTCACCGCCGAGTCGGCGACCAGGTCCAAGTCCGCGTCAGGCAGAACGAGCATGTGATTCTTGGCGCCTCCCAGCGCTTGGACGCGCTTGCCATTCTCGGCTCCGTTTTCGTACACGTAGCGCGCAATCGGAGTTGACCCCACGAAGGATATGGACTCAACATCGGGGTGCTGGAGAAGTGCGTCCACCGAGACCTTGTCGCCGTGGACGACATTAAAGACGCCATCGGGCAGTCCCGCCTCTTTCCAAAGCTCGGCGATCCACAGGGACGCTGATGGGTCTTTTTCGCTGGGCTTCACGATGACGGTGTTACCGGCAGCAATGGCGACCGGGAAGAACCACATGGGGACCATCGCGGGGAAGTTGAACGGGCTGATGATTCCCACCACGCCCAGTGGTTGACGAAGCGAATAGACATCGACATCGGTGGAGGCGTTCAGTGAGAAGTCGCCTTTGAGAAGATGGGGCAGGCCACAGGCAAATTCGACGACTTCCTGGCCTCGGGTGATTTCCCCCATCGCGTCGGAGAGCACCTTCCCGTGCTCCTCGGTAATGAGGGCCGCGAGCTCTCCTTTTCGAGACTCCAAGAGTTCGCGAAACGAAAAGAGGATTTGGACGCGCTTGGTCATCGACACACGTGACCAGTCCTCGAAAGCCTTCTTCGCAACCTGCACCGCAGCATCGAGATCCGCTTCAGTGGCAAGCCTCACAGACTTTGTCGCTACTCCGAGT
>JBMUEW010000036.1:0-11668 GCA_049460875.1 Pontimonas sp.
GGTGAAAGACATTTCCTCGATGAAGTTCAATGGGCAACTCTTCGTAGAGTAATGCATTTATCAAAGCCGACGTCGACGCACTCAAGTCTGATTTGGCTGGAGAGGATGAGGACGCGGTTAAGAAAGCCGTGGAAGCCTTGTCCCAGAGCCAGACCAAACTCGGTGAGGCGCTCTACCAGGCAGAGCCCGAGGGTGAAGCCGCTGAGGGTGAGTCCGCCGCGGAGTCCGGCGATGACGAAGACATCGTGGACGCTGAGGTCGTGGACGACGACACCGACGACAAGAAGTAGAGCTCATGGCGCGCGATAGCAAATCTCAACCCGAGAGGGACGAGGAGCCCCAGGAGCCATTGGTCACGGATAAGAGACGTATCGATCCAGAAACCGGAGATGTCCGTCCCGAGGCAGCAGCTGCTGCCTCGGAGGACCTCTCCGAGGACGACATGGCTCTCCTCCAAGAGGCAGAGCGAGATCTGGTTGCGGAGTATCGCGACCGGGCCGCGCGAGCGGAAGCTGAGTTGCAGAACTTCCGCACTCGAGTGGAGCGTGATCGCCAGGCGAACCGGGAGATGGTGATTGCCGAAGTCATCCGTTCCCTTCTGCCGGTCATGGATGATCTGGATCGTGCTGAGGCTCATGGAGATCTCGCGGGAACTCCTCTGGAGTTGGTTGCCCAGAAACTGCGCTCCACTTTTGAGCGCTATGAGGTGAAGCCTGTGGGTGAGGTCGGCGAAGCGTTCGACCCTGCAGTGCATGAGGCCATGGTTCGCATTCCCGAGGACGGAGCCGAAGGTGAGACCGTCGCTGACGTCATCGAGGGTGGTTACACCTTGGGGGAGCGTTTGATTCGTGCGGCCAAGGTGGCCGTGAAAGTTCCGGCTGACGAGTAGGGGGTGAACTGATGGCGAGTCAAGACTGGTTAGAGAAGGACTTCTATAAGGTCCTCGGGGTGTCCAAGGATGCCAGCGAGAGTGAAATTAAGAAGACCTACCGTTCGCTCGCCCGAAAGTTTCACCCTGACTCGAATCCGGGGGACGCTTCCGCGGAGGCACGTTTTAAGGAAATCTCGGAGGCCTACTCGGTTCTGTCTGATTCGCAGCAACGGTCAGAGTATGACCAGATTCGCGCAATGCAAGCTGGTGGCCCCCGCTTCACGGCAGGCGGTGGTCCGGGGGGCTTTGAGGATGTCTTTGGCGGAATGTTCGGCGGCATGCCCCGGCAAGGCCAGAGTGCCGATTTCGGCGACTTGTTCTCCGGACTCTTCGGTGGTGGCCAGGGGGGCTTCTCCGGTTACCGGGAACCCACGAAGGGTCGTGATGTGGTGTCTCGGGTAACGCTGGATCTCCCCACCGCGATTAAGGGGACCGAGGTCTCCCTCGAAGGCCCGGGGGGCAAGAAAATCACCGCTCGAGTGCCCGCGGGGGTCAAAGACGGCCAAAAGATTCGCATCCGAGGCAAAGGTCACCCCAGCCCGGATGGAGGAAAGCCCGGTGATGTGATCATCACCGTAGGGGTTCCCAAGCACCAGGTTTTCGCTCGAGAAGGTGATCACCTCCGCGTGGAGGTTCCCATCACTTTCGGTGAAGCAACCCTGGGGGCAACCATCGAGGTCCCCACCATTGACGGTGAGGTTGTGAAGGTCAAAGTGCCAGCGGGAACGCCCAGTGGGAAGGTCCTTCGGGTAAAGGGGCGCGGTGTTCGCGCCGGTGCAGCACTCGGGGATTTGCTTGTCGAGCTTCAGGTCGCAGTGCCTGCTCACCTGTCCAAGGCAGCTCAAGGACACCTGGAGAAACTGATGTCGGCACTGCCCAAGGAGAACCCTCGGGAGGATCTCCTCAGAAGGGCGGGGGTGTAAACCATGGACATGGATGAGAGAACACCGCTCTTCGCCATCACAGCCGCCGCTGAGCTTGCCGGGATGCACCCGCAGACTCTGCGCCAATACGACCGTCTCGGGTTGGTGAGCCCCACCAGGACGGCTGGGCGAACCAGGCGTTACTCGATGAAAGACGTTGTGCAGTTGCGTGAGATTGCCCGTTTGAGTGCTGAAGGGCTCAACCTAGAGGGCATCAAACGCATTTTGGAACTGGAGTCCCAGGTCGATAGTTTGCAACGCCGCGTGAGAGATCTCGAGGCAACCCTGGCCGATGAGCTCCTTCAAAAATCAGGCCGTCGCGTGTTTGCCGCCGGAGCAGAAGGTGATGTCATCCCGTTGCGCCAGGGCGAACGGGCGAAGAAGCAAAACCAAATGGTGGTGTGGAATCCCTTCGGTTGGACCCCACCCCCGATCAGAAAACTTGAGAAGTAAAGGAGGGACATGATGGCAGAGCAAAACCAAGCACAGGGCCAAGAAAGTGCCCTTCAGCAATATGGAGTGAACCTGACCGAGATTGCCCGGGAAGGCAAGCTCGACCCGGTTATTGGGCGTGATGCTGAGATTCGTCGGGTGTCCCAAGTGTTGACCAGGCGAACCAAGAACAACCCGGTGCTCATTGGTGAACCCGGAGTCGGTAAGACCGCAGTGGTGGAGGGTTTGGCCCAACGAATTGTTGCGGGTGACGTGGCGGACTCGTTGAAAGATAAGCAGCTCATTTCGCTGGACCTTTCCGCCATTGTGGCGGGTGCCAAGTACCGGGGAGAGTTTGAGGAGCGACTCAAAGCAGTCTTGAAAGAAATCAATGACTCCGAGGGTCAGATCATCACCTTCGTCGACGAGCTCCACACCCTGATGGGTGCAGGTGGTGGCGAGGGGTCGGTGGCTGCCGCCAACATGCTCAAGCCCATGCTTGCTCGGGGTGAGCTTCGCCTAATTGGCGCCACCACCTTGAATGAGTATCGCGAGTACATCGAAAAGGATGCCGCCCTCGAGCGCCGGTTCCAACAGGTATTCGTCGGAGAACCCAGCGTGGAAGACACGGTGGCCATTCTTCGCGGATTGAAAGAGCGTTACGAGGCACACCACAAAGTGGTGATCGCCGATAGCGCCCTGGTAGCCGCGGCGACACTGTCCAACCGCTACATCACCGCCCGACAACTACCGGATAAGGCAATCGACCTCATTGATGAGGCGGCTAGCCGTCTCAAGATGGAAATCGAATCCTCCCCCGTTGAAATCGACGAGCTTCGTCGCACCGTCGATCGGATGCGCATCGAAGAGCTCGCCCTCAAGAAAGAAAAGGACGACGCGTCCAAGGAGCGTCTGAAGAAACTCCGCGAGGACCTCGAGGCTAAAGGTAAAGAGCTCGACGCCCTGCAAGAGCGCTGGGCCGCTGAGAAGGCTTCGCTTCAGGATGTGGGTGAGCTCAAAACCAAACTTAACGAAGCTCGCATCGAACTCGATAGGGCCATGCGCGAAGGCGACTATCAAGCTGCCTCCAAGCTCAACTATGAGGTCATCCCCGGTATTGAGGAGTCGATTCAGAAAGCGGAAAGCGCTGAGCGCAGTGATGACCGCATGGTTAACGACCAAGTCACCGATGAAGATATCGCTGCGGTCGTTGCCGCATGGACCGGAATCCCGGTAGACAAACTCACCCAAGGGGAAACCGAGCGTCTGCTCCACCTCGAGAGCGAACTTGCCAAACGTTTGGTGGGTCAAAAAGACGCCGTGAGTGCGGTCAGCGAAGCAGTGCGCCGCACCCGGGCAGGGTTGAGCGATCCTGGTCGACCCACGGGGTCATTCCTGTTCCTCGGACCCACCGGTGTGGGTAAGACGGAGCTGGCCAAAGCGCTTGCCGATTACTTGTTTGATGACGAGAAGGCTCTTGTCCGTATCGATATGAGCGAGTACGGCGAGAAGTTCGCGGTCTCGCGGTTGATTGGTGCGCCTCCCGGGTATGTCGGATATGAGCAGGGCGGCCAGCTGACCGAAGCCGTTCGCCGCCGCCCCTACTCGGTGATTCTGTTGGACGAGGTCGAAAAAGCTCATCCCGAGGTTTTTGATTTGCTGCTTCAGGTGCTCGATGATGGGCGTTTGACCGATGGTCAAGGTCGAACTGTGGACTTCCGCAATACGATTCTGATTTTGACGTCAAACCTCGGTTCCTCCTACCTCATCGAGGAGGGGGTGCCGTGGGAGCAGAAGGTTGACTCGGTTCGCGAGGAAGTCCGCCGGGCTTTCAAGCCGGAATTTGTAAACCGACTCGACGACATTGTGGTCTTCTCCACTTTGACCGCGGAGGACCTGGGCCAGATTGTCGAAATTACGGTCGATCGACTGCAAAGTCGCTTGTCTGATCGACGTCTTGATTTGGCTGTCACTCCCGAGGCCCGCTTGTGGCTTGCGGACAACGGATACGACCCGATCTATGGAGCACGGCCACTGCGTCGGTTGATGCAAAAAGAAATCGATGATCGACTGGCCAAAGCCCTCCTCGCAGGTGAGATTCACGACGGCGACACCGTGAAAGTTGACATCGCCGATGATGGGTCCGGTCTGCGAGTCCAGCGTTTCGCTATGGAATAGTTCCCCGACCTTCACTGTTACCTAAGTAAAGCCAGAAAGGATTCCCATGAGCCACGATCACGAACCTCACGAGTTTGCTCTGACCGACGTTCTCGAGTCCCGGTGGAGTCCTCGCGCATTCGATCGTGAGGAAGTCCTCGATGAGACTCGGTTGGGACCCGCGTTCGAGGCTGCTCGCTGGTCACCGTCTTCTGGTAACTCTCAACCCTGGTCTTTTGTGGTGGGTTTCCGCGGTGATGAGGTTTTCCACACGATTGTGGCGACTATGGCTTCGGGGAACCAGGTGTGGGCAGAGCACGCTGCAGTTGTGGTGGCCAACATCGCGTCGGTGGTGGATCCGGAAGGAAACCCGCAATCTCACGCGATTTACGATCTGGGGCAAGCTATCGCGCACTTCACCGTTCAGGCGACTGCGGAGGGCCTGATGGTTCACCAGATGAGCGGGTTTGATGCTCAGGCATTGGGTCGTGAGCTGGGGATTGATTCATCCCAGCGGGTAGTGACTCTAATGGCCGTGGGCTCTCTCGGTGACCCTGCTGATCTTCCTGAGAAATTACAGGAGAGAGAGGCTAAGCCCCGGGTGCGCAAAGGTCTGTCTGAGATTGTCGGCGGGAGTGCCCGCTACGCCTGAAGCTCTGCGGTAATCGTCTCGACAAACCGTTCGATGTCTTCTTCGGTAGTGTCAAAAGAACACATCCAACGAACCTCTCCTACTGACCGATCCCAGTCATAGAAACGGAATGTCTGTCGGATTCGATCGGACACCTCCGGGTCGAGAACGGCAAAGACCGCGTTGGCCTGGGTCGGTGCGCTGAAGCTCAACCCTGAAAGCGCTCCTGAGGCGATGCCCTCTTCGAGAGAGTTTCTGAGCCTCTGTGCCATCGTGTTCGCGTGTGTGGCGGAACGAAGACCCAGGCCGTTCTCAAAGAGTGCGAGAAGCTGTGCGCTAACAAAGCGCATCTTGCTCGCGAGCTGCATACTCATCTTCCGCAGGTAAATCAGACCGTCGACGGCGTCGGGATTGATGACCACAATGGCTTCGGCGCCCATGATTCCGTTCTTCGTACCACCGAGGCTGACGATGTCCACGCCCACATCGCTGGTGAAGGCTGAAAAGGGCACCCCAAGGCTGGCCGCCGCATTCCAGAGGCGCGCTCCATCCATGTGGAGAAGCATCCCGTGATCGTGAGTGAAATCGGCAATGTCCTTGACCTCAGAGGGCGTGTAAACGGTTCCGAGCTCTGTGCTTTGGGTGATCGACACCACGGCTGGTTGGGCACGGTGCTCATCCCCGAAACCAAACGCCTCGGTCGCGATGTCCTCGGGTGTGATTTTTCCCTGGTGGTGGGAGACGGGGTAGAGCTTGAGACCGGACACCCGCTCTGGCGCACCACCTTCGTCGGTGTGAATGTGAGCAAGGGAGCTACAAATGACTGCACCCCACCGAGGCATCATCGCGGTCAGCGAGAGCACGTTGGCTCCCGTTCCGTTGAACACGGGAAACACTTCAGACCGGGCACCAAAGTGTTCGCGAATAACGTCAGTCAGTTTCGTGGTGTAGTCGTCTTCGCCGTAGGAGACTTGATGACCCTCGTTGGCATCGGTGAGTGCTTGCAAAACCTCGGGGTGCACGCCGGCATAGTTGTCGCTGGCGAAGCCTCTCCAGTGGGGATCGTGCAGTCTCACGTGACTATCTTGACAGCTCTCGAGGGCCTAGACCCGAGCTCCGGTAATTCCCGCTGTTGCCTGGATGGTGGGGCCGAGTTTCTTGCCGAGTGCTTCGTAGAACATGGATAGCGGGAACTCATCATCCAAGACGTGATCGGTGATCTCCGATGGGGCGCCATCGAGGGGGACGGTTCCAGCGAGGAAGTGCGAGGCAGGGTGGGGTGAGAGAACCTCGGTGAGGAGTTTGTGAGCTTCTAACCAGTGCACGATCTTGGGTCGGTCGATACTTTTCCAATACAACTCGTTGATGCGATCAGAGAGTTGCACGACGACATCGGGCATGGCCTCCCAGTCGATGCTCAACTGAGTATCGGTCCAGTGCAGAACACCGTGTTGGTGGAGCCAAGCAAAAAGGAGCTGCCCAGCGACACTGTCGTAGTTGCGAACCCTGCTTCCGGTGAGGGGAAAGCGGAAGATTCGATCGAAGACGACTGCGTAGAGAACGAGTTGAGCGTGTTTCCTCGTCACCGAGTCGGTTTTTTTGGCGCGCAGGAGGGACACCGCTTCGCGGAATGCCGTGAGGTCGCACCGGAGTTCCTCGAGTCCATAGAGATAGAAGGGCATCCGTTGTTTGATCATGAAGGGGTCGAAGGGAAGGTCTCCACGCATGTGGGTGCGGTCGTGGATGAGATCCCACATCACGAAGGTTTTTTCGGTCAGGTTCTGGTCATCGAGAAGTTCTTGTGCCTCTGCCGGAAGGTCGAGCTTCGTAATCTCGATGGCGTGACGAACAACAGAGCGGAATCGTGCAGCCTCTCGGTCGGCAAAGATGGCGCCCCAGGTGAAGGCGGGCAGCGTCGGCGAGGTTCCCTCGGGAGAGCCGTCAGGGACGCGGGGTGTCACCGCGACAGACTCGGGAAACAAGACCGCGGAGTTGGTGTCATATCCCGGCGTGTAGTCGAGGAAACGGACAGGAACGAACAAGGCGTTGCTGTAGTGGTCAGCCTCCAGTGCTGAGACGAAATCTGGCCAGATCGTTTGGCACAACACCGCCTCAAAGAAACGGTTGGTCGAACCGTTCTGGGTGTACATGGGAAAGACCACGAGGTGGATGGTCCCATCGACTCGTGTCTGCTCGGGGTGGAACAGGTTGAGAGAGTCATAAAAGTCAGGAGTTCCAAACCCTCCGGCTTCCCAGCCCTGACACTCAGCGATGACTGCTCGAAGGTAATCCTCATCGTGGGCGAAGTAGCTCCGGAGAGCGTCTATTCCCTCCGTGAGTGACGACACTGCGCTGCTCGCGAGGGCGTGGTCTTTAGCCCGAGGAACGCTGCCGTCCTTCGCTTGGATTCCTTGCAAGGTGATGCAGGCGTCCTTGACCTGCAGCCACGACGCATGAGTGACAAGGCTGCTGAGGTTGGGCGATACTCGATCCATCACCATCGACATGTCACTCTCCTCACGTGTTGGGATGAGTGTAGGTCGAGGAATTGGTGCGCATGGGTGTTTTATGCGCCATCTTGGTGCGTCTTTTTCGAGCTCTGCGCAATTTTCTTGCGTGACGCCTGAGTGCTCTGGAATAGAGCAGACTTATCCCTCGTGACCGAAGTTTTTGTGGGTTTCGCGATAGTGACGCTGGTGGTGGCGACCGGCTATGTGACTGGGCGCATAGGGATACTGGGTCCCACCGCGCTTGACGTGCTCTCGAAAGCAGCGTTTTTCGTCTTTTCTCCCGCCCTGCTATTTATTGTTCTGGGCGATGCCGACATACATATCTTGTTCTCAGACCTCCTTCCGGTCTCGGCGCTGGCAGCAACGGGAGCACTAGTCCTGTATGTCGTGATAGCCATGGTCTCGAGGGTCAGGGGAGCGGGTCGGCTCACCGTGGGGGGATTGGCTGCCTCTTACGTGAACTCGAACAATATTGGGTTGCCCTTAGCCGCATACATTTTGGGCGATCCCGCGCTTGCTGCCCCGGTGCTGTTGTTTCAGTTGATCGTGATGTCTCCGGTTGCCCTGACCATCTTGGATATCAGCAGCCATGGTTCACTGTCGGGGCGAAGGATTCTGTCTGGTCCCATCCGTAATCCACTCATCATCGGTTCGATTCTGGGTGTTGTGGTCTCCTGGTGGGATCTGGAGTTGCCGGACATCATCCATGAGCCACTTGATCTGCTGGGCCAAGCTGCTGTTCCCACGCTTCTTTTTGCACTGGGGTTATCACTGGCGTCTCAACGCTTGTGGGAGGCGCGGGAGTTCCGACGAGAAATCGCCGTGGCAGCCATCATCAAACTCAGTGTGATGCCGCTCATTGCGTGGCTTCTCGGAGTCTTCGTGTTTTCACTGGATGACCATGCGCTGTTCACGGTGGTCATTCTTGCCGCGCTACCGAGCGCTCAGAATGTTTTCAACTACTCCCAGCGCTATCACGTAGCTACCCCGCTCGCGAGGGACTCCGTCGTGCTCACCACGCTTGTGTCATTGCCAGTCATGATCGGATTGGCGTTGCTTCTCGCTCCGGTTTAGAACACCATCGGACGATCGAAATCGTCCTCGATACCGATTTCCACGACAACCGGAACGTGGTCGCTGGGCCCATCTCCCTGTCGTTGAGACCGCTCAATGGAGGCATGGGTCACTTGTGAGGCAAAAGAATCGGAGCCAAAGATGAAGTCGATGCGCATGCCGTGGTCTTTGGGAAATTTTCCTTGCTTGTAATCCCAGTACGTGTAGCCCGAGGGGACTAGTGGCCGCACGGTGTCCTGGAGTCCGGCTCGCCCCAAAAAGCGTTGTAGAGCCTCTCTTTCCTGCGCAGAGGTGTGAGTGGTTCCCGGAACGAGGAAAGCAGGATCTCCCACATCAGAATCTTCGGGGGCGATATTGAAGTCTCCTCCAATGGCAACCGGCAGAGCATCTGCTTGGGCTTGGTAGGCGCGATAGTGCTCCGCCAGAGCCTCGAGCCACCGGAGTTTGTAGTCAAGATGAGGGTCATCGAGAGCTCGACCATTGGGGACATAGACCGAACACAGGCGAACGCCATCCACGGTGGCAGAAATGGCACGGGCTTCTGCAGAGGGTTCTTCGTCAGGGTTCTTGCTAAATCCCGGCATACCGGAAAAGCCTTGCTCGACATCGTGGATAGGTAGACGGGAAGCGATTCCCACCCCATTCCATTGGTTCAACCCGTAGTGGGCTACCTCATAGCCGGCACTCTCAAAGTCATCGAGGGGGAACTGGTCATCGCGACATTTTGTCTCTTGCATGAGTACCACGTCGATGTCGGCGTTATGAAGGAAATCAATCACGAAATCTTTCCTGGTTCGAATGGAATTGACGTTCCAGGTCGCGATTCTCATAAATCAAGCCTAAAGCGCGAAGCTAGACTGGGCTGGTGGACAGCGCGAGAGACCAGCTCATCGAGTTCATTTCCCAGGAAGCGGTCCATCACGGAGACTTCACTCTGACCAGTGGTCAAAAAGCCTCCTTCTATGTCGATTTGCGTCAGGTCAGTCTCGATCATCGTGTCGCTCCGCTCATTGGTGAGGTCATGCTGGAGCTCGTGGAGGAATTTGAGCCCGTGGATGCCATCGGCGGACTCACGATGGGCGCAGATCCGATTGCGTCCGCAATCATGCATCGTGGAGTGCTCGCGGGAAAAACGTATGACGCGCTCGTGGTGCGAAAAGAGCCCAAAGATCACGGTAGGGGTCGACAGATCGAAGGACCCGATGTCAAGGGCAAGCGCATCGTCGTGGTGGAGGACACGTCGACAACTGGTGGGTCACCGCTTAAGGCCGCAAGAGCCATCGAAAACGCCGGCGGTGAAGTCGTCGCGGTGTGCGTGGTGGTCGATCGCAACACCGGCGCGGATCGCATCATCGAAGAAGCCGGGTATCCCTACCGTGCCGCTCTGCGACTGGGCGACCTGGGTTTATGAATGTCGGACACCACTGATTCGGGCTCTCCGCCACATCCTCGACTCACGGATACTCCTCGGGGTCAGACCATCTTTGTCAGCCTCTGGGTACTCGGAACTCTTGTGGTGTTGGCGCTGTGGGGCGGCGCATTTTGGTGGGGGCAGAGTGTTGGTTCACCCGAACCCATCGCAGAACCGGAAACCGAAGAGGTTGTGGAGCAAGCGGTGGAGTTCCCCGAACTAGGACCCCCGAGTAAAGCTCCCGGCACCTGGGCCTGGGATGAGCTCCGTGGTGGTGAGTGCATAGGCCGCTTCTCGGATGCTTTCGCCGAAGAGTTTGATGTAGTGGGGTGCACCTCTCCGCACACCGCGGAGCTTGTTCGCGCGGAGCTTCTTTCCGCTGATGCCGACGAGGAATACCCGGGCGAGGCCGCCGTGCTCGCTGATGCCAGGGAGATCTGTGATGTCAGAGATCTCATCAACATCGAGGTAGCCAAGGAGTATTCAGACTTGCGCACCGCGTATTCCTATCCGGTGACGAAAGAGCAGTGGGACGCCGGCGAGCGGGGCGTTTACTGCTTCGTTTATTCCGACAGCGGCGAGAGCTTCACTACCTCGCTGCGCTAAGTCAGGTAGCGAGCCAGTCTGGTTTCCATAATTGAGAGCGCTTCTGGGTTGGAGTCCATCACGACGAACTTTCGTCCGAGGTCGGCCGCGGCATGGCCCGTGGTTCCACTCCCCGCAAACGGATCGAGTACCCAGTCGCCGGGCCGGGACGATGCTTGGATGATGCGTCGCAACACACCGAGAGGTTTTTGTGTGGCGTAGCCGGTCTTCTCTTTGCCCGTGGGTGACACGATGGTGTGCCACCAGACATCGGTGGGAAGTTTTCCTCGCGCGGCTTTCTCTTCATCGACGAGACCGGGAGCCATGTAGGGCTCTCGGTCCACCTGGTCGCTATTGAAGATGTAGAAGGAGGGGTCCTTCACGTAGACGAGGATGGTGTCGTGTTTGGTGGGCCAACGAGTCTTTGACTTTGCCCCATAGTCGTAGGCCCAGATGATTTCATTCAGGAAGTTCTCTCGCCCCACCATTTGATCGAGTGCGACTTTTGCGTAGTGCACTTCACGCCAGTCCAGGTGCAGATACAGGGTGCCCTGAGGTGACAACAGTCGCCACGCCTCCATGACTCGCGGAGCGAGAAACTGCCAATAGTCCTCAAAAGAGTCGTCATAGCTGGTGACCGATTTGAGCGAGAAGTCGTAGGTTCTCCCACCAAAACCTGCTCGAGTGGACGTCGACGATGAGGTAGCGGATGAGGTGATTCTCTGTTGGGTGCGACCTGTGTTGAAGGGCGGGTCCATGTACACGAGGGTGAACGATTCGTCTGGAAGAGACCGCATTAACTCCAGGTTGTCGCCTGCGATGATGCGGGAGGGACCTTGTGGATCCCAAGGGGAGGTGGACACAGGGGAAAGGCTATCGGGTGCCTAGGCTGGGAGATGTGAACACCGATAACCCACACCCTGAGGCAACAACCTGGGGTGTTGGCCCGTGGCAGGGTGAGTGGCCTACGGACGATCACTTCGACCCCGAGCTCCTGGAGAACGGTGATTCGAG
>JBMUEW010000037.1:0-10956 GCA_049460875.1 Pontimonas sp.
CCCAGAACCGGTGATGGACCCATGGAGGCTGTCAAAGAGGGCCGTCTGATTAATGTGAAGGTCCCTCTAGAAGGTGGAGGACGTCTCGTGGTTTCGGTCAATGACGCCGAAGCGCAGGAGCTTCACGACCAGCTGGCAGGGGCTCTCGGAAAGTAACCCGGAGCTAGGGTACTCGGACGATGTGGACGAGTCCATCGCCGATCAAGTTGACCGTGTATACGACGTCGTCACGGTCCTCGAGAGCTTTCAGTAGCCAGCGATAGGTCGATGTCTTGTCGTCTCGCTTTGCGGGATCGGCGACCAAATCATCTCCCAGAACTCCGACAACAATGACGCTTCCCCGTGGCTTCACGAGCGATAGTGCGTGGTCAACATAGGCCTGCACATTCTGGAAGTCTGCATCGATAACGACGAGGTCGTAGCTGGCCTCGTTCATTTTGGGGAGGACGTCAAGGGCTTTTTCGGTAATCAGGCGCACCCTCGACGAAGGAATCTCCGATTCCGTCAAAATCTCGCGAACACTCACGTGGTGATCAAGTTCGGAATCGATGGAAGTGATGTGGGCATCAGGACAGGCTTGGGCGAGCCACAGTGTTCCCACGCCAAGCCCTGTTCCCACCTCGATGATGCTGGTGGCGTTCAGTGAGGTGGCGATGGTGGCGATGTATTGACCGGCACTAGCCGTGATGGGGTCAACTCCGTGTTCGAGGGAAGCTTTGCGAGCGCGCTCAATGTCAGCGTCCTCACCCACGCGCTCTTCGATAAAGCGCCAGCTGAGTTCTTTGTCTGACATACCTCTCCCTTGTCATCGCTTGGTAGGAAGCCTAGGGCTGGACCCTCGGTGTTCCGGTTATTGTGAAGGGGTGTCATTTGGTCTAACCATCGAAAAGCTACTCGTGATTGGAATCATCGCGCTGTTTTTGATTGGTCCGGACCGACTTCCTGCCTATTCAGCCCAATTTGGTCGGCTTGTTCGCCAGTTGAGGGATATGGCCTCTGGCGCTAAAGACCGGATGCGCGACGAGCTAGGGCCAGACTTTGACGATATGGACTGGAAAAAGCTCGACCCCAGGCAGTATGACCCTCGGCGGATCATCCGGGAAGCTCTCCAGGAGAGCCCAGCGTCGACACCATCAGCCGAGGTTGCCAGTTCACCCGTGGTGATGGAATCCGCCTATCAGAAGCGAAAGCGCCTGAAGCAGGGAACGCCTGCCCCTTTCGACCCTGACGCCTCCTAAGCCAGGGGCAGTTTTTTTCCGGCGAGAGACTCGCCACCCTGGATAATCCCCAGAGCGATTCGAGAAATCTCCTGGGACACGGCCCCATCAGGAGTGCTCATCACGAGCGGAACACTCACATCTCCTGCAATGCGCAGCTCTGTCGAAAGCGGAACGCTTCCCAGAAGCGGAACGCCCAATCGTCTAGCGGTTTCTTCCCCACCACCCGAACCAAAGACATCAAGAACGCTGCCATCGGGCAGGGTGGTCTTGGCCATGTTTTCAATCACACCCACAACTTTTTGACCGGTTTGGCGAGCCACATCACCAGATCGCCACGCCACATCGGCAGCTGACTTTTGCGGGGTGGTGACCACGACAATCTCTGCGTGAGGGAGTAGTTGCCCCACGGAAATGGCAATATCGCCTGTCCCAGGAGGCATATCGAGTAGGAGGAAATCAAGGTCGCCAAAGTAGGCCTCGGTGAGAAATTGCTCCAGGGTTCGATGGAGGAGTGGACCTCGCCAGGCCACGGCCTGGTCGGTCTCCAGGAACATGCCGATGGACAGCACCTTCATGTCGAAGGCGACGGGTGGCAAAATCATGTCATCGATCCGGGTCGGGGTCGTTCCCTCCAGTCCCAGAAGGCCGGGAATTGAGAACCCGAACACGTCGGCATCGATAATCCCGACTCGGAAACCCTCCGCCGTAATCGCGGCCGCCAGATTCACAGTGATCGAGGATTTCCCCACACCACCTTTACCGCTGGTAACCGCAATCACCCTGGTGAGCGAGTCGGGAGAGAATGCACGGTGGGTCTTGTTTCTGGAGCGAAGCCTCGTGACCAGGGCTTCTCGCCGCTCTGGACTCATCACTCCCATCGTGAGGTCGACCGAGAGCCCCTCCGAGGCACTCTCCAGAGCCTGCCGGACATCACGTTCAATAGCGGCAGCCGCTGGGCAGCCCACGATTGTCAGCAGAACACTCACCGACACCGTGGTATCGGTGACTTCGATGCTCTCGACCATGTCGAGTTCGGTGAGGGGAGCCCTCAGCTCAGGGTCAATCACGGTGGCGAGAGCTTTCTCGATGGTCTCGACTGTAACCGTCACGAAAACCCCTCACGAAGCGTTGGTGCCAAGCCTAAGCCTGCTGGGTGGGAGAATGGTGGGGTGAGTCAGACCAATCGCTTCGGGGGGCGTCGGGCAGATGCTGCTTTCCGAATTCCTGATGGCGAAACCCTCGCGACGTTTCCTGAGTACCCGGAAGCCCAGGACTTGGTGAACTCGTTGGTGACGCAGGGGGTCCCTGCCGGGGCCCTCTCGATTGTCGGCGCGGATGTGACCTTGGTGGAGCGCGTGACGGGAAAAATTGGCTACGGTCGGGCGGCCTTGTCCTCCGCGATGAGTGGTTCCTGGCTCGGTGTCCTCGCGGGCTTGGTTTTTGTCATCTTTAGCCCCACCGATGTGATTACTCCGATTATCGGCGGACTCTTCATAGGTGCCGGTGTGGGAATGGTCGTAGGAATGCTCCTGTTTACCTTTTCCAAGGGTCCCAAGCGCCTCTATCGCTCCATGCAGCAGGTGATCGCCCAGTCGTACCGGGTAGTCGTCGATGCTCAGCAACACTCCCAAGCCCTCACAGCAATGAGCTTGGCTGAGTCCGAAGGAGAGTCCTAAATGGACGAGACAGAGGACCCGGCGCTCCGAGACGCAGTGGCCAGTGGCAACGTCGGCAACATTGCCACGTGGTTAGAAGAGCGAGCCCCACACGATATCGCTGAGGAGTTCACCCGGCTTGATTCTGTTCAATCGGCGTTGGTGTGGCGCCTACTCAATCGCGACCGGGCACTGGAGGTTTTTGAGGAGCTAGGAACGCGAGAGAAACAAGAGCTCTTGAATGGCATGCGGGACCAGGCGTTCCGCGACACTCTCGAGTCGATGGATCCCGATGATCGAGCCCGGATGCTGGGCGAAGCACCCGCCACCTTTGTTCACCGCGTGCTCCAGGGGCTCAGTCCCAAAGAGCGCGCGATGACAGCATCGCTGCTCGGCTACCCAGAGGGCTCGGTGGGGCGCGTGATGAGTCCCGAGGTGGTGACCGTTCCCGAGTCAACGCCGGTTTCCGACATCGTCAAGACCATTAAGCGCAAAGGCCAAGATGCCGAGACAATAGACATCTTGGCGGTGGTCGATCGCTCCAGAAAACTTGTGGGCGTGATGGGGCTCAGCCAGGTGGTGTTGGCTGATGAGGAATTGACCGCGGGGGATCTTGCGGACGAGAACGCCCCCACTCTGGCAGCCACCGATGACGCGGAAGGGGCCGCACGGCTCGTTCAAGAAACCAACCGATTGGGACTTGTTGTTGTGGACTCTGAGACTCGTGTCTTGGGCGTTCTCACGGTGGATGACGCGCTGGAGCTCATTGAAGAAGCCGATACCGAGGATGTTGCCAGGCAGGCAGCGTCTCTTCCCTCCACCGACCACTACCTCTCCACCAGCCCTATTCGGCTTGCGGGTCTGAGAGTGGTGTGGCTGCTAATCCTGATTGTGGCAGCGACCCTGACTGTCTCGGTGCTTCAGCTTTTTGAGACCTCGCTCGAGGCCGTGACCGCGCTTGCTCTCTTCATCCCTCTCCTGGTGGGAACAGGGGGAAATGTTGGCTCTCAGGCCGCAACAAGCGCCGTGCGGGCCCTCGCGGTGGGCGAAGTGAGGCCCTCGGACGCGCTCCGAGTCGCCTGGCGTGAATCTAGGGTGGGTTTGCTGCTCGGGGTCGGGCGGGGGTCTCTGGCATTTGGGGCGGGCTGGATTGTGGCAGGCGTTTCGGTGGGGCTGGTCGTCGGTGTCTCTGTCATTCTCGTGTGTATATGGGCCGCCACCGTCGGATCGTTGATGCCCTTGATGGCGAGGGCTCTCAGTATTGACCCGGCAGTGATTTCCGCACCACTGGTCACCACATTGGTTGATGCGACCGGACTTGTCATATATTTCCTGGTGGCAGGAGCGGTTCTCGGGATTTAGCTGGGGATAAATTCCTCCGCCCACGCCACCACTGCACCACAGTGAAGGCATGACCGTACTGCTCTGTCCCGAGGAGCTCACTCTCGAGTCTGTGGTCGCCTCCGGTCATCTCCTATTTCTTCCCTGATGGTCTTCGGATAGAGGTTGATTCGAGAGCGCAAACTTTTCTGAGGTGAGCCCTCTCGGCATACGTGGAGCTTTCTCTGTGACGATGAAGCGCATGACAGACATCCAAGGCGCTTCCATTCTCGTCGTCGGGGCGACCGGCGGACTCGGCCGCGAGATCTCTCGATTGCTTGGAGACCGGGGCGCTGTATTGACTCTCGCCGCCCGCGATGGAGGGCGCCTCGAGGCATTAGGCATCGATGGGTCGCGCGTAGCCGGCGATGTCACCAGGCCAGGAATTCCCGCCCACATGGTGGCGAGCGCTCTCAGTGCACACGGAAAACTCGATGGCGTTATCTACGCGGCGGGTGCTGTGGCCTTTGGTGCCACGACCGAGCTCTCCGACGAGGTTCTGGAGCGCTTATGGCAGGTCAACACAAGGGGATGGATGAGCTTGCTGCGAGAAGCTACGCCCGCTCTCGCGACCAGTGCCCAGTCGGGAGGTTCGCCGTTCGCCGTGACCCTGAGTGGGGTGGTCGCAGAATCCCCCACAGCGGGTATTGCTGCTTATTCAGCGGTCAAGTCGGCTCTGCACGCCTATGGAATTGCGGCCGGCCGTGAGCTTCGTCGCTCCGGTATTCGATTGATGGATGCCAGACCCGGGCACACCGAAACAGAGCTCTCGAAGCACCCGTTGGCAGGAGTAGCGCCAGCATTTCCTCAGGGGCTAAGCCCTGACGCTGTTGCCACGAGACTTGTCGAGGCGATTGCCAACGACGAGAAAGATCTGCCAAGCTCAAGCTTCTAGTCGCTCGGCTAGTCTGAAGGGGCTATGACCGACCTCGACGTGTCCGCCAGAATTGGTGCTCTTCGCTCGACGTTCTCGACTATCGAGGCTGTCGTTGACCCGTCGAGACTCCAACAGGACATCGATCGCCTCTCCACGGAGGCTTCCGCTCCTAACCTGTGGGACGACACCGAGAATGCACAAAAGGTGACGAGTGCGCTCAGCCATCGGCAGAGCGAGTTGGCGCGCGTCGCCGATGTCTCCCGACGTCTGGATGACCTCGATGTGTTGGTGGATATGGCCAAGGAAGCTGGAGACGAGGTATCCGCTCAGGAAGTGCACTCGGAGCTCGATGAGCTGGAGCGACTCTTGGGTGAGATGGAAATCTCAACTCTCTTGGATGGCGACTATGACGCCTTACCCGCCATCATCACGATCAGAGCGGGGGCAGGCGGTGTCGATGCCGCTGACTTCGCCGAGATGCTGTTGCGCATGTATGTGCGATGGGCAGACGCTCACGGTCACAAAGCCACTGTGTTGGACACCAGTTATGCCGAAGAAGCGGGAATTAAGAGCGCAACACTGCAGATCGACGCTCCCTATGCCTTTGGAATTCTCAGCGTGGAGGCAGGGACCCACCGACTTGTCCGGATGAGTCCGTTCAACTCGGCGGGTAAGCGCCAAACCTCTTTTGCCGCAGTCGAGGTTGTTCCGTTGATGGAAGAAGCCACAGAAATTGAGATTCCAGAGTCTGATATCCGAGTCGATGTATTTCGATCCTCCGGTCCTGGAGGACAGTCGGTGAACACCACGGATTCTGCCGTTCGGATAACCCATATCCCGACGGGAATCGTCGTCAGCTGCCAAAACGAGAAAAGCCAAATCCAAAACCGCGCCGCTGCGCTGCGGGTTTTGACGAGCCGGCTGCTCCTGTTGCAACGCGAGGAGGAAGCGGCAAAAAAGAAAGAGCTAGCGGGGGTCATCACCGCGAGCTGGGGGGACCAGATGCGAAGCTATGTTCTAGCTCCGTATCAGATGGTGAAAGACCTTCGCTCGGAGTATGAGGTCAACAACCCGAGCGCTGTATTTGATGGCGATCTGGATGGTTTCTTGCAGGCGGGTATCCGCTGGCGCAAAAGCGCCGACCGGGTGTCGTAAGGGGGTTTACGAGAGCGCCGAATTTAGGCTTGAGGCGCCATGATTCTGTTTGAAGACGTGTCCAAAATGTATCGGGGTGCGCCGAAGCCTGCCCTGAGTAATGTGAGCGTCGATATCGGCGCGGGAGAGTTCGTTTTCCTCGTGGGGGCGTCCGGGTCAGGCAAATCCAGTTTTCTCCGGCTTATTTTGAAAGAAGAGCGACCGAGCGCCGGAAATGTGCACGTTTTGGGCCAGGATCTCAGGAGAATTCCCAGTCGCAAGGTCCCCCAATTCAGGCGAAGCCTGGGTGTGGTTTTTCAGGATTTTCGCCTTCTTCCTCAAAAGACCGTTTTCGACAATGTTGCGTTCTCCCTGCGGGTGATTGGTAAGAGTGCGGGGTTCATTCACGATGCAGTCCCCGATATTTTGCAAACCGTGGGATTGGCGGCAAAGGCCAAGAATTACCCCCATGAGCTCTCCGGCGGTGAGCAGCAGCGCGTCGCTATTGCTCGTGCTGCGGTCAACAAGCCAGCCATCATGCTCGCCGATGAGCCGACCGGGAATCTTGATCCCGCGACGAGTGCTGGAATCATGAACGTGCTCTCTCGCATCAACGCCTCAGGAACGACTGTGATCATGGCGACTCACGATTCAGGAATCGTGAACCAGATGCAGCGCCGCGTGATTGAAATTGCGGGAGGACGCATCGTTCGTGACGAGCATCAGGGCGGCTACGAAACCAGCGCGATTCCGCTGGGTGAAATGGACACAGCGCCGATCCCTGTGATCACCGAGGAGATGGCTCTCGCAGATCCGACACCGATTAGACCGGCACCATCAGATCCTGATGATATTGCTGCGCCGTTCCCCTGGGAGCTGCGAGCGTGAGATTGGGCTTTGTCCTTCGCGAAGTAGCAACTGGTCTTTCCCGCAATTTCTCGATGGTGGTCTCCATCGTGTTGGTGACCTTTATTTCGCTCACATTCGTCGGAACAGCGATTCTCTTGCAAGCCCAAATCAACCAGATGAAATCGTTCTGGTTTGACCGGGCTCAGGTTGCCATCTATATGTGCACCGACTTCTCGACGCTTGGCGGGTGTGACCAGCAAGCGGCGAGTCCCGATCAGAAGCTGGCTATCGAGCAGCGATTGGAATCCGCCACACTAGCGCCCTATATCGACCGCTTCTATTTTGAGGACCGGGAGCAGGCGTACGCGAACTTTCGGGAGCAGTTCGCAGACAGCGCTGTGGTTGATTTGGTCTCGCCGGAGCTCCTTCCCGAAACTTTCTGGGTGAACTTGGTAGACCCAGAGCAGAGTGTACTCATTTTTGAGTCGATTTCTGGTTTGCCCGGTGTGGAGAGTGTCATTGATCAACGCAGTTATCTCGACCAGATCTTTGCTCTACTGAACGCGGGCAGCCTCACTGCTGTCGCTGTGGCCGCTTTGATGTTGGTCGCTGCTGCCCTTCTCATCGCGACCACCATTCGGCTCAGTGCCTTCTCGAGGAGGCGGGAGCTTGCCATTATGCGACTGGTGGGAGCGTCGAATCGCTTTATCCAGACACCGTTTGTTCTCGAGGGAATTGTGGCCGCAGCGCTCGGTGCTGCTCTCGCGTCATTGGCGGTGTGGGGAATCGTGAGATTCTTCGTCCAGGGATACCTAACCGAAGCCTTGCCCACAACAGTGTTTGTCACCAATACGGATGCCTTCGCGACGATGCCGTTCCTCTTCGCGACGGGTATTGGACTCGCTATCGTCGCTTCCTACATCTCGATTACGCGGTATCTGCGGGCGTAGAGCTCCATCTGCCCTAGGGCCAGAAGGTGCCCTGACGCTAGACTGTGGGGCTGGTTCAGCGCCGAAGGGCGCTGCCTGGGTTCGCTCTGGGGCTCAAGTGAAGGAGGTGGCACCATGGGCAAAGATAGTGGAGAAAAAGTGGTGGCCACCAATCGCAAAGCACGGCACGACTACGCCATTGAGGACACTTATGAGGCGGGAATCGTTCTCACCGGGACTGAAGTTAAGTCCCTCCGACAGGGGAGAGCTTCTTTGGTGGATGCCTATGCCACCGTCGATGGTGGCGAGGCATGGTTGGAGGCTGTCCACATACCGGAATACAACGAGGGAACCTGGACCAATCATCCGCCACGGCGAAAGCGCAAGTTGCTGCTCCATAAAGACCAGATCCTGAAACTCGCCCACCGGGTTCAGGCCGGCGGGTACACACTGGTTCCTCTGAAACTGTATTTCCTCGATGGCAAAGCAAAAGTCGAAATAGCTGTGGCCAAAGGCAAGCGCGAATACGACAAGCGTCAGACGCTTCGAAAGAAACAGGATGATCGTGAAGCAGCTCGCGCGATGGCGACAAGGCGCAAGCTCGGCGAGTAGCAGGCCCCTGGAGGCGTAGGCTGGAGGGAGCATGTCGAAGCTCTCAGGTCCTCCGGTCACTGAACCCATTAATCTCTCCGGCGACCGCACCAGATGGCGTGCATACGCGGTTGCGGTGGGTGTTGCATCGCTCACGATTCTCGATCTGGCCAAAATCAATGTCGCCATCCCCGCGATTAGCGATGTGCTGGGGGCTGGAGCGACGGAGGTTCAGTTATTGCTCTCCGGTTTTGTCCTCGCTTTTGGCCTGCTCCTCGTCCCTTCGGGTCGTATCGGTGACCTCTACTCGAGGCGGTCCATGTTTCTTCTGGGACTCGTGCTCTTCACCCTGGCCAGCGCTGCGGGGACCTTTGCCCCCTCCATTGAGCTCCTGATTGCTGCCCGAATATTCCAGGGCTTCGCCGCGGGAATTTTGATGCCCCAGGTCCTGGGGCTCGTTCAACAGCTCTTTCAGGGTCGCGAGCGGGGTCAAGCTTTTGGGGTTTTTGGAGCGGTCATTGGTCTCTCCACCGCTTTTGGACCCACCCTCGGAGGTTTCCTCGTCGGAGTGGGCGGTACTGACGTGGGGTGGCGGTTGCTGTTCGCCATGAACATTCCTCTCGGTGTTCTGGCCCTTGTTATGGCGTTTCGACTCCTGCCTCGCACACAGGACAACTCGGGAGCGGTCAAAGATTTTGATCTCGTGGGAACCGCACTGCTGGGTCTCACGACGTTCTCCTTGATGCTGCCTTTTGTGCTGACGACGGGAACAAGCTCGGATAATCCCGATCGTTGGTGGTGGCTCGCGGTGATGCTCGTGGCGGGAGCGATGTTCCTTGTGTGGGAGAGGGCTTATCTCGCTCGGGGAAAGGTCGCCATCATCGATTTTGGGTTGTTCAGGATTTCGACTTTCCGCAACGGAATCGCGATTTCTAGTTTCTATTTCGCTGCCTTGCCGGCGACCTTCATCGTGTTGACGCTTTTCCTGCAGCAGGGTCTCGGGTTTTCCCCGGTGGTCGCGGGAATGGTGACGATTCCGTTTGCTTTGATTTCTGCCTACACCTCATATCGCAGTGGAAAGGTCGTTCACAAGAGAGGCCGCCCCTTGGTGGTGGTGGGGCTCCTGGCGGTTCTCGCGGGGTTTGGTCTGGTCGTGCTGGCGTCGTTCACGGTGCCAGATTCCTTGATGCCACTGGCGGTCGCTATTGCCATGACGGTGGCAGGAGCAGGGGGAGGAGCCGTTATTTCTCCCAACCAAACCCTGATGTTGGAGGACATTCCGGTGTCACAGGGCGGACTCGCTGGGTCTTTGGCACAGGTCGGGCAGAGAATTGGAACCGCCATCGGTCTCGCTGCCGCTCTCTCCACTTTCTTCTTCGTGCTGGCAGAGGAGACAACGCTTGCACAGAGCGTCCGATATCACGATGCTTTCGCCACCGCGGTCCTGCTCGTGGTGGGGCTCGTTACCGTGGCTTTGGTCTTTGCTCTGCTCGACACCAGGAGCAGGAAAGACCAGGAATCCCTAGCTGGTTCATAGCCTCACCGCCTATAGTGGTGGATGCCTCACGGCGTGAGTTCATTGCTAATTCCACAGCGCACCACCACGCTTCTCTCCTCAGGGAGTGAAGGACCATGGGGATGATCGGTTTCGACATTGCTTGTGAGTCCATAGGGAAGCGGGCCGAGAATGCAGAGTCAACTCGTAAATGTCCTCTGCGAACTATAGGTGCCAATACAAAGCGCACCGACTTCGCTCTCGCTGCCTAAGCAGCAGACAAGTCCGTCAGTCTGAATCCGCCTTCGGTTCAGGTCCTGGCGTCATGATGAAGGCTTGCTGATGATGCGTGTGTCAGGAATCATCGGGACTCTTTACTGATACTGGGCCTGTCGTTCTAGGTGCTTGTGACAAAGAGCGGGGCCAAGCAGAACGCTTTCATAAGCTACGCCCGTAGAAGACTGTGGTTCGAAGTAGTGGACCCGGGTTCGATTCCCGGCATCTCCACCATTGGTGCGCTGTGGAACTTGTTAGTTCCCCTGAGCTATTTCCAGGAATCGGGGCGCTTCAGTCCGTCCCGGATAGGACGACTGTGCGCCTTGCTTCTGCACGCTCTCGGATGCCGCGTGCACGGCACCCTTCAATGCTCCTTGCCACTGGTTACCCTCGCTCATTAGCGAGACAAAGTAACCCACAAAACAATCGCCAGCGCCCACCGTGTCCACCGCGCTTACCGTGGGAGCTTCGGCGAAGAAGGCACCATCCTCAGCAGTGATGCCCAAAGCCCACTTGGAGCCCAGTGTCACAACAAGGTTGCAGCACAAAC
>JBMUEW010000038.1:0-9610 GCA_049460875.1 Pontimonas sp.
CGTGACATGTCAGATCACCACACGTAGGCGAGGACTTCCCCACCCACGCCTTTCTGGGATGCTTCCTTATCGGTTAGCAAACCGGACGAAGTCGACAAGATGGCGACGCCGAGGCCTCCGTGAACGTGAGGAATCTCGGTGGACTTTGCGTACACGCGAAGGCCAGGCTTCGACACGCGCTTGATGCCCACGATGGAGCGTTCGCGGTTCGGGCCATACTTCAAATCCAGGGTGAGGGTCTTACCGACGCGTGCGTCGTCGACCTTCCACCCCGCGATGTAGCCCTCACGCTCGAGGATTTCCGCGATGTGGGTCTTCAATTTCGAACTCGGCAGCGACACGGAGTCGTGCTGCGCCTGGTTCGCATTGCGCAGTCTGGTCAGCAAGTCTGCGACCGGATCTGTCATTACCATTTCTGTCTCTTTTCTCTGGCTGGTTTCGACTCCGGGGTCACCCGGGCCGACCTTGTCAGCTTGTGGCCGCTAGGCCTCTGAATTCTGTTGACCGGCAAACGGGAATCCGAGTGCCAACAACAGCGCACGACCCTCATCGTCGTTCTTTGCGGTGGTGACAATGGTGATGTCGAATCCGCGAACGCGATCAATGTCGTCCTGGTTGATTTCGTGAAACACCGACTGCTCGGTGATTCCGAAGGTGTAGTTTCCGTTTCCATCGAACTGACGGTCCGAAAGCCCTCGGAAGTCTCTAATGCGGGGAAGAGCCAAGTTGACCAGACGGTCCACAAATTCCCACGCGCGGTTGCCGCGGAGGGTGACGTGGGCCCCAATGGGCATACCCTCACGCAGTTTGAACTGAGCGATGGACTTGCGGGCGGTCGTCACCACTGGCTTCTGACCGGTGATGAGGGTGAGATCCTTGATGGCACCCTCGATGACCTTGGAGTCACGTGCAGCCTCACCGACACCGGTGTTGACCACAACTTTCACCAGGCCTGGGACCTGGTGAGGGTTCTTGTACCCAAACTTCTCGGTCAACGCAGGAATGATGACCTCGCGGTACTCCCTCTTCAAACGAGGGACACTGGTTGCGCTCACGGCGGTAGCTTCTGCCATTAGAGCTCTTCTCCTGACTTCTTCGCGATGCGCGCGCGCACCTGCTTCTTCACGCCGTTCTTGGTCACGGTCTTGGTCTCAAAACCCACACGGGTGGGTTTCTTTGACTTGGGGTCCACGACAGCGACGTTGGAAATGTGGATGGGGGCTTCGTGAGTCTCGATACCACCGGTCTTTGCTCCGCGCTGGCTCTGGCCCACACGAACGTGCTTGGTCACGTAGTTGATGCCCTCCACAATGACGCGGTCCTGTTCAGCGAGGACCTCGATGACGTGACCCTGCTTGCCGCGGTCACCGCCACGCTCCTGCTTAGCACCGGCAATAACCTCGACGAGGTCGCCCTTCTTGATTTTCGCCATGACTAAATAACCTCCGGGGCCAGCGAGATGATCTTCATGAAACGCTTGTCGCGCAGTTCACGACCCACGGGCCCGAAAATACGGGTTCCGCGAGGCTCACCCTCTTTGTTCTTGATGATGACCGCGGCGTTCTCGTCAAACTTGATGTAGGAACCATCGGCACGACGGGTTTCTTTCACAGTGCGGACGATCACAGCTTTGACGACCTCACCCTTTTTGACGTTTCCGCCGGGGATAGCGTCCTTCACCGTGGCAACAATGATGTCTCCCAGTCCCGCATAGCGGCGACCAGAGCCACCGAGCACGCGGATGGCCAAGATTTCCTTGGCGCCGGTGTTGTCGGCAACTTTGACTCGGGATTCCTGCTGAATCATGGGTTACTTCGCCTTCTCAACAATGTTGACTAAACGCCACCGCTTGGTCGCGGAGAGCGGACGAGTTTCGGAAATGATGACCAAGTCACCAACACCCGCGGTGTTGGCCTCGTCGTGGGCCTTCACCTTGGAGGATTGGCGCACAACCTTGCCATAGAGGGGGTGCTTCACGCGGTCTTCGACCTCGACGACGATGGTCTTATCCATCTTGTCGCTGGTGACGTATCCACGACGCGTCTTGCGGTAACCACGGGCGTCCTTGTCGCGAACATCGTGTTCGGCGGACTCGTGGCCCTTCTTCACATCGGCGGCCATTATGCACTCTCCTCGGTGGCCTCAGGCTCTTCGGCCTTCGCTGCCTTCTTAGTGGTCTTCTTCGCGGGCTTCTCGATCGGAGCAGGGGTTGCTCGGATCCCAAGTTCACGCTCGCGAATCACGGTGTAAATACGGGCGATATCGCGCTTGATGGAGCGCAGGCGTCCGTGACTGTCCAGCTGACCGGTTGCAGCCTGGAAGCGCAGGTTGAACAGCTCCTCCTTGGCGCGACGCAGCTCGTCCAAGAGACGCTCGTCCTCAAACGTGTCCAGCTCGGCTGGTGCTAGGTCTTTCGATCCCACAGCCATTACATGCCCTCCTCACGCTTGATGATGCGAGCCTTCAGCGGAAGCTTGTGGATCGCACGAGTCATGGCTTCACGAGCCAACTCTTCGCTCACACCAGCCACCTCGAAGAGGACGCGGCCAGGCTTCACGTTGGCAACCCACCACTCGGGAGATCCCTTACCGGACCCCATACGAGTTTCTGCAGGCTTCTTGGTCAGCGGGCGGTCGGGGTAGATGTTGATCCACACCTTTCCTCCACGCTTGATGTGACGGGTCATCGCAATACGAGCGGACTCGATCTGGCGGTTGGTCACATACGCACTCGTCGTGGCCTGGATGCCGTAATCACCGAAGGTCACCGTGGTGCCACCGGTAGCGTGCCCACCGCGCTTGGGGTGGTGCTGCTTACGGAACTTAACTTTGCGAGGAATCAACATGGTTACTCGGCACCTCCTGCAGCAACCGCTGCGGGCTCAGCGGCTGGAGCGCCAGCCGGTCCACGGCGAGGAGCACCACGGTCAGGGCGCTGCGAACGCTGAGCAGCCTGCTCGCGAGCCAGTTCCTTGTTGGTGATGTCGCCCTTGTAAATCCAGACCTTCACACCGATGCGGCCGTAGGTAGTACGAGCCTCGTAGAAGCCGTAGTCGATGTTGGCGCGCAGAGTGTGCAGCGGAACACGTCCCTCACGGTAGAACTCGGAGCGGCTCATTTCCGCGCCACCGAGACGACCAGAAACCTGGATACGAACACCCTTGGCGCCCGCGCGCTGTGCGCCCTGGAGACCCTTACGCATCGCGCGACGGAACGCCACACGAGCGGAGAGCTGCTCGGCAATACCTTGAGCGACCAGCTGGGCTTCGCTCTCGGGGTTCTTCACCTCGAGAATGTTCAGCTGAATCTGCTTACCGGTGAGCTTCTCCAAGTCAGCACGAATGCGCTCAGCCTCTGCTCCACGACGGCCAATCACAATTCCGGGGCGAGCCGAGTGGATGTCCACGCGAACACGATCCCGAGTCCGCTCGATCTCGATGCGAGCAATACCGGCGCGGTCGAGCTCCTTCTTCAGGAATTCGCGGATGCGCACGTCCTCGGCGACATAGTCGGAGTACCGCTGACCCTTCTTGGTGGAGTCGGAGAACCACCGCGACACGTGGTCGGTGGTGATTCCCAGACGGAACCCGAAGGGATGAACTTTCTGACCCATGCTTACTTCCCAGCCTTCTGTGTCTCACGGTTCGGGTTGACCGAAGCCTCGTCGGGCGTTGCCAGCACGACAGTGATGTGGCTGGTGCGCTTGTTGATGCGGTATGCCCGACCTTGAGCGCGGGGACGGAAACGCTTGAGCGTGATTCCCTCATCCACGAACGCGCGAGCAATGAAGAGGTCCTGGTCATCCAGGAACACGCCATCCTTGTCGGCTGTGACCTTGGCGTTCGCCATAGCGGACGCGACAAGCTTGGCAATGGGCTCGCTGGCAGACTGCGGAGCAAACTTCAAAACGGCAAGCGCTTCCTCAGCCTGCATGCCACGAATCAGATCCACGATGCGGCGGGCCTTCTGCGGGGTCACGCGAATGTTGCGGACCTTGGCAAGGGACTCAACCATGTCTCTACCTCCCTATCGCCGCTTAGCGGCGACGGCCTTTCTTGTCGTCCTTTTCGTGACCGCGGAAAGTCCTGGTGGGGGCAAACTCACCGAGTTTGTGTCCCACCATGGTTTCGGTCACGAAAACGGGGATGTGCTTGCGGCCATCGTGCACAGCGATGGTGTGGCCGAGCATGGCGGGCACGATCATCGAGCGACGAGACCAGGTCTTGATGACGTTCTTTGAGTTCGCTTCGTTCTGACGAACCACCTTTTGCAGGAGGTGCTCATCCACGAAGGGTCCTTTTTTCAGACTACGAGGCATGTTCTATCTCCTACTAGCGCTTCTTGCCGACGGTGCGACGACGAACAATCTGAGAGTTGCTGGCCTTCTTGGGCGAGCGGGTGCGGCCTTCGGCCTGACCCCACGGGCTAACCGGGTGGCGACCACCGGAGGTCTTACCCTCACCACCACCGTGCGGGTGGTCCACCGGGTTCATGGCGACACCGCGGACGGTCGGGCGAACACCCTTCCAGCGCTTGCGTCCAGCCTTACCCCAGTTGATGTTGCTCTGCTCGGCGTTTCCGACCTCACCGACGGTGGCGCGGCAGCGCGCGTCAACGTTGCGGATTTCACCAGAGGGCAAACGAAGCTGCGCGTTGGGGCCATCTTTGGCGACGAGACGAACTGCAGCTCCCGCGGAGCGGGCCATCTTGGCACCACCACCGGGGCGAAGCTCGATCGCGTGGACCACGGTTCCCACCGGGATGTTGCGCAAGGGCAAGTTGTTGCCGGGCTTGATATCAGCGCTAGGGCCCGACTCCACGATGTCTCCTTGGCGGAGCTTGTTCGGAGCGAGGATGTAGCGCTTGGTGCCATCCACGAAGTGGAGCAAAGCGATACGGGCGGTGCGGTTGGGGTCGTACTCGATGTGAGCAACCTTGGCGTTGACACCGTCCTTGTCGTTGCGACGGAAGTCAATGACGCGATACTGGCGCTTGTGTCCACCACCGATGTGGCGGGTGGTGATGCGGCCTGTGTTGTTGCGTCCACCGGTCTTCGGCAAGGGCTTCACCAGAGACTTCTCGGGGGTGCTTCGAGTGATTTCTTGGAAATCGGCAACCGAGGAGCCTCGACGACCAGGCGTCGTGGGCTTGTATTTGCGAATAGCCATCTCTATCCCTTACCTATCCGACAGCCGTAAAGATGTCGATTGAACCGGAGGACAGGGTGACGATGGCACGCTTGGTGTCTTTGCGCTTCCCTGTTCCAAAACGAGTCCGACGCGACTTGCCGGTCTTGTTGAGTGTGTTGACGGCGGACACCTTGACGTTGAAGATCTTCTCGATTGCGAGCTTGATCTCGGTCTTGGTCGCGCGAGGGTCAACCTCGAAGGTGTACTTGCCCTGATCGATCAGGGTGTAGCTCTTCTCGCTCACGACGGGGCGGAAGACGACGTCTCTGGGGTCTTTGTTCCAGGCAACAGCGTGGATACTCATTATTTGGCTCCCTTATCGCTCTTTGAGGCGACAAAAGCTTCGAGCGCGTCCGCGGTGAAGATGATGTCGTCCGAGTTCAAGACGTCATAGGCGTTGAGCTGGTCGGGGTGAACAGCGTGGATGCCGGGGATGTTCCGCACGCTCTTTTGGCCGTTGATGTCCTCGCGACCCACAACCACCAGAACGTTCACACCGGGAGCGGTCTGAGCGATCAGCTGGGAAGCAATCTTGGTCGAGGGTGCCTTATCGGTTCCCAGGCCCTTGACAACGTGAATACGGTCAGCCCTGGCACGGTCGGACAGCGCGGAGAGCAGAGCCTTCTGCACCATCTTCTTAGGCGTGCGCTGCGAGTAGTCCCGGGGCACCGGTCCGTGGACGATGCCACCACCTCGGTGCTGGGGGGCGCGAATCGAACCCTGACGGGCACGACCGGTTCCCTTCTGCTTGAACGGCTTACGACCAGCTCCAGAAACCTCACCACGACCCTTGGTCTTGTGGGTTCCCTGGCGAGCAGCAGCGAGCTGCGCGACAACGACCTGGTGCATCAGCGGGACATTGGTCACCACATCGAACAAGTCGGCGGGAAGGTCAACAGAGCCGGACTTCTTACCGGTCTGGTCCAGAACGTCTACTGCAGCCATGACTAGGCTCCCTTCCTGGCGTTACGAACGAAAACCAGTCGGCCCTTGGCACCAGGGATGGCGCCCTTGACCAGAAGAAGTCCGCGCTCGGCGTCCACGGAGTGGACGGTGAGGTTCATGACGGTGACGCGCTCTCCACCCATACGCCCCGCCATGCGCATTCCCTTGAACACGCGAGACGGGGTAGCCGAGGCACCAATGGAGCCTGGCTTGCGATGGTTGCGGTGGGCACCGTGCGATGCGGAGACACCTTGGAAGTTGTGGCGCTTCATGACACCAGCAAAACCTTTACCCTTGCTGGTTCCGACCACGTCGACCATTTGGCCAGCCTCAAACACCTCAGCGGTCAATTCCTGACCCACCTCGTAGTTGGCGGCGTCGTTGGTGCGAATTTCGGTCACGTGACGGCGAGGCGTCACGCCTGCCTTCTCAAAGTGACCCTTGAGGGGTGCGTTGACTTTGCGGGGGTCAATGTGACCACTCGCGATCTGGATGGCCTCGTAGCCATCGTTCTCAACGGTGCGGATCTGGGTGACCACATTCGGCGCCACCGCAACAACCGTGACCGGAATCATGCGGTTGTTGTCGTCCCACACCTGAGTCATACCCAGCTTGGTGCCGAGTACTCCTCTGGTAGCTGTGATGGTTGACATGGTCTTTCCTTAAAGCTTGATTTCGATGTTGACGTCGGCGGGCAGGTCCAGGCGCATCAGTGAGTCCACAGCCTTCGGTGTGGGGTCAATGATGTCGATCAGACGCTTGTGGGTGCGCTTCTCAAAGTGCTCGCGAGAGTCCTTGTACTTGTGAGGGGAGCGAATCACGGGAATCACGTTCTTCTCAGTCGGAAGCGGAACGGGACCAACCACGGTCGCACCAGCACGGGTTACCGTGTCAACAATCTTTCGGGCTGAAACGTCCAGACCAGCGTGGTCATACGACTTCAGTCGAATGCGGATTTTCTGTCCCGCCATGATTTTCTCTCTCTCATTCGCACAACTCTCGCTGTGCACTTTGGGCTCCAGGGATTTTGCTCCCTAGGGCACACACCACTGTTCTTCTATCAACACTGTTCGACTAGCCAGGTGGCAGTCTCCAGCGCTCTCAGGCTTGCACCCGAGAACGGGATTCGTCGATGACGTTTAGTTCTGCTACCTGCGGCCTAGGTTTACTCGCGATTCGCGACCCTATGCACTACCTGGCAGTGAGCACCCCGTGGGGTGCGTATTGAACCTCACAAACTATGCCACACCCCGGTATTTCCCGCAACCCGGGCGTGTCGGAAATTTTCGTCAAAATGACGAAGGGCCCGGAGTCACCCCCGGGCCCTTACGTGCAAGGGAACTACTTGATGATCTTGGTCACCGTTCCAGCACCCACAGTGCGGCCACCCTCACGGATAGCGAAGCTCTGTCCCTCTTCCATGGCGATGGGCTGAATCAGCTCCACCTTCATGTCAGTGGTGTCACCAGGCATGACCATCTCGGTGCCCTCGGGCAGCGAGATAACACCGGTCACGTCGGTGGTGCGGATGTAGAACTGGGGACGGTAGTTCGTGTAGAAGGGGTTGTGACGCCCACCCTCGTCCTTGCTAAGGATGTAAGCGGTTCCTTCGAACTCCGTGTGGGGAGTCACCGAACCGGGAGCAACAACAACCTGTCCACGCTCTACGTCTTCGCGCTTGGTACCGCGAAGCAGCAGACCACAGTTCTCGCCGGCCCATGCCTCGTCGAGCTGCTTGTGGAACATCTCAATACCGGTGACGGTGGTCTTCTGCGTGGGACGAATACCCACGATTTCCACGTCGGAGTTGATGGCCAGGGTGCCACGCTCGGCACGGCCGGTCACCACGGTTCCACGACCGGTAATGGTGAAGACGTCCTCGATGGGCATCAGGAACGGCTTGTCCTTGTCGCGCACGGGGTCGGGAACGTTAGCGTCCACGGCGTCCATGAGCTCCATGATCTTGTCGCCCCAGGCTGCGTCACCCTCGAGTGCCTTCAGACCGGACACGCGGATCACCGGAGCGTTGTCGCCATCGAAGCCCTGGCTGGAGAGCAGCTCACGAACCTCGACCTCGACGAGCTCGAGGATTTCCTCGTCGTCGACCATGTCGGCCTTGTTCAAGGCGACGAGCAGGTAGGGAACACCAACCTGCTTGGCGAGAAGAACGTGCTCACGAGTCTGAGCCATCGGACCGTCAGTGGCGGCAACCACGAGGATTGCACCGTCCATCTGAGCGGCACCGGTGATCATGTTCTTGATGTAGTCGGCGTGACCGGGGGCGTCTACGTGTGCGTAGTGACGCTTCTCGGTCTCGTACTCCACGTGGGAGATGTTGATGGTGATACCGCGCTGACGCTCTTCCGGAGCAGAGTCAATGGACGCGAAATCGCGCATCACGTTGACCTCTGACGGGTGTCGGTCTGCGAGCACCTTAGAAATAGCAGCGGTAAGAGTGGTCTTGCCGTGGTCGACGTGACCGATCGTACCGATGTTGACGTGCGGTTTGGTCCGCTCGAACTTGGCCTTAGCCACTATGGTCCTCCTCGGGACTGTTGCTCTGAACTTTGTGGGCTCAGAGGTTGGGTACTTGTCTTGTTTGTTTCGTAGGCCACACGAGCCTATTCTTCGGGCTTAGTCGCCCTTGCCCTTCTGAATAATCTCGTCGGCCACAGCCTTCGGGACTTCAGCATATGTCTCGAACGTCATCGAGTACACAGCGCGACCAGAGGTCTTCGACCTCAGGTCACCCACGTATCCGAACATTTCCGAGAGCGGCACGAGTGCGCGAACGACCTTAACACCGGTCGCGTCCTCCATGCTCTGAATCTGCCCACGCCGCGAGTTGAGGTCACCGATGACATCCCCCATGTATTCCTCAGGGGTACGCACCTCGACGGCCATCAACGGCTCGAGCAGAACAGGACTTGCTTTTCTCGCGGCTTCCTTGAAGACCATCGATCCAGCAATTTTGAACGCCATCTCCGAAGAGTCGACGTCGTGGTACTGCCCATCCAAGAGTGTCGCTTTGACACCCACAGTCGGGTAGCCCGCCAGAACACCGACCTGCATGGCGTCCTGAATTCCAGCATCCACCGAGGGGATGTATTCACGGGGAATACGTCCACCGGTGACTTGATTATCAAACTCGTACATGGTCTCGCCGGTCACCTCGAGAGGCTCGAGGTTGATCTGCACCTTCGCGAACTGACCAGAACCACCGGTCTGCTTCTTGTGGGTGTATTCGACCTTCTCGACGAGCTTGCGGATGGTTTCGCGGTAGGCAACCTGGGGCTTACCCACGTTGGCTTCCACGTTGAACTCACGCTTCATGCGATCGACCAAGATGTCGAGGTGAAGCTCACCCATTCCCTTGATGACCGTCTGACCAGTCTCCTGGACCTGCTCGGTGCGGAAGGTGGGGTCCTCTTCAGCAAGCTTCTGAATAGCGACCGAGAGCTTCTCCTGGTCAGCCTT
>JBMUEW010000039.1:0-9482 GCA_049460875.1 Pontimonas sp.
GAAGAAAATACCGACGGCATTTCCCCCACCGAGCAGAGCAACTGTAATGCCATCAAACCCGATGCCAGCGTGAACGGTTTCGGTGTAGGGGACCTGTGTTCCCAGAGCCTGGTTCGCACCCGCGACACCGAGGAATGCGGCCGAAACAGCCATGGCGTAAATATAGGTTCGCTCGACCGAAATTCCCGCAGTCCTCGCCGCATGAGGATTATGACCCACCATCCGGAATCGATATCCAATCGCCGAGCGCTCCATCAGCCACCAATACGTCAGAGCCGCGAAGATCGCGAGGACAAACCCGAGGTGGATCGAATACGTCCCGGGAAAGAGCTGCGGAAGCTGGGCCGTCACCGCCGGAGCATCAGACTTCGGTGTTCCTCCAGCCTCAACCTGCTGCAGGAGGTCAGGATTTCTGATGAACCACGTGAAGAGGTAAATCGAGACGTAGTTGAGCATGATGGTCAAAATGACCTCGTGAGCACCTGTTTGTGCTTTGAGGAAACCCACTAGCGCCCCCCATAAAGCGGCTCCAAGAATGGCAACAATGAGGGCAACAATCATGTGAAGAATGATGGGAAGCTCCATTCGGGTGCTGACCCAGGTGGCCCATAAGATTCCAAAGACCATCTGCCCGTTACCGCCAATGTTGAACAGTCCTACTCGGAACCCGAGCGAGATACCGAGACCTGCTGCAATAAGCGGAGCGCCCAAACGCAAGGTTTCCGTCAAGGGCCGAAGCGCGGTCACCACATCATCTGCTCGAGTGTTGAAGATGGAACCTCGGAAGAGAGCACTATATCCATCGGACACCGTCATGACGGCGGCTCCAAACACTTCGCCCAGGCCACCTGTTTCGAGTGCTTCGCCAACCTCTTCTCCTGAAACCATCATGAAGATGGCCCCCACGAGAAAACCCATGACGATAGAGAGGAAGGCTCGAGTGGCGCTCGTGGAGAGAATTTCCTTCGCAAGAGTCATGCTGCGATTCCTTCCGGAACGATTCCCGCCATCATTTGTCCCATGTCCTCTCTCGAGGTCGATGGGGGAACAATCCCCACAATGCGACCTCGATACATGACGGCGATGCGGTCAGCGAGACCGTAGACCTCGTCGAGTTCCGTCGAGATAATCACCACGGGAATCCCTCGATCCCGAGTCGCAATGATTTGCTCGTGGATGAACTCAATGGACCCGACATCGACTCCCCGTGTCGGCTGAGCCGCAACGAGGAGCTTCACATCGCGTGTGAGCTCTCTGGCGACCACAACTTTTTGCTGGTTTCCACCGGAAAGTTTCTTCGCCGCGGTGGTGGCGGATGGTGTCCTGATATCAAAGCGCTCGATGAGATCCGCCGCCGATTCTTCACGCGAAGAAAAATCAATGGAGAGTCCTTTGGTCCACGGTCGCGAGAAGGAACCATCGGTCATGAAGTTCTCTTCTAACGTGAAGTCGGCTACTAAACCGTCTTTCTTTCGATCTTCGGGGATATACCCAACGCCCGCCTCCAGGACTTCGCGCACACTCGAATCGGTGATGTCCTCACCGCCCAGGGTTATGGTTCCGGAGGTGGCATGGCGAAGACCCAAGAGTGTCTCTGCGAAGGCGGTTTGCCCATTGCCTTCGACCCCCGCGAGGCACAGGACTTCACCCGCTCGAACATCAAGGGAAATTCCGTCGATGACCTTTTGCTGGCGATCATCCACCACGACCAAGTCACGGACTTCCAAAACAACGTCACCCAGTTGGGGCTCATTCTTGTTGACGGTGAGGTCTACTTCTCGGCCGACCATTAGCGATGCGAGGTCACCGAGACTAGTTTCTGGTGACACCGAGTCAATGACCTTCCCACCACGGATAACCGTCACGACATCAGCTACGGCCTTAACTTCGCGAAGCTTGTGGGTAATGAAAACAATCGATGTCCCGCCGTCCGCGAGCTGGCGCATAATCGCCATCAATTCATCGGTTTCTTGCGGGGTGAGTACTGCGGTGGGCTCATCAAGGATGAGAACCTTGGCTTCACGAGCGAGGGCTTTGACGATTTCCACGCGTTGCTGAATACCCACAGGGAGATCTTCGATTGTGGCGTCCGGGTCAATATCAAAACCAAAGCGGTCAGATATTTCTTTCACCCGTTGGCGAGCTGTGGCGAGGTCGAGCGAACCCCATCTAGTTGAGGGCTCATTCCCGAGGACTACATTTTCTGCGACGCTAAAGACCGGGACAAGCATGAAGTGCTGATGAACCATCCCGATTCCCGCATCCATGGCGTCGCCAGGCCCGGTAAACGCCTGCTCTTCTCCGTCCAGCAGGATGCGACCCTCATCGGGCTGGTAGAGCCCGTAGAGCAGATTCATCAGGGTCGATTTCCCGGCACCATTTTCACCAAGAAGAGCATGTATTTGACCGGGCTCGACAACCAGAGAGATGTTGTCATTGGCGACAACAGGTCCAAAGCGCTTGGTCATTCCCTGAAGTTCAAGCTTCATTGCTCGATCCCTTTCTGCGGGGTAAAAACAGACTAGAGGAGAAAACTGTGGGGCCCTAGACACCGTCTAGGGCCCCACAGTCGATCACATTACGATGTGCCCGGCTGTTTAGGACAGCGGGTCAATCGATCCATCAATGATGCCTGCCTTGAGTTCTGCAAGACGGTCCTTGATGGCCTGGTCGATCTGGTCGTCGAAGGCGTAGAACGGTGAAATGTCCGTTCCCTCGTTGGCCAGGTCACCCATGTAGTAGTCACCACTGAAGTTGCCGTTCACTGCGTAGTCTTCGATGATGTCGAAGGTTGCAGCGCCCATGCGCTTCTCAGCAGAGGTGAGGATGTAGTCGGCGTACTCAGGAGAGGTCAGAGCGATGTCCTTATCCACACCGATCATCACACCATTGTCGCCTGCTTCCTTGATGGCCTCGATACCGGCTCCGAACTGGTCTCCACCCACGGGGAAGAGAACGTCTGCGCCCTGCTCGAGCATTGATGCTGCGATGCTCTTACCGACGGCATCGTTAGGAGCGAAGCCGCCCCAGAACTGACCTTCGGCTGCAACCGGGTCCCAACCAAGAACGGTTACGGCGGTGCCGGTCTCCGTCTCATACGCTTTCGCGCCGTAGTAGAAGCCAGACATAAAGTCGGTCACGGCGTCGATCTGGAGACCACCGTAGGTACCCACAACCTTGCTGGTCGAGTAGGCGGCGGCCAAGTAACCGGCGAGGTAGCTCGACTGGTTCATCTTGTAGCCAACCGGCTTCAGGTTGTCGTTTCCTTCACTCCAACCATCAACGGTCACAAAACTCATGTCTGGGTTCGCTGCAGCCGCGACGTTCACGTCAGCAACAAGGTTGAAACCGACGGCGATAATGACATCACAGCTGGCATCGACCATGGCCTGGAGGTTCGGAGCGAAGTCTTCTGCGCTGTTCGACTCTGCTTCAGCGATCTGGACGCCGAGCTCGGATTCTGCTTGCAGAAGCCCGTCATAAACGGCCTCGTTGAAGGAGTTGTCTTGGAAGCTTGCCTCGTCAGAAACTGCACAAGCCAGGAAGTCAAGGCTCGGAGCCTCTTCTACTTCAACGGCTGCTTCCTCGGTCGCTGCTTCCTCTTCTGCTGGCTCTGCATCTGCAGCACAGCCTGCAAGAACCAAGGCAGCAGCACCCATAGCGGCGATACCTGCGAAGGTCCGCTTTGCGGTGATTGCTTTCACTACTGTGTCCTCTCATATTGATATGACAGCCACGATTCTGACCCCGAAACTCGCCTCAATGTTCAGCTACCAGGGTCGAGTCGTTGGCTAACTGCCCACCATCTTAGACGGCGGTTGTTCGCCAGAAATCTACTCCGGAGCATGGCGCTCAGATGTGCCTCAAGCACCGCTTGAAGCTCCTCGACGCCTACTTCAGACCCAGAATGACCCGAGTCGGTTCCGTCCGGGAGTCCATGATGGACGAGATGTACGAGTAGAAGCCCTCCGAATCGACTTCCTCGATGACTCGAGCGTTGGGCTTGTGGCCGTGAATGCCCCACGACATCGCCGAATACCCTCTCGTCAACTCGGAATCCGCTTCAATGTCGACCGAGTACGGTGCGCTCTTCGTCACCAGCTCGGGATGGAGCATTATGGCAACGGTGAGCGAATCTGGGTGCGAGGACCCTGGTATTCCGACACTCTCGTCAAATTCCAGCGTGGTTTCGCAGACCTGTTGAAAGAAAGAGGCAACCGGTGTTCCGTGGCTGCCGATCTTCGCCATCTGCTCTCTCGAAAAAATTGCGTCTCGAACCGTCAACGGCTCCCACGGGACAACAGTGATATCGAAGCCCGCGGCGAAAACAATTTTGGCGGCGTCCGGATCAACATAGAAGTTGAACTCGGCAGAAGCCGTGATGTTGCCTCTCGCATTGTTTGACCCTCCCATGATGTAGAGGTGTTTCACACGATGAGCAAAGTCCGGGTCCTTCACGATCGCCATCGCGATATTGGTGAGCGGGCCAATGGCAACCACGTTCAGCGCACCTGGTTCTTCCGCGGTAAGTCGAAGAAGCGCATCAACGGCGTGCTCATCCTCCGGCGACACGCCATCCATGTCCATCGAGAGTCCGCCGACTCCATCTCCGTGGACGTTTTCTGCTGATACCCACTCCCTCACCATCGGGCGTCGACACCCGAGGTAGACAGGAACTTGCCCCAAAGCGCCCGCCACGCTCAGCGTCATCAAGGCGTTGTGAGTTTGTTGCTCAAACCCGACATTGCCTGCCACCATCGTGACCGCTCGAAGATCGGCCGCATCATCGAGCACCCCCAGAAGAATCGCAACACAGTCGTCCTGCGCGGTATCAGTATCCAGAATGAAGGGAATCGCCACAGGCTACCTAAGCAAGTTGAGTTCGGAAATAAGAGATGGTCTTCTCCAACCCATCTCGAAGCGCGACGGTGGGCTTCCAACCGAGAACTTTTTGCGCCTTGTCGATGTTGGGCTGTCGTTGCCGGGGATCGTCAGCGGGAAGTTCTCTGTGCTCGATACGAGAGCTGGAACCCGTCAACTCCAAAACCAGTGAGGCAAGCTCCAGCATGGTGAACTCTCCGGGGTTCCCCAAGTTCACAGGTCCTGGTTCATTGGATTGGTTCTCCATCAGATCTATCAATCCCCCGACCAGGTCTTCTACATAGCAGAACGATCTCGTTTGAGACCCATCGCCATAAATGGTGATGGGTTCACCACGAAGCGCTTGAACAATAAAGTTGCTCACCACTCGACCGTCATCCGCTGACATCCGAGGTCCATAGGTATTGAATATGCGGGCCACGCGAATACTCAGTCCGTGCTGCCGGTGGTAGTCAAAGAACAACGTCTCAGCGACCCGTTTGGCTTCGTCGTAGCAGGCTCTGGGTCCGATGGGATTGACCTTGCCCCAATACTCTTCGGGCTGAGGATGCACTTCAGGATCTCCGTAGACCTCAGAGGTCGATGCTTGAAGAATAGGAACCCGTAAACGCTTCGCCAATCCGAGCATGTTGATCGCCCCCATCACATTGGTCTTTGTCGTTTGGACCGGATCGTGCTGGTAGTGAACAGGCGAAGCAGGAGAAGCCAGGTTATAGATGGCGTCCACCTCAACATAGAGAGGGAACGTCACATCGTGTCGCATCAGCTCGAAACGCGGATTCGCGAGCAAGTGCTCAATGTTTCTTTTTGACCCGGTGAAATAGTTGTCAACCGCAACGATGTCATGGCCTTGGTCTAGCAATCTCTCCGAGAGATGAGAGCCGACGAAACCTGCCCCACCGGTGATCAAAATTCGCATGAACTCGATGCTACCGGGGTGGTGACACCTTCGAGCTAGAGAATCCCCTCGAGGCCTTGCTCTTTCATGCTCTCTACAATCTGCTTCACGTCTTGCGCGTGGTCTTTTGTGGTGACAAGGAGCGCATCAGGTGTGTCGACGATCACCACATCTGTCATACCAAGCACCGTAATGATGCGACCAGATGAACCGACCACAATTCCCGTGGAGTTATTCGGATGGACTTTCGTCGAATCCCCCACCACAATCACATCTGATCCAGACCCGTTACTCCGTGCACCCGCAAGGGAGGCAAAATCCCCCACATCTTGCCAGCCGAAGGTCCCGGGAACAACAAGAAATCTCCCCGCTTTCGCCGCCGGCTCCGCGACCGCGTAGTCAAATGCGATAGCCGGCAGGGTGTCCCAGATGTGTCGAAAATCCTCACCAGCCGCCACCGAAGCAGCTATGTCTCGCAAGGGTGTTCCCAAATCAGCCGCAAAGTCGTCGCAAGCCGCAACCACTGTTGACACTTTGCCTACAAAGATTCCTGCGTTCCATAAATAGTCACCTGATGCGAGAAAACGCTGCGCATCGACGTAGGAGGGTTTCTCGACAAACTCACCCACGTGATGAACACCATCTGAGGAAAAGGCGGCATCTTTCCTGATGTAGCCAAATGCACTGGATGGCTCATGGGGCGTGATGCCAATGGTCACCAGATGGCCTGACTCTGCTGCGTTGATCGCCGACCCCAGTACCTCCCTAAATGCCGCCTCCTCGTGGATGACGTGATCAGCGGCAAAGAATCCGACAACCGCGTCGGGATTCACCAGGTTAAGGACATAGGCAGCGAGTCCCACTGCAGCGGCGGAATTCTTGGGTGAAGGTTCGCTGAGGACCTGAGTCTCGGGAATACTGGGCGCCTGTTTCACGACCGCAGGAACATGAGCATCGCCCGTGACGACGTACACATGGCGCTCATCTGCAAAGGGCGCCAAGCGCTCAATCGTCTCGACGAGCAAAGACTTCCCGGTTCCCAATAGATCCAAGAGAAACTTAGGCTCTTGAGAACGTGAGAGCGGCCACAATCTCGTTCCCGAACCACCAGCGGGAATCACAGCATAAAACTCGCTGGGTGAAGAGGGGGACATGGCACCAGGCTAGTCGCAAGCTGAGAAAGTTCCCACGAGGGACATCGTATGATGGGGTACTCAGGGCTACGAAGGAAAGGGTCAGGGTCGTGGCGACTTCTGCAGGTATCTCTGGGGCTTCTGAGGCGCCATCGGTGACCATCGAGGTTCCCACCCCTCGCAAGAAAAGCGTTATCCCGGGAGGAACGCTCTATCGCGGTCGAGAAGGCATGTGGTCCTGGGTTCTCCACCGCATTACTGGAATCGGCATCTACTTCTTCCTTCTCGTTCACATCCTGGACACAGCTCTTGTTCGGGTGAGCCCTGAGGCCTACAACGCCGTTATTGGCGCCTACCAGACTCCGCTCATGGGTGTTGCGGAAATCGGGCTGGTCGGCGCCGTTGTGTTCCACGCCTTCAATGGGCTCCGCATCATCCTTGTTGACTTCTGGAACATCGGCGCAAAGCACCATGTGGCGATGTTTTATGTGGTGCTCAGTTTGTGGGTCGTAACGATGTTGGCGTTCACGCCGCGTCACTTGATGAATGTATTTGGGTGGTAGAGCAATGAGCGTCACTATCGAAACCCCTCGGTCTCCCATGCGGCCCGAAAAGCGCGGGATCAATTGGGAAAAGTGGGGCTGGATTTACATGCGAGCTTCCGGCATCGTCCTCGTTGTCCTCATATTTGGCCACCTCTTTGTCAACCTGATGGTCGGTGAAGGTGTCAAAGCCATTGACTTTGCGTTCGTCGCAGGAAAATTCACTGACCCCTTCTGGGTCGTGTGGGATACAGCGATGCTGTGGCTCGCTCTCATTCACGGAGCGAACGGTATGAGGACGCTGGTGAATGATTACGCGACCAGAGCATCGACGAGAAAAATCTTGCATGCTGCACTACTGGTCTCCACCATCGCCCTTTTGGTGTTGGGAACCCTCACCATCTACGCCTTTGACCCGTGCCCCGCTGGTTCGCCTGCCGAGCTGTTGCCCTCGTTCTGTGCGGAGGTGATGTAGGGCACATGATGGCAAGCGCGAACACCACAACTTCACAGAGCGACATCACCACCCATCACCACCAGTTCGACGTTGTCATCGTCGGAGCAGGAGGAGCGGGCATGCGGGCAGCCATCGAGGCCGGCCCTCACGCTAAGACCGCCGTCATTTCGAAGCTCTACCCCACTCGCTCCCACACGGGTGCGGCTCAGGGCGGTATGGCTGCTGCCCTGGCCAACATCGAAGAGGACAGCTGGGAGTGGCACACTTTCGACACCGTCAAGGGTGGCGACTACCTAGTCGACCAGGATGCGGCAGAAATCCTCGCCAAAGAGGCCATCGATGCTGTCATCGATTTGGAGAACATGGGGTTACCCTTCAACCGAACTCCCGATGGCAAGATCGACCAACGCCGGTTCGGTGGACACACCAGGGATCACGGTAAGGCACCAGTTCGACGGTCCTGCTATGCAGCTGACCGAACCGGTCACATGATTCTGCAGACCCTGTTCCAGAATTGTGTGAAGCTCGGCATTGAGTTTTATAACGAGTTTTATGTTCTCGACCTCATCATGGTCGATGAGCCAGGGGCCAAGGGCAAGAAGAAAGCTCAGCAGGCAGCAGGTGTCGTGGCTTACGAATTGGCTACGGGCGACATTCACATTTTCCACGCCAAAGCGGTGGTGTTTGCCACAGGTGGTTTTGGAAAGATTTACAAAACCACCTCGAACGCCCACACCCTCACTGGTGACGGGGTGGGCATTATTTGGCGGAAGGGCATTCCGCTCGAGGATATGGAGTTTTTCCAATTCCACCCGACTGGTCTCGCGGGGCTGGGGATCCTGCTGACCGAGGGTGCGAGAGGCGAGGGGGCCATCCTTCGCAACGCTTCCGGTGAGCGTTTCATGGAACGTTACGCCCCGACGATTAAGGACCTCGCACCCAGGGACATCATTGCCCGGTGCATGGTCCAGGAAGTCCAGGAGGGACGCGGTGGCGGCCCGAACAAGGACTATGTCTTCCTCGACTGCACCCACCTCGGTGCTGAAGTTCTCGAGACGAAACTTCCCGACATTACAGAGTTCGCAAGAACCTATTTGGGTGTTGACCCGGTGCACGAGCCAGTACCTGTTATGCCGACGGCTCACTACGCGATGGGGGGAATACCTACCAACATCAAGGCGGAGGTTCTCTCCGACAACGAGACGGTTGTCAAGGGCCTCTATGCCGCCGGCGAGTGCGCGTGTGTCTCAGTCCACGGCTCCAACCGGCTCGGAACAAACTCCCTTCTGGATATCAACGTCTTCGGAAAGCGCGCTGGTCGCTACTCCGTGGAATACGCCAAGAAGGCAAAGTTTGCGTCCCTGCCAGAGGACCCGGCCAAAGAAGTTCGCGAGATGATCGAGCGCGCTCGGAGTGCCGATGGTTCTGAGCGTCTGGCTGCTTTGCGCAAAGAGCTGCAAGAAGAAATGGACCGCAACGCTCAAGTGTTTAGGACCGATGAATCTCTGAGGAGCGTCGCGAAAACCATTCACTCGCTCCGCGAGCGCTACAAGAACATTGGAGATCGGAAG
>JBMUEW010000040.1:0-9355 GCA_049460875.1 Pontimonas sp.
GTTGAGGAACGTGATGAACGGTCGGAACGTCCACGTGAAGGCCACCTGCAACGGCACAAGGACACGAGCGGTCTGTCGAGGAACGGAGAGAGCGTAATTCTTCGGAACCAACTCGCCAAAAATCATCGAGATAAATGTCGCCAGCAAAATACCCAGCACACCACCGATGGGTCGCACGAAATCGTCCGGAATCCCCGCATTGGTGAGCGGACCCGACAACATCGACGAGATGGCAGGCTCCATCGTGTATCCGGTGAGCAAGGTGGTCAGGGTGATACCCAACTGTGCGCTCGAGAGGTGCGTGGACGTGCGCTTGAGCGCTGAGATGGTGATGGAGAAACCCTTCTCACCCTTAGCCCGCCTGGCCTCAAGGTCAGCGCGATCAAGGTTGAGCAGGGCAAACTCGCTGCCCACGAAAACTCCCGTGCCGAGTGCTAGTAGCACCCCGACCGAAAACAGGAGAAGGTCTGAACTCATCGGGCACCCATCCAGTGGGAGCCCCCGGGTTTATGACTGGGTTCAGAGGTATCAGACGACGGATCATCCATTGCGGTTTCAGGCTAGCAGGGTTGGTGAAACCTGCGCGATGACTGCAGGAACTTCACAGGGAAGCCGGTAGGCTTGAGCCAGAGGGTTACGCGACGTGAGAGTGAGCAGCTAAGCGTGTCAGAAAACGACACCGTGAGAACACCAGCGGACACATCCGCCGAATTTGGGGCAAACGAATGGCTCGTCGACGAGCTGTGGACGTTGTATCAAAAAGACCCAGAGCTCGTGGAAAAGAGCTGGTGGCCCCTCTTCGAATCTCGAGCCGCCGAAGCTGGAGTTTCCTTACCCGAGCAAGCCACACCGGCGCCGGCGGTTCCGCTCGCAGATGACCCCTCCCCGATGACCTCTCCCATCGCGAAGACCACGTCGATCGCGCCCAAAGAGCAACCCATTCCCGCCGAAGCCCCGACCTCTCCGACCACGATTGTCACCCCGGTTGATGACGCAGCCGAGGAAGCGCCCACTGATCAGGTCAACCCGCTCAAGGGAATGGCCAAAGCGCTGGCTGCCAACATGGACCAGAGCCTCAGTGTGCCCACGGCTACCAGCGTTCGCACCGTGCCCGCGAAGCTCATGATCGACAACCGAATTGTTATTAACAACCACCTTCGACGCGCGCGAGGTGGAAAAGTCTCGTTCACCCACCTCATCGCGTGGGCCATGATCAAAGCCCTCAAAGAACTGCCCGGTCAAAACGTCTACTACGACGAAGTCGACGGGAAACCGGTTGCCGTGCACCCGGCACACATCAACCTGGGTATCGCTATCGATATGCCCAAACCCGATGGCACCCGTGGACTTGTTGTCCCGGGAATCAAAAGAGCTCAACACATGGGGTTTGCCGACTTCCTTCTCGCGTACGAAGACGTCGTGAAGAGAGCGCGCGAGGGTGCCCTTGCCGCGGATGATTTCTCCGGTAACACGATTTCACTGACAAACCCTGGCGGTATCGGAACGGAGCACTCTGTTCCCCGACTGATGCGAGGCCAAGCCTGCATTATCGGCGCAGGTGCGCTGGAATACCCGGCTGAGTTCCAAGGCTCCTCTAAGCGAACCCTCGCGGACTTGGGAATCGGCAAAACCATCACCTTGACCTCGACCTATGACCACCGAGTCATCCAGGGTGCTGGCTCCGGGGAATACCTGAAGAAGGTCCACGAGCTCCTCATTGGCGGAGATGGCTTCTATGAAGAGATCTTCGCCTCACTGCGCATCCCCTATATGCCGATCCACTGGGCCGAAGACATTGCCGTCGACACGGCGGACCACGTCAACAAGACTTCCCGAGTTCAAGAGCTGATCAACGCGTTCCGAGTGCGCGGTCACCTCATGGCCGATATCGACCCACTGGAGTATCGCCAGCGCTCGCACCCCGACCTCGAAATCGAGAGCCACGGGCTGACCTTCTGGGACTTGGACCGAGAATTCGTGACAGGCGGCTTTGGCGGCCGACGCACCATGTTGCTTCGCGAGATTCTCGGGGTTCTCCGTGATTCCTACTGCCGCACCATTGGCATCGAATACATGCACATCCAGGACCCGGACCAGCGTCGCTGGTTCCAGGACACACTCGAGAAGCCCTACGAAAAGCCTGACCACGACGCACAGCTGCGCATCCTCTCGAAACTCAACCAGGCCGAAGCTTTTGAGACCTTCCTCCAGACCAAATACGTCGGTCAAAAACGCTTTAGCCTCGAGGGCGCAGAATCCGCGGTCAGCATGGTCGATGAAATCCTGCAGGCAGCTACCGAGGACGGTCTCGATGAGGTTGCTATTGCGATGGCCCACCGCGGACGACTCAATGTCCTAGCCAACATCGCCGGCAAGACCTATGGGCAAATCTTCCGCGAGTTCGAGGGAACCCAGGATGCAGGAAGCGTCCAAGGTTCAGGAGATGTGAAGTATCACCTGGGAACTGAGGGCGTGTACACGAGCCCTACCGGCGGCCAGATTCCTGTCTACCTGGCAGCGAACCCCTCCCACCTCGAAGCAGTCAATGGTGTGCTCGAAGGAATCGTTCGAGCCAAGCAAGATCGGAAAGAAATCGGTCGCTTCGGTGTTCTTCCCGTTCTCATCCACGGTGACGCCGCCATGGCGGGACAGGGTGTGGTGCTCGAGACACTCCAGATGTCGCAGCTGCGCGCCTACCGCACGGGCGGAACCATGCACGTGATTGTTAACAACCAGGTTGGGTTTACGACCTTGCCCCATGACGCCAGGACCTCGGTGTATGCCTCCGATGTCGCGAAGACCATTCAGGCGCCAATTTTCCACGTCAACGGTGATGACCCCGAGGCAGTGCTCCGGGTCGCCGAGATTGCGTTTGCGTATCGCCAAAAATTCAAGGCTGATGTTGTCATCGACCTCGTCTGCTACCGCAGACGCGGTCACAACGAAGGGGATGACCCCTCAATGACTCAGCCCTTGATGTACAACCTGATTGAGGCAAAGCGCAGCGTTCGAACCCTCTACACAGAAGCTCTCATTGGTCGTGGAGATATCACCCCCGAGGAGTTAGAGGCCGCGCAAAAGGACTTCCACGATCGTCTCGAAGAAGCGTTCCAAGAAACCCACGCGGTCCAAACCGGTGCCATTACGGTGACCCCCGATGATCAGGGGGCTATCTCCGATGTGGATCGGCCCCAATCACAGCGTGATGAGGTCGTGGGAGAACCCGAGACCACCGGCATTGATCCCGCGGTGTTGAGCCTGATCGGTGAAGCTCACTCCAACCAACCTCCCGGATTCAGCGTTCACCCCAAACTCCAACCGCTTCTCGACAAGCGACGCGAGATGGCGAAATCTGGCGACATCGACTGGGGATTCGGAGAACTCATCGCCATGGGATCACTGCTGCTGGAGGGCACTCCGGTTCGTCTCGTGGGCCAAGACTCCAGGCGCGGAACGTTTGTTCAACGGCACGCCGTCCTTCACGACCGAGAGAACGGTCAAGAGTGGTTACCGCTGATGAACATGTCAGAAAACCAGGCGCGCTTGTGGATCTATGACTCTCTCCTCAGCGAATATGCAGCCCTCGCTTTCGAGTATGGCTACTCGGTTGAGCGCCCCGATGCCCTTGTGATGTGGGAAGCGCAGTTTGGTGACTTCGTCAACGGTGCACAAACCGTCATCGACGAGTTCATTTCTTCAGCGGAGCAGAAATGGGGTCAGCGCTCCAGTGTTGTCCTTCTCCTCCCTCACGGTTTCGAAGGGCAAGGCCCCGATCACTCATCTGCTCGCATCGAGCGATTCCTCCAGCTCGCCGCAGAAGACAACATGATTATCGCGAGACCCTCGACACCGGCGTCCTACTTCCACCTCCTTCGGCGCCAGGCATACGCGAGACCGCGCAAACCCCTGGTCGTGTTCACCCCGAAAGCGATGCTCCGGCTCCGCGGTGCCACCAGCAGCACGGCAGATTTCACGAGCGGCAAATTCCAGCCCGTTCTCGATGACCCATCCCAGACTTCGGGTGCCGGCGTGCACAAAGTTCTCTTGGTGGCCGGAAAGATTTACTACGACCTCAAGTCAGAAATCGACAAGCGTGGCGTCACCGGTATCGCCCTCGTCCGCCTCGAGCAGTACTACCCATTCCCCGCAGCTGACCTCACAGCCATCGCCGCCAAGTATTCCGGAGCACAGTTTGTCTGGGTGCAAGACGAACCAGAAAACCAGGGCGCATGGCCGTTCATGGCCATGGAAGCACACGCCGCAGGCCTACCAGCGCTGTCGGTGGTCTCACGTCCGCGCTCAGCGTCCCCGGCGACGGGCTCCTCCAAGAGGAGCCAGGTGGAAGCCCAGCTGATTCTGGACCGAGCACTCTCTAGCTAGAGCTCTCGAGCGTCTTCCTGATACTGAGCTTGAGCTCCTCCGGCGCAGTTTCGCAGCACGCACTCTTGACCTTCTCGGTGAGCAGGTTTCCAACATCGCGCTCATCACAGCACGGCGGACACGCCTGAAAATGGTCTTCCAGGTCTGAACAGGCACCCTGGGGCAGTTCACCGTGGAGATAGTCCTCTAACTTGTTGCGAGTCTCCTCGCAGCCACAATCGGCCATCAGCGCCCCACCTCTTTCTCGCCGGTATCGTAACCCTCTTTCGCCGCATACTCCGAGAGAGAAGCGCGTAAAAGTTTGCGCCCTCGATAGAGGCGACTCATCACAGTCCCCGTGGGAGTGCCCATGATGTCGGCGATCTCCTGGTAACTGAAACCCTCCACGTCGGCGAAATAGACGACCATGCGAAAGTCTTCCGGAAGGTCGTTGAGTGCATCTTTGACTACACGTGAGGGCATGCGATCCAATGCCTCCGCCTCGGCGGAGCGACCTGAGGTCCTCGTCAAAGACTCCGACTCCCCTAACTGCCAATCCTCGAGTTCGTCGATCGCGGACTGAAAACCCTCTTTAGAGCGCTTGCGATAGAGGTTGATATACGTGTTGGTCAAGATTCGATACAGCCATGCTTTGAGATTCGTGCCCTGCTCAAATTGGTGAAAAGCCTGGAAGGCTTTCAAATAGGTCTCTTGAACGAGGTCAGCGGCATCGGAGGGATTTTTCGCCAAACGCATCGCCGCGGCATAGAGCTGATCGGCAAACGGCAAGGCTTGTGCGGCGAAATCAGGGGATGACTCGGAGTCACCAGATTGTGAAGACGTCATCAGCCAGGAGTCTAATGAGCCCGCCTGTGGGGCTTCTCTCAGCGCAGATAGTGCCATATGTCCCGCTTCCTTATGGTGCTAAACCGTTACTCTGGACAACGAATGAGCTCACTGGATAATTCCCCGCACTGGAGCGCCCCCGAGCGCGCCCAGCCGCTGGAGCATTCCCTCTCGTTGCCGGGGTCGAAGTCTTTGACCAACCGAGAGCTCATCCTGGCAGCGCTGGCCGATGGCCCCTCCACCATCAAGCGGCCCCTGTACTCCAGGGACACTCGCTTGATGATTGACGCTCTGCGGTCTCTGGGTGCGACCATCACTGAAGTGCCGGGAGATGGAGCCTTTGGTTCAGATGTGTCTGTCACACCGATTCCCCCCAACCATCAGGTGTCTGCCTCCATTGACTGTGGTTTGGCAGGGACCGTGATGCGTTTTGTCCCGCCCCTGGGCGCATTGGTTTCAGGAACTATCCGGTTTGACGGTGACATCGGTGCCAGACGGAGGCCCATGGGCACCACGCTGGATGCCCTTGGTCAGTTAGGCCTTGAGGTGGACGATGAAGGGCGCGACACCCTGCCTTTTTCGCTGACAAACAGCGGTAAGGCGCTGGGCAGTGAAGTTGCCATCGACGCCTCAGCGTCGAGCCAGTTCGTCTCAGGCCTCCTACTGATGGCAGCCAGGCTGCCAGAGGGCCTGACGGTGACGCACACAGGTTCAGAGCTGCCCTCCCTTCCCCACATCGAGATGACGATTCAGTGTCTGCGGGCACGAGGTGTCGAGGTCGATTCGTCTACTCCCGGCGTGTGGAGGGTGTCACCTGGTCCTATCGCAGCACGAAATGTTGCGATCGAGCCTGATCTCTCCAATGCGGCACCCTTTCTGGCAGCAGCACTCATTACGGGAGGACGGGTCAGTATCGAAGGGTGGCCCACCGAGACCACCCAGGTGGGGGCAGACATTCCCCGGATTTTGGAGCACTTCGGTGCAACCTCGGAGGTTTCTGGCACGACACTCACCCTTAATGGTGGGGCTGGATGGCACCACGGTGCGACGGTTCCAGGAGTGGACATGGACCTCTCCCATGCGGGTGAGCTTGCTCCTACGGTGATTGCACTCGCCGCCCTGGCTCACAGTCCCAGTGTGTTTCGAGGAATCGGACATCTGCGAGGACACGAAACAGATCGACTGGCAGCGCTGGTGGAGAACATTCGAGCACTCGGCGGCATAGCGGAGGAGACAACCGATGGGCTGGCCCTCACTCCTGCGCCGCTCGATGGGGGTATCTGGAAAGCGTTTGCGGATCACCGGATGGCCACCTCCGGAGCTCTTCTCGGACTTGCCATCCGCGGGGTTGTTATCGATGACATTTCGAGCACGAGCAAAACGCTTCCTGAGTTTCCAGAACTCTGGAGTGGGCTTGTGGAGTCCCCCGCACCATGAGCGACGACGACCTCGATCCCTACGAGGGGTACGAGCCACGGGTTCGACCGAGTAAATCGGGCAGCAAACCCCGGACCAAGAACCGCCCCCACCACGAGAGTGCGGAGACGGGATTCGTGATTGCGGTGGATCGTGGCCGCTACCGGGTGATCCTCGCGGAAGGCTCCGAACAGGAGCGTCTCGTGACCTGCACACGGGCCAGTGAGCTGAGATCTCAGGCAATCGTCACCGGCGACCTTGTCGATGTCGTCGGTGACACCACAGGGGCTGAGGGAACATTGGCCCGAATCGTGCGAATCCATCCGAGGAAGACAGTCCTGCGACGAAGCGCCGATGACTCAGACACTTTTGAGCGCATCATTGTGGCCAACGCCGACCAGTTACTCATGGTTGTTGCCGCGGCGTCACCCGAGCCCCGACTACGGCTCATCGACCGTTACCTGGTGGCAGCCTTTGACGCAGGAATCACCCCCATCCTGTGCATCACGAAGACCGATCTCGCCTCCGGAGAGGAGCTCCGCCACTATGTCCGGGACGCTGGAGTCCAGGTCGTCGAGCGCTCCCCCGATAACCCCGCACGGGACGAACTCGTCTCACTGCTCCAAGACCACGTGAGCGTCGCAGTAGGCCACTCCGGGGTGGGCAAATCGACCCTGGTCAACGACCTCGTTCCCGGAGCTGATCGTGCGGTGGGAGACGTCAACGAAGTCACCGGGCGCGGCAGACACACATCATCGTCTAGTCAAGCCCTTCGAATCCCTGAAGGAGGCTGGGTTATCGACACCCCCGGAGTCAGAAGTTTTGGACTCGGCCACGTCACCAGGAGCTCCATCGTGGAAGGATTCCCTGAACTCCTCCCCTACACGCTCGAGTGCCCCAAAGCCTGCAGCCACCTGGCGGATTCCACCGAATGTGCACTTGCTCAAGCACTCGACAATCAGGCACTAGGTGGTCAAGAAGTGGCCAGAGCGCACTCCCTCCAACGACTCATGGCAACACTCAGCGAAGGACCCGAGTAGTTCGGTGGTTCCAGGTCCCGAGGGCGTGGCTCTACTACGCTCAATCGGGTGACCACACACACCCTCCACGATGACCTGGCTCTAGCCAGGGTCCTTGTTGCACAAGCTGATCTGGTCTCACTCCCCCGTTTTCGCGCCCAAGATCTCGTGATCTCGACCAAACCCGATCGCACGCCCGTTACCGATGCCGACCAAGCTGTCGAAAGAGTCATCCGAAACACCATCACACAATCAAGGCCACACGACGATGTTTTCGGTGAAGAAATGGGTACCACTTCGGCCACCACCGGGCCTGCGGCTGGCAGGCAATGGATCATCGATCCGATCGATGGAACAGCAGGCTTCCTGCGAGGACTCCCCGTGTGGGGGACCCTGGTAGCACTCGCCATTGACGGGATACCCGTTGTCGGCGCCATCAGCGCTCCAGCGCTTCGCCGACGATGGTTTGGAGCAACTGGACTCGGTGCCTGGACCACGGTGAGCGGGTCGAGGGAAGAAAAGCCATTGCATGTGAGCGCGGTCAGCACCCTTAGCGACGCCACGGTGTCGTATAACAGCATCGCTCAATGGGCAGGTGATGGCCGCCAAGAGGAGCTCGGGAAGCTCACCGAAGCAGCGTGGCGAACCAGAGCGCTCGGGGACTTCTGGTCCTACATGTTGGTTGCTGAAGGCAGCATCGACATGGCGGGAGAACCCGACCTCCAGCCCTACGACATGGCGGCACTTCAACCCATCATCGAAGGGGCCGGAGGTCGATTTAGTTCGCTCGATGGCGAGAACTCCATTTGGACGGGGAGCGCGCTTGCTACCAACGGCCTGCTCCACGACGAAGTACTTCGACACGTGGCGAAAACGACCTCATGATGACTCGAGGCGGAATTGTCGCGATTGCTCTTGCTCTCCTGGTTAGCGGCTGCGCGGCAGGTTTACCTCAATCTGACGACGACAGCACCACCGGGTCGGTGACGCTGTTTGATTTGGAGTTGGGCGATTGCCTGAATGACGCGGACATTCCGTTGCGCTCCGACATGACCGATGCTCCTCGCGTCTCGTGTGATGACCCCCACGATTCCGAGCTCTTTGCGATTCTCGGAGTGGAGGGGTCCGCATTTCCCGGAGAAAGTGAACTCGTAGCACAAGGCCAATCACGGTGTGCGAGAGCTTTTGGGGATTTTGTTGGCATTCCGTTTGCCAACTCCACCTTAGATTTTCGCTTCTACTATCCGACAGCAAGCTCGTGGGCACAGGGCGATCGAACCATCTACTGCGTCGCCTTTGACCCTGGACTCCAGGTCACCGGCTCTCTGCTGAACTCCAGGAGGTAGGAGAATCTCCTTATGAGCACTCCTGAGATTGTGGTCCTGGGTAATGCGAATGTGGACCTCACTACCTACGTCGAGCACGCCCCTGCAGAGGGTGAAACCGTTATCGGCCACGACTTCTCCATCGGAATGGGGGGCAAAGGAGCCAACCAAGCAGTTGCTGCTGCACGCGCAGGCTCCCAGGTCGCGTTCATTGGCAGGCGCGGCGATGACACTTTTGGAGACTTAATCCACAGCTCGCTCAGCGAGGAGGGCCTTCACCTGGAGCACTTGGTTCAAGTGTCAGGGCCTTCTGGCAACGCCACCATTTATGTGGAGAAGAACGGGGCAAACCGCATTGCTGTTTTCCCAGGAGCTTCCGCCACACTGACT
>JBMUEW010000041.1:0-9327 GCA_049460875.1 Pontimonas sp.
TAGCGTGGAGGTATCCGATCAATCTTCGGAGTGAGAGCAAGGAGAAAAATGAACGAAAAAGAATTGGTGGAGCTCTGGAACGATAAGAGACGTCAGATTATCTCTGCCCAAATGTCCTCTGTCATCGCCCTTGCTGTCATTACCGTTATGGCGATGATGGGTTACTTTGACGGTGTCTACACCTATGCCCACGCTTTTGCGGCGTTATTTCTTGTCACCGTCGGGTCGCTTAGTGTTTTGAACCAGCTTGCTGTCATTCGAGAGGCACAGTCTGTTGTCAAAGACTTACAGGCCATCGACAACCTCAGTGGGGTGGCGCGAAGCATTGCTTCGAGTGGCTCTTATTTGATCTATACGCGGGTTCTCATGGTGGTGTTCAGCCTCGCGCTGTTGCTGAGTCTGGTGCTACTCGTTATTTGAGGCATAACCGCGGAGAAAGTGGGCACAAAATTGGCAAAAAAGTCATGGATTCAAATAGTTAACGAGTGGCATTTATGGCCTGGCCTAGCTGTGGTGGTAACAGCCATCATCGCCAGTGCTTTCTTTTTGCTCCTGGGGTTAGTGGCATAGGAGGGCGGGTGACTCGCGAGCCTCGAATCTAGCGGAGGTTAGGGAGCAGTTTCCAGGCCGGCGGCTAGCAAGGAAACTTCTAATGCCCTCTCCTTCGCGATCGAAAAGTCTCCATCATCGAAAGCAACTTGAAGCTGAAGAGCCTTATCTCGTATGAGTTGAGGAAGTAATTCGGATGGGCTTTGGTCCCTCTGCAGAGAGATTTCGGAAACAATCACGCGTGCCCAGCGATGTCTCAGGTCAGTGGCCTTGCCGGTTTCTAGCCTCTCCATTTGCGAGACGATGAAAAGAGCTTGCGTTGATATCTCGCTAAACTCTCCTGCCTCGAGGTCCGCGTTGAGCTTTCGAATGTTTTGCCACGCTGTGTCATAGGTCCATTCGCGACCATCGTCGTTGACCTGCTGATAGACCTCCCTAGGCACCAGGGGTTCGGCGGATTGACACCCCGCGGTGGTGAGAACGAAGGCGACGAGAGCGATAGCGCTCAGCCACGCTGGCCAGCAGATATTTCGCATGATGCCTGAGGCTAGCAGCGAGCTCTAACGGACAATCTCGAGGCGCTGCTCATTGAGAAGAGCCGCATAGAGCCCCTCTTTATCGAGCAACTCGAGGTGGGTCCCGGACTCGACGATACGTCCTCCTGAAACGACCATGATGCGATCCGCGTTCACGACGGTAGAGAGTCGGTGGGCGATGGCGATGGTGGTTCTATTGGCCGAGGCCGAATCTAGTGCCGATTGGACAACTCGCTCTGATTTGGTGTCGAGGGAGCTGGTCGCTTCATCAAGAACGAGAACTGCGGGGTCTTTGAGCAAGACGCGCGCGATGGCGATGCGTTGTTTCTCGCCTCCGCTCAGGCGATAACCTCTCTCACCCACGACAGTGTTGTATCCGTCGGGAAACGACAGAATCGTGTCGTGAATATTGGCCATTTGGGCCGCTTTCTCAATGTCTGCTTGAGTTGCGCCCTCTTTGGCGTATGCAATGTTTTCTGCGATGGTGTCGTTGAAGAGGAAGGTTTCCTGACTCAAGATTCCGATGTGACTGATGAGCTCATCTTGATTGAGGTTCCGGACATCGATGCCAGCAAACTTCACGGAGCCTGATGTGACGTCGAAGAATCGCGGAATAAGCGAGGTGATGGTCGTTTTTCCAGCCCCCGAGGGTCCCACTAGCGCGACATATTCACCAGGCTCGATACGGAAGTTGATATCTGAAAGTCCGGCTGATTCTCCTTCGTTATCTCCGTCGTCATAGCGGAAAGAGACTGCGTCAAACTCGACCCTCCCTAAAGCGGTCGGGTCTATGGGCTTCGGGGACTCAGGATTAGAGATTTCTGGAGAGAGGTCCAAATACTCGAAAATCCTGGCGAAGAGTGCCCTGGAGGTTTGAATCTCGAGCCCAATTTGGAGGAGGTTCATCATGGGGAACATGACTCGAGACTGCGCCGTCGTGAAGGCAACCAAGGTCCCCACGGTCAGAGGGCTACCTCCGAGAATCAGAATCCCGGCAACCAAGTAAATGACGGCGGGGATGGCAGACATGAATAACTGGATGAGCGCAAAAAAAGCTTGACCCGACATCGAGAGCTTGACTTGCAGGCCAATCTGATTCTCGTTTTCTCGCTGGTAACGCGCTACCTCGCTCGCTTGACGCCCAAAGCTCTTGGCGAGCAGGATTCCACTCACACCGAGAGCTTCCTGGGTCATGGACGACATTTCACTCAGGGAGTGTTGGGTTGCAGCAGCGATTCGCGCGCGAACTCGGCCGATCCGCTTTTGCAGGAAAATCATGAGCGGAAGCAGAATGACCGCCACAACGGTGAGCTGCCAACTCAGTATCAGCATCGCCACCAGTGACGCCACAACCGTCACCGTGCTGCCCAAGAGGTTGGCAATGACCTCTTTCAGAACGTTGGCAACGCCACCCACATCGTTTTGTAGCCTCGATTGAATAGCGCCGGTCTTCGCTTTGGTGAAGAACCCCAGGTGCATGGACTGCAGGTGCTCAAACATCCGCACACGCAGTGACCCCATGACTCGGTTTCCAATTTGAGCGGTGAGGTAGTGCTGCCACACGCTCAACGCTCCAATCACTGCCCATAACGCCACCATGACGCCGACAAGCGTTGCCAACACCTCAAGGTTGGGAACTCCGCTCTCGGGGAAGAGACCCTCGTTGAAGGCTTCTTGAATAAGCAGAGGAGGGATGACAGAGAGCGCCGCTCCGATAAGTACCAATCCAATCGTCACCGCGAGCGGTCTGCGATGGGGCTCGAACAGCCTCAAGATTCGGGGCATAAGACCATCAATCGAGGGCGCGTTCTCGATCGCGTCTCGTTTACTCTCTTCGGTCTGGCTATAGCGGCCAAGAGGTCCGTGGGCCGGAACTGAGGTCATAAGGTCTTTTCTTATCGGGTGACGCAATCGCTAAATGATGCAACACCAGAGTAGGTCACGTCATTCCCCTGGAGACAGGGGTGAGGCACCTTGCTAGCCTGTCGGTTGTGTCGTGGTATCTCCTAATGGCAGCAATTGGCGCGTATATGGCCGATGGCGGCTTTCGGAAGTCCGAAGCAAAGCCCTTTTCTTACCTCGTCGCCCGCGCTCGCCTTCTCTGGAAGGACAATGCCCATCGCATGCTCGGTATTTCAGGTGTGGTGATTGCTGTCCTCGGAATTATCTTTCACTTCACCCTGCGCTGAGGGGGTCACCAGCCCAAGGCGACGGGCAAAGCAAAAGCCATCAGTCCGACCGTGATGACGATCGCGAGAATTGACAGCGCAAGAGATATTCGTGGCATGACGGTGGGAGGTTGAGCATCGGCCTTTTCACGGGCGATCAACTGTCTGGAAAACACGATTCCGATGATTCCCAGCGCAATGCAGAGAATCGGAATAGTCGACGATGCCAAGGCGACAATTGAAAAGCCAAGCGTCACGTATTTGTTTGCGGGTGCTCTCATTGCGAGCGACCTCCTAGGGAAGAGTAAGAGTCAGCGTAGTGACCTGAAGGTCGTAGTCACGCTGCCCGATGGCATTGGGAGCGACAGCAACCACCAGCGTGTAGGAGCCATCTGCGTTTTCCACTCCGGTCGGGTCGAGGTACGACGCGCTCTGCGGTGCAATGTTCACCCCGGAAGTCGTCCACACCAGCCCGTCAGTGGAGGTCGCGATGAAGAGTCCTTGAGGTGAATCGGGCAAGCTCTCGGGTGATGAGGACATCACTGCGACCCATTCGCCGTCAGTCGAATCCAAGACCTCGAAATCGACGTAGCCGCCGGTGAAACGGAAGCCACCGTCGTCGACAAACTCAGTACCGGTGCTGTCTGTGGATGTAGCGGACACGATGCGCTCCGCAGCTCTCCCCTCACCAGAGACCACCCAATACAGTCGGACGCGACCGTCATCGAGCACGACGGCATCGGGGACACCCCAGCCCATTTGGCCCTCATCAGAGAAACCCAGTGATACCCCGCCACTGACGGTTGTTCCATCCTCCGAGATGCTCCCCGTGTAAATTTCCTTGTTCTGGGTCGTGGGATTCATTTCGACCCAGTAGCCTCGGCGGTCTCCCGAGCCTGTGGTCACCACGGTGAGATCAGCCATTCGGTCGAGAACAGTGGAGGTCTCGCAGGCGAATTCGCTGGTGCACTCCGCGACGACCAACCCACCTGCGGTGATGGACGAGTACGACAACCGGAACGCATCGTCACCGACGCGCTCGAGATGGGGGCTCACCCCTTCGGTCCCCAGAGACGTGAATTCGCCCAGTGTGGAGGCCTCACTTCCTACTGGCGCAGTGTCCACTTCCGCGGGATCCTCCACCGGTGCCGGAGCAGTGGTGTCGCCAGGTGGGGGAGGCGGGGGTGTTGGGGGGCTAGCTTGGCACCCCGCGAGTAGGAGCAGGCCTGCCGCCATGCTGAGGACAAGAGCGCGCCGAGGTGAGCGGAAATTCATGCCCCCAGACTTTCATTTTCTACCCTCTCCGGCAACGCTTCGCGAGAAGAGGTGAAGCCTCGGTAGGACAGAATATGGAGATGGTCACCGAAGTCTTGAAGCCCTACGTCATCTTTGTCGGGGATGAATCGAGTCCCGTGTACACAAAAACAGGTGCCGGTATTGCCCACTGGGATGCAGACAACTGCGTAGGCCAGATTCGCTTATCACCCTCGGCAGCAGACTTGGGTTTGCCCGACATGACCCTGGACGACGCTCTTCAAGCAGGGGCACGAACCCTCGTGATTGGAATCGCAGTCGTGGGTGGGGCAATACCGCCCACCATGCGGGCTGTGATTGTCGAGGCGCTCACCCGAGGCCTCGATGTAGCCTCGGGAACTCATGATCGCTTAGCTGATGATCCAGAATTTGCGTCAGCGGCGGCAGCCTCGGGGGCCACGATTACGGATATTCGTGTTCCACCGCCCGGACTCCCCGTCGGTAAGGGTGTGAAGCGCTCGGGGAAGCGATTGCTGACTGTCGGCACCGATTGTGCACTGGGGAAGAAATACACAGCTCTTGCTCTCACTGAGGAGATGAAGCGGCGGGGTTTGGACGCAACGTTTCGGGCGACCGGTCAAACCGGCATCCTCATCTCTGGCAGCGGAGTCCCGATCGATGCCGTCGTATCTGACTTCGTTTCGGGCGCAGCGGAAACCCTCTCGCCTGATGCACCGGAAACCCACTGGGATGTCATCGAAGGCCAGGGCGCACTCTTACACCCCGGATACGCGGCAGTCAGCATGGGACTGTTGATGGGGTCGCAACCCGATGCTGTTGTTGTCTGCACCGATGCCACCAGAGAGACGATTGTTGGCTGGCCAGACTTTCCGCTTCCGAGCATTCAGGACGTTATCGACCTCACACTCCGTGTTGGTTCTGTGGTCAACCCCGCCATTCGAGTGGTGGGTATTAGTGCGAACACGTCGGGGCTTCCGGAGGCTAAGCGAGATAGCTACCTGCGTGATCTGAGCAGCACCTATGGAGTTCCTGCGGTGGACTCAGTGGCGACCGGCGTGGCAGCGATTGTGGACGTTCTCGAGCAATGACCACAACAGTCTCGATCGAACGAGTCTCGATTCCCCTCCACGAGCCACTAGTTATTACCGGGCATTCTTTTTCCCACCTCACGACCGTCTGGGTCACGCTGGAAAGAGATGGCGCGGTGGGCCGGGGCGAGGGCACAGGTTCGTACTATTTGGGCGAGAACCAAGACAGCATTGTTGGGGCAATCGAGAGTATTACTTCCGCTCTTCGCGCTGATGTCTCACGAGACGAGCTTCACGACCTCCTCCCTCCTGGGGGAGCACGAAACGCAGTCGACTGTGCCCTCTGGGATCTCGAATGCAAGCTGGCTGGGGAGAGTATCTGGCAGCGCCTTGACCTCATCCCGCACGAGTTGACGACGGTGGCGACCATCGGGGTGGGTACAGCCGAAGAAATGGCTGCCCACGCCACCCGGTGGTCGAGCTACCCCCACCTCAAAATCAAACTCTCGGGCGAGGCGCCCCTCGAGAAGCTGCGGGCCATTCGAGATGCTCGCCCCGATGCCCGGGTGGTCGTGGATGCCAACCAAGGCTGGACTTTTGCGCAACTGCAGGAGACTTTGCCAGAAATGGTCGAGCTAGACATCGCGATGGTCGAGCAACCGCTCCCCCGTGGCGCTGATGACGAGCTTCGCGGGTTTGCGTCACCCATTCCCCTGGGGGCGGATGAGAGTTGTCTGAGTATGGCCGAGTTTGACGATGCGGCAGAAAAGTATGACGTCATCAATATCAAACTCGACAAGTGCGGGGGCCTCACCGAGGCTCTCCTCATGGTCGAGGCGGCTCAGAAAGTCGGCAAGAGGCTCATGGTGGGAAATATGACAGGGTCGTCGCTGTCGATGGCGCCCTCGTTTGTCGTGGGACAGTCCTGCGAGTTTGTCGATATTGATGGCCCCCTTTTGCTCCAACACGACATCGACCATGGGTTGCACTACACACCCGAAGGTCGGGTGAGTCCCCCCACCCCAGAACTATGGGGCTAGCGGGCCTTGTCGAGAGACCTGCGGTCTATTCAGAAAACGCGAGTATGCGGTTCGAAAACTTAAACTCGCCCACGTAGAGGTGTCCGGCAACGACTTCGAGTGATGCCGGGAAATAGAAGCGATCCGCAGTGGTTTGGGGGCGGTCCCCTATTCCACCGCCGAGCGTTTGGGCGGGCGCCAGACCTGCCTGCGCGTCAGCGAGTGAATTCCAGAGTTGGACTCGGTGGAACGACGTGTCCGCGATCCCAAATCCGAAGGGAAGGAATTTTGCTTGGTTGGGGAGATTTACTCGAACCGGCAGAGCTCGCGGAGAGGCTGTCGTTGTGACATCAACCACGGAAACCTCTGACCCTTCTTTCGGTGCGATCGCAAGAATCCCGTCCTTCATGTCTAGGCGGCCGGGCCCCCTGAGGGTGTATGAGCGAAGTGGTTCGTCACCTGTTGCAGGAATGCCGTCAAACACCACGACCGTATCTGTTTGACCATCAGCTACTGCCAGGTAGGTCCCATCGAAGGCGACACCCTTGACGTCAGAGAGCGTGACACTCCCCACCTGTCCGCGAATGACCTCATCGGGGAGATTGCCGGGTTCGAAATCTCTCCAAATTGCTAGGTACTCACGGCCAGCGATGATGAGTGTTCCCTCGGCATAGGTGTTATCCCAAGCGGGGAACCCTGTCAGGTAGATGTAATCAGCCTGGGCTCCGTTCTCGCCAGGAGCTTCGTTCCACACATACATGCGTCGGTCGTAGTCGCTACTGGCCACCAGAGCACCATCAGCATTTGCCAAGACCGGGTTTTGGATGAAGCCATCGCGCAGCAGGGTGGATACGTCGGGGTCTGGATCAAACACAGAGAAATCAGGGGTCTTCCCCTCCAGTGAGTCGGGAATCTCATTCCAGCCGGTCACACGGTTCCCGTTGTATTCGATGAAGTAGATCGCGGTGTCGGTAATGACCACGTCACCGCCGTCACCACCCAGGTAACTGTGAGCGGGGGAGTCCGGAGTGTTCGCCACTGTCCTGATAGTGGCAGGCGGCGGTGGTTGTGGGGGATTACCCGGTTGGCCCGGTTCACCTGGTGGTGGCGGGTTCTCACCATTTGGGGGAGGTGGTTGTTCACCCTCGGGCGGACCCATGGGACTTATGGCTGATCCGGTCGTTTCCCGCGCGAGAGCAGAGGCGTCATCCCGCGGGAATGAGGGCCATAGGTGAGCGTCTTGACCCCCGGCTGCCAGCGCAATCATTCCCGCTTCAGAGACATCCCCTTGGTACCAGTCCCACACACAGCCATCGGGTGGACCGATCGGGAGACGGTCGATCCAAATATGAGATTGACGATTCCGGTTCTGCGGCTCCTCTCCCCAACACGTTTGCTGGGATCCGTTTTCATCGCCAATCAGGAAGCTCGAGCCATCAGACGTAATATTTCGAGGTGTCCCCACACCCTCGGGGTCTGACGAGCGCGAGGGAGCAGAGTTTTCGTCTGTCGGGAAGGTCTCCCACACCAGCACATATCCTTTGCGGGTATCCGTCACGACGAGGGATTTGCCATCGGACCAGATTCCCCACGGCCATGCGTCATTGTTTCCCGTGAGTCTCGAGAGATCCAAAGCGTAGTCCGCGGGCTGTCCGCTACTGGTGGGCACTGAGTTATAGACGAGGATTCGGCCATTCTCAGTATCGGCAATCAGCAGTTTGCCATCGGGTGTTATCTCGACAGCGCCCGGCCAATTCAGGTCCGCGAGTCCAGTCCCCGGGGTGATGTCGGTGAAATCAGGTTGTCCCACGACCACATCTGGTTCGGTGGGACCCGTGGGCAAAGAGTTGAACACCAATACTCGGTTGTTGAAGCGATCGGCAATGGCCAAATTGGTGCCATCGCTTGCCCCGCTCGCTGGGTGGTTTAGCGTGATGCTCGACTCGGTGACATCAGCTCCAAATCCGGAGATACCGAACTCGGCAGTAGTGGAGGGAAAAGTGGCGAGTGAGCCGGTGGAAGCCTCGTAAGTTGCCTCCATCGGGCATACCTCGAACTCACCGTCTGGCATCTGAACGATGTAGCCAGCGAGTACTTGCTCACAGGTCCCCAAAGTCGCTGCGGTCTCGCTTGAGGGGGCTTCCTCGGTTGTGGAAGAGGGAGTGGGAGCTGGTTCGGCAGGAGCCTGGCACGCGGTCAGGAGTAGACCACCACTCGCGATGATGGCGATTGCTCCGCGAACTAATCCTGTGCGCATGGATTGATACTAGACCTCAGGAAGAGTGTTTCTACTGCGTTGTTTGTCCCAGCGCATTGCGGAAAAAGGTCGTGAGAACTGACGCGTACCGATTGGTTTCGGTGAGCATTCCCTCGGTGTGGTCTGCGCCTTCAAAAGTCTCAAGGGTGACCTCGACTCCGGCGTTCTCTGCATAGTCACGGAACTGAAGAGCACCCTCATATGCCAGGCGTTGGTCGTCTGTGCCGTGGAGGAGCAACATCGGACGGTTACCGGCCGCGTCGATTCCGGCCGGGATAGGGGTTGCGTTCAGGTCAACACCGCGCAGCATGGCTGCGGTGTCCGCCAAGCTCCACAAGAATCCCGGGAAACCCTGGAACTCCACTTCTCGGCGCGCTGTGTCAGCGAAATCAAAAATCGGAGCCTCCAATGCGAAGGCGGTTACGTTATCTGACTTAGCGGGCAAAATTGCGGTCGCGATTGCTCCGCCCGACACTCCAAACATGCCAATTTTGT
>JBMUEW010000042.1:0-8634 GCA_049460875.1 Pontimonas sp.
GACGATTGCTCGACATGGCGTTCCGTATTCTGTGATGCAATGCAACACCAACTACACCGGGGTGAGTGAGAACCTCAACCACATCCACCTGAATGTGTTGAGCACATATCGAGAAAGATTTCCGGAGGCGGTGCTGGGGCTTTCTGACCACACTCATGGTCATGTGACTGTGTTGGGTGCTGTGGCAATGGGGGCCCGCATTATTGAGAAGCACTTCACCGATGATGTGAATAAGGAAGGCCCTGATCATCACTTTTCGATGACTCCTTCTACCTGGCGCGAGATGGTGGATCGAACTCGGGACCTTGAGGCAGCGCTTGGCTCATCAACAAAAGTTGTCGCAGATAACGAGAAAGAAACGGTCGTTATTCAGCGACGCGGACTCCGGTTTGCCAGAGACATGCAGGCTGGCGAGACTGTCGCGCCCGAGGATATTGTTGCGCTACGACCAGCAACGCCAGGAGCCATCACCCCTGACCATCTTCATGATGTCCTTGGCGCAACCCTGACCCAAGATGTTACTTTTCACGACATCGTGACGACTGAGCTCCTGAGTGGTCGATAGCAGAATCCATGACACTCTTCTTTGTCACCGATCGGTCTGATGCGCATGTGGCGAGGTTCGATCAGTTGTTTCAGACTTTGCCGAGCGAGTACCAGCTTGTTCGTGTTGGCTATGCAGAGAGTGGTGAGCCACAAGCAACAGTGAATGGTGGCGCCTGTCATTCATGGGAATCGATTCGGGAATCCCTGTCCGGTGAGGGCTCCGTAGTCATCTCAGGCCCTCTCGACACCGTGTCCACAAAGCTTGAGACCGGTGGCTTTCGCCATGTTGGCATTTCTTTTGCAACAGACATTATGGTTACGGCGGCGCGGGACTTTCAGGCGCTTGCTCGCCTGCGTGATTTCGTGCCACACCTTGATGCTGTGATCACCGACAACTATGCCGCTGAGAACGCTTTGCTTTCACTGGGTGCTGGCCAGGAGGGCATTCTCCGAATTCCCTGGGGGCCAGCCGAAGCACCCATCCAGCGCACCATGACAAAGACCGAATGTGGGTGGCCTGAGGACCGACTGATCGTCCTCTATCCGCGGAGCCTGGAGCCTCACTATGACCCAGACGTATTCCTCGAGGCATTGGGCATGGTGGTTGAAAAGTATCCCCATGTCCTCGCGGTCCTCGTGGAAACCGGCTCACGCGTTGATGAGGTGAAGAAGACTGTCGCCGACAAAGGGCTGAACGACCACGTCCATTTCGAACCCCTTCAAGAACCTGAGGTATTTCGCGCAAAGATGGGCTCCTCCGACATTGTCGTTGTGACACCGCAGACGGATGGAACCTCTGTGACGGTCTTGGATGCCATGGAACTAGGCGTTCCCGTGGTGAGCTCTTTGACTGCGGGTTCTGCTGAATGGGTGGTGGACGGGATCACGGGTTGGACGTTCCCTGTTGGAGATTCTGTCTCTCTTGCTCGGGCAATGGAGAAGGCTCTGGACCTGAAGGATGCCCACCGTGAACTGGTTTGTTCACAAGCTCAGAGACTCGTGGCCGAAAAGGCGGGCTGGCAAACATCATCAGAACGCCTTGCCAGGCTTGTGCGAGGCCTTCTGTCTATGGACTAAAGGTGTGTTAGTTAAACCCTCGCATGAGTGTTTTCCTGCGCCGGACTTGACGTGGGAGAATTACACCGGTGTAATTGTGGAGACCTGATGTCGGAGGCCGGACGGCGGCGGTAAAGGAGCCCACGTGAGCGAGTATCGGAATTCTGCTCCCGATAACTGGTTCGTAGACCCTGTGAGACTGGGTATTCCAGGGATTGGTCGGCCTGAAGACGATGATGGGGCGCTCGCATGGCAGGCCGACGCTCTGTGCGCACAAACTGACCCTGAGGCATTTTTCCCAGAAAAGGGCGGGTCGACCCGCGACGCTAAGAAAATTTGTTCGGGGTGCGAAGTGAAAGCAGAGTGCCTGGAATATGCGCTCAAGAACGACGAGCGCTTCGGAATTTGGGGTGGACTTTCTGAGCGCGAGCGGCGTCGTCTTCGCAGACGCGCCTAGCGGAGCTCCATGCGCGCCAGCGTCACGGCGATTCTCGTTATCCGTCAGGGCGGGGAGCAGCTCTCTGAGAGCTTGACAGCACTTACCCGGCAATCACGACCGCTTTCCAAGCTCGTTCTGGTCGACTCGTCGGCTGACTCGACCCTGGGACCCCTGATCGATTCTGCCCTTGACGGGTGCTCATTCGAATGGACCACCTCCGCCGTTCCCTACTCTGCCTCCTTCGCCGAGGCCATCGACGAGGGGATGAGGACAGCGTTTGACGAAGAATCTTCAATCCCCGACTCAGAGTGGGTGTGGTTACTCAGAGACGATTCAGTGGCGAGTGAGAACGCCCTCGAGCGCCTCGCCACAGTGGTGGATAGCGCACCGCTCGTTAAAATTGCTGGGCCCAAGCAGCGGATGATGGGAGCGCCCGGAGTCATCCGCGAAATGGGTGAGACGATGACTCGTTTTGGTGAGCGCATCGCTCTCGCTGAAAGGGAGAGAGACCAAGCGCAATACGACCGTCTCAGCGATGTGCTCGCCGTTGGCGAGGTCGGCATGCTCGTTCAAGCTACGACTCTGCGGGATCTCGAAGGGTTTGATCTTGGGTTGAGCGCCTTCGATGGTGGTCTTGACTTGTGTGTTCGAGCTCGCCTGGCAGGGCATCGAGTCGTTGTTGTTCCGAAGTCGGTTGTGCACGTCGGTTTGGGGCCCGCTGATTGGAGCGCGCGAAAGAGAATTTCTGGCCTGCGAGAGGACTTCCTCATTCGGAGGGCTTGGTTGTATCGACGTCTCGTCTACGCGCCGCCCTGGCTTTTGCCAGTTCTTCTGGTGTGGGTACTGCCCTGGAGTGTCGCGCGAGCAGGAGGACAGTTATTCCTGAAAAGACCTGATCGAGTTGTATCGGAGTTACTGGCAGCGCTCGGGGCCCTGGCTCAGATAGCATCCATCCTTCGTGCCCGCCAGGTTTTGGCATCGCAGACGGTCACTACGTGGTCAACAATCGACTCGTTGCGCATGGATCCGATTGATGTTCGAAAAAAGAAATCCTTTGCCAAGGAAGCGGCTCTCGCTTCCCAAGAAGAAAGAGCTTTGCGCAGTCCCCGGCCCCCAGTTTTTCCGAGTCTGCCGTGGTTGGCCTTGGCGCTGGGTGTGCTCTCGGGTGTTGTATTTGGCCGATGGTGGGGTGCTGATGTTCTCCAAGGAGGTGGCCTCATCCCGCTTGTCGAGAGCGGAGTGAGGGTGTGGGACTCTGCATGGAGCCTTTCGACCTCAGATGGCGCACTCATTCCTGCCGATCCAGCGGCAACACTTTTTGCTGCGCTCGGGACGCTCACGTGGTGGAATCCGCCCTTTGCTCTCGTCATGCTCTTCCTGGGAGCAATCCCACTTGCTGGAATCGTCGCGTGGTGGGGGTTCTCCCAACTGCTGAGTAAGGCCTGGACCACCACCCTTGCGGCCTTTGTGTGGGCACTCAGCCCCCCAATGCTCTTGGCTTTGGCCGATGGCCGTGTCGGAGCAGTCTTGGCGCTCCTGGCCCTGCCCTGGCTACTGGGAACGCTCGTTACCGCTCACGAATCGTGGCAAAGAGTCGGTCAAGCTTCCCTAGCCACCATTGTTGTCACAGCCTGCGCCCCTTCGCTGTGGCCTGTGGTGGTGCTATCGGTGGTGATCCTGTCTCTCGTTCGGTCCCTGGCTCACCCCGTTCGGATGATTGTAGGAACGATTCCCGTAGTTCTCGCTCCCGCTGCTGTTCTCTCACTACCCCGGTTTCTCTCTTGGTGGGAAGGAGCTTCCGGGCGTTGGTGGGATGGCTGGGGCGTTCTGTTTGCCGACCCAGGGCATGCGGTGAGCTTTAATTCTGTCCCCTGGTGGATGGCTCTCCTCGGTTGGCCCCAAGATCTTCCCTCCGCACTGTTTGAGGCCCTGGGTATCGAGGGCTCCTTAGTGGGAATTCTTGCTTTTGCTCTCGGAGCGCTCTTGATCGCACTGGCAACACTGTCTCTGGCACTCGGGCAAGCCCGCACGAGCCTGGTGTTTGGGTCGTTGAGTGGAATGGGTCTTGTGACAGCAACCGTTGCACCGGCATTGTTCTCAGGCTTTCAGGGGGCAGAACCCGTGTTTGTGTGGCCCGGTGTGGCGGTGGGTGTTCTACTCCTCGGACTCTTGGTCGGAGCTGGGGCCCTTTTGGATCGTGTCGATTTCTATGATTCTCTCGGCAATCCCCTGAAGGGTTTTGGACCGGTCGGCGCACGTCTAGCAGGTGGTGGAATAGCTTTGTTGGCGCTCGTAGCGCCCAGCATCATGGCTGTGCAGGCTTGGTCGGGAGGTGTCAGTGTGAGTCCCGTGTCTGCGTCGCGGACACTCCCCGCGTTTGTTGCAGCTGAGGCTGTTCAGTCACCGGAAGTGGGGACCCTTGTCATCTCCGCCGTTGACGGTAACTATCTCGTTTCTCTTGAGCGAGGTTCTGGTGCCACCCTGATGGAGTCCTCCACTCTCGTGCGTGGCCGGGACTCCACGCTCAGTGAGCGAGATGAGGATCTCGCACGCCTCGCTGCCATGTTGGTGAGACCAAGCGCAGCGGATCCGCAGTCGCTCTTTGAGCAGTACGGGGTCTCATTCGTTCTTCTGTATGACTCCCCAAACTCCGAGGCGGCGCTCACTCTCTCCCAGCGACCAGAGCTCATCAGCGCGAATTCTGCTGGCTCCGGTCAACTGTGGCAGGTCAAGGAACCTACTCCGACGGGTCCAATCAACGAGCCCGCGGAATTGAGACCGGCTAGCCAATGGTTCTTGGGTCTCGCTTTGGTGGCAACGATATTGGCGATTCCTACGGAGCGTCGCACGAGGGGTTCCCGGCGCCCGATGGATGACGCGGTTCCTTCGCTGGGGGAGGACCCCTTAGATGACCTCTGATTACAACCCTCAACACGGTTCGCGAAACCTTGCTGGTCGGACTATCGCAGCAGTGTTGTCGACCATCACGATCGTTGTGGGCGTCGTGGTTTCGGCATCAGGCTTGGCCGCGGGGATAATTCGAAGCCTTGATGGGCCTACCCCCAGTCTGCCTGTCGTTGAGGTATTGCCTGCAGAGCCCGACACTCTCTTGGTGTGTATGGGGCCTGGTCTGTCGTTTGGGTCTGCGAGCTCGGAGCCAGTTGCCTACGGCGAGCCTACTGAGGTGGTAGCAGGAGTGAACCCTGTGACCTTTACTCTCGATGAAACTACCGTTCTCGATGGGTTCTCTCTCGAGGGTGCTGTAAGCACTGCATACCCCAGTGTGATCACCCAAGCCTTTGAGGATGGACCGCTTGCGGCCGTGAGCTTCCAGAGTCTCTCCAATTTGAATGTCAGGGGTCTGGCGGTAGCGGAATGCCAAGAACCTCGTGCGGAGACCTGGATTGTGGGTGGAGATACCTCGACTGGGCGTCAAGCCGCGCTGTCATTGTCCAATCCGGGCGACGTTCCAGCCACAGTCAACATCGATATCTGGGGAGCCTCCGGGCCTATTTCCTCCTCGCTTGGTCAAGGCATACTCGTGCAGCCTGGGGCTCAGCGAGTTCTCTCTCTGGCGGGACTGGCCCCGAGTGAGCCATCGCCCGTCATTCGTATCACCGCAGACGGAGGCGGCATCGTTGCTGCGCTTCATGCATCGATTGTCCGCGGACTTACTGCCGATGGTCTCTCCGTAGTAACTGGTCAACCGGTGCCGAGCACGAAGCGCGTGGTCCCGGGAGTTTTCCTCGCTCCTGAAGATCTGCTGGGACCGATAAAGGGTAAGGAGGGCTACGCGGATGTTGGTGCCGCTCTCCGAATACTGTCGCCGGAAGGTGATACGACCGCAGAGGTCACGATTGTGCGGTCGGGTGAGGAATCGACGTCGACCAGACTGGACCTGGTGGCGGGCCAGGTTAAAGATCTGATTTTGGATGAGTTGGGTAGCGGGGATGTGGCCGTTTTCGTTGAGTCTGAAGCGCCGATTGTTGCGGGAGTGCGGCAGAGCGTGGGAAATGACCAAGCAACAGACACGAGTTGGCTCGGCACCTCCTACCCGCTTCTGGGGGAGGCTGCGGTCGCAGTGCCACCTATTGGCGACTCGAGGATTACCTTTGCCAACCCTGGGGACGCGTCGGTTGCTGTCAACTTTGATGGGCGCGACCTCGAGGTTCCCGCGGGGGGAATTGTCACGAGGCCTCTAGCGGACTCTCACCGGATTGTCGCGCCTTCGACCGTGTATGCCGCGGTGTCCGTTCGAAGTGACACGGTTATCGGAAATCTCCAGGTGCTCCCGACTAGACCAGCACAGGAATCAGTGCGGGTCACGGTTCGCTAGTGCGGATGGTAACGCTCCGGGGCTAAGTGCCAGGGGTCAGTACCGAGCATTTCTGCCACCGCGGAGAATACGACGCTCTCGATCATCACTCTCTTATGCCAGCGGTCTCTCCGGTGGAGTTTGCTCAGGCGTTCGATGGGGTGACGATAAATTCGAATAGCCGTGGTCTCTTTATGGACACTCCACCGGGGAACCCTGAGGGAGCCGGACCCAAGAGGCATCCCCATTACGGCAACTCGAAGCGTTGCGAGTTCCTGTGGCCACTGTGCTTTGAGGTAAGAAACAGTGGCTCCGACGATGTGGGTGAACTCATCACCAGGGTGCATTCTGGATAATGCGGGAAGTCCCAACACGTGGGGACTCGCCTCGCGGTGTCTCGATCCCCGGTGAAATCTCATGTCTCGAGGGTAACCCGACGGAGTGCCTCTACTCTGGAGGAGCCATGCCACACCGAGAATCCCCACCGAGGCTCTGCTCCAAGAATTCTTGCCAGACACCAGCCTCTGCGACCCTGACCTACGTCTACGCTGACCAGGAAGCCGTGTTGGGGCCCTTAGCGCTTAGCAAGGAACCACATGCCTATGACCTCTGTCAGGTTCATTCAGAAAGGCTTACAGCTCCCATGGGGTGGAGGATTCTCCGCTTTCGCCCCTACCCCGAGGCCTCATAGCGCTCACTAGGCTTGAGGTATGTCGGCCGCAGCCCTCTCCTCCATCGTCAAGTCCTACGATGTTCGCGGTCTGGTCGACTCTGAGCTCACCCCGGAGGTAGTCCGGGCTTTGGGGGCTGCCTTTGTGGATGTCATTGTGGGCCCGGGTAATCAGCTCGTGCTGGGTCATGACATGAGGGAGTCTTCACCGATTCTTGCGGAGGCCTTCATTGAGGGTGCCACTTCTGTTGGTGGATCTGTCATTTCGATCGGACTGTGTTCGACCGACATGGTCTATTACGCCTCGGGAACCAGGGATGTGCCCTCCGTCATGTTTACCGCCAGCCACAACCCTGCTAGCTATAACGGGCTCAAATTCTCACGCAGAAAGGCGCAAGGCGTCAGCATGAACACCGGTCTTGCGGAGATTCGAGATCGTGCACACCAGTACCTGTCCGGAGAGGCTGACTACGGGACTCGCTCCGGTGACGTCATCACCGTGGATGTCCTCGCGGAGTATGCGGACTATCTCAGGAGCCTGGTGTCCCTGGAGTCGATGAGGCCTTTGAAGGTGGTTGTCGACGCAGCTAACGGAATGGCTGGTCATACAGTTCCCGCTGTGCTTCAGTCTTCAGCCGGCGAAAGCAAGCTTCCTCTGGAGGTAATTCCGCTTTATTTCGAACTTGATGGGACATTCCCCAACCACGAGGCAAACCCTTTAGAGCCAGCAAACTTGGTCGACTTGCAACGAGCCGTGGTGGAGCACCGAGCGGATATCGGTCTCGCGTTTGACGGGGATGCTGACCGCTGTTTTGTCGTGGATAATCTCGGCAATCCCGTCACGCCCAGTGCTGTGGCTGCCATGGTGGCCAAGCGCGAGATTCTGCGTGTGAGGGAAGCAGGCGAGAGCGGTGAGGTCACCGTCATCCATAACCTGATTTGCTCGAGAACAGTTGTCGATGTCATTACAGAGAACGGTGGTACGCCTCTTCGAACCCAAGTGGGCCACTCGTTTATCAAAGACACCATGCGCGATTCGGGCGCGGTATTTGGCGGAGAACATTCTGCTCACTACTACTTCCGCGATTTCTGGGGTGCTGACAACGGCATGCTGGCAGCGCTTCACGTTCTATCCGAGCTTGGTCACTCCAAGCGCCCGCTCTCGGAGCTGGTCTCGGAGTACTCACGGTATGCCGAATCGGGAGAAATCAATACTGTGGTGGCGGACCAGACTGCCACTCAGGCCGCTGTTCTGGGGGAGTTTGAGCACCAAGGTGAAGTTGACCGATTGGATGGTCTCACCATCCGGGGGGCAACCAATGACGAGTTCTGGTGGTTCAACGTGAGGGCCTCGAATACTGAACCACTGCTTCGCCTCAATGTGGAAGCCCAGAGCACGGAACTCATGGAGCAAATTCGAGATGATGTCTTGCGGATAATCCGGGGTTAGCCTGCCCGATTCCCTGCATACCTCCAGGGAATTACCTGTCAGAATGGTTCCATGCTGACAGCCACCCCACTTCAATACCGTGTTGCCGACCTCGCGCTTGCTGAAGCAGGTCGCCACCAAATCCGTCTTGCCGAGCACGAGATGCCAGGCCTTATGGC
>JBMUEW010000043.1:0-8444 GCA_049460875.1 Pontimonas sp.
AGTGGACCTGAGGGGAATCGAACCCCTGACCTTCTCATTGCGAACGAGACGCGCTACCAACTGCGCCACAGGCCCGTGGATGAGAAAGAGTAGCACCGCACGCTCGCAATTTTGCGTTTGCCTGAGGGGAATAACGAGGCTTCTGGTCGATATTCCGGCCGACGGCGGCGGATAACCTCGTTGATATTGAGCTTATACAGCTTCCTCGCGGGAGCTTCCTCGTGGGTCTCAATCGAGGACACTACGGCTAGTTTTTCGTCCGCGAAGTCTTTGGGTCGACTTTCGAGCGCCGCAGCTCTCGCCGCCCGAACCAACTCGTCATGGCTCGGCAGCGGGGTCGCCTCCGTCACCACTTTGTTGGCCAGAGGCTCTGGGAGAGCCGGAGGCCGCCATGCGGACTCTGTTTCGACCGGAGCCTCTACGGACACGGTCGCCCTCGCACTCGCCACGGCACTGGCTTCAGTCTTCGTCACACGATTCACGCGGCCCAAGATGGCAAACGAAATTGTGCTGATCGTGCTGGAAGCCCAAATCACCTGGAGCGGCCAGGCTGCAAGATAGGCGGTCACCGCCGAGGTGATGCCGACCAGGAGGACAACGGAGAACACCTGTTTGGTCCGCCGGCGACGCTCTGCAGCACTCAGCACTGGTGACGACATAATCTTCAGCTGGCGCTGAGCCTCCCGCTCTTTCCGTGCTATCGAGCGCGCTTCGAGCTCTGCTTTGATCTCAGAGGAAACTTCCGAGGTGTTCGCCAGCAAGCGCAGAGTTTGGCCCAGCCTGGCAGCGTTACGCTCCGTCGCGTAATACTCACTGCGCTTGAGCCACAGGGGAACGAGATAAACCAACCACAGCGCCCCAGCAAGGAGCAAAAGCAAGGTTGTGCCAGACGTTTCCACGGGCTCTAGGGTATGAGCCACCAGGGCAAAAACCGCGGATTGGCGCGCTAGTTCTATCGTGGCGGCAGCGACAGCGGATTGCGCGCTTTCACCCAATCCAGTTCGGGAATGCTGGCCACTCCCGGTGGCACAGCACCTTTCTCATAGCGGGTGAGAACACCGGTGGGAACCTCCTCCACGACCAACGCGAAGCAGAAATGGTCGGCCCATTTGCCATCAATGTGGATGTAGCGACGCCGGAATCCTTCGTATCGAAAACCGAGCTTCTCCACGACCCGCAACGACGCGGTGTTTTCGGGCCGAATACACACCTCCATGCGATGGAGACCTTTTTCAAAGAACAGGTAATCGGTCGCCATTGCCACAGCGACAGGGGTGATTCCTCGGCCGGCAACCTTCTCCACAACCCAGTAGCCGAGCGTTGCAGAGGAGAGGGAACCGTAGGTGATCTGAGACACATTCAGTTGACCTACCACGTCGTGATCATGAAGGAGAACCAGGGGGAGGGCTGTCCCCTCTTTCGCAGCCTTCAGGAGCCCTCGGATGCTGGATTTAGTGTCGAGAGTTCCGGGTCGAATTAAAGGGGTTGTCGCCTCCCACGGCTCGAGCCACGCTCTATTCGACCCGAGTGCCTTATCGAGCGCTCTGGCATCCCGCACGCGCACACCGCGCGCCGTCACTAACCGGTGCTCGAGTGTGGGGAGTGCCACCATTAGACAGAACTGGAGAACGACTTCAGCCAGGTCACAAAGTCGGGGCCCAGGTCATCTCTGGATGCCGCCACCTGAACAATCGCTTTCAAGTAATCCAGGCGATCCCCGGTGTCGTAACGCCGTCCGGTGAAGACCACCCCGTACACACCGCCGTTCACGTTGGACGCGGCCAACGAATTCAACGCGTCGGTGAGCTGTATTTCACCACCAGAGCCTGGTTCGGTCGCCTCCAGTATCGGGAAGATATCCGGTTGCAACACATAACGCCCGATAACCGCCAGGCGCGAGGGGGCGTCTTTCGGTTCAGGCTTTTCCACTAAACCGGTGATGCGCACCACATCAGGGGAATCAGTCGGCTCGACCGTCGCAATGCCATAGAGGTGGGTCTGGCTGGGCTCCACCTCCATCAAAGCGACAACGCTCGCGACATTCTGATCGTGCACTTCAACCATCCGCTCCAACAAGACATCTCTCGGGTCAATGAGGTCATCACCGAGGAGGACCGCAAAGGGCTCTTGACCCACGTGCATCTGGGAGCGCAGCACGGCGTGGCCGAGACCTCTTGGGTCGAGCTGGCGCACGTAGTGCATGTTCGCTAAGTGGGTGGAGTGCAGGATTTCTTGCAAGCGCCGCTGGTCACCCTTCTTCTCCAGCTGGGCTTCGATCTCCGTAGCGCGGTCGAAATGGTTCTCGAGTGCGTTCTTATTGCGCCCGGTAATCATCAGCACATCGTGGAGACCCGCTTGGACGGCCTCTTCCACCACATACTGAATTGCCGGCTTGTCGACAACGGGAAGCATCTCTTTGGGCATCGCTTTTGTCGCGGGCAAAAACCTGGTACCCAGGCCCGCCGCGGGGATTACTGCTTTGCTGAGGGGCATCCCCATATCGTAGTGCCGAGCCTTACACTGGGGGAATGGCGGAGGCCACTCACCCCAGCAAAGCCGCATTGCGCGCCGAAATCCGCGAGAGACGCCGCATTATGACCCCCCTCGAGCGGGAGATTGCCGCGGAAAAACTGTTGACCAACATGCAGTTCTTGGTCGACCAGTACGCAGCGGGGAAGATAGCCTGTTACCTCTCTCAACCCGACGAGCCCCCCACCCAGGCTTTTGTGGACTGGGCGACAGGCGAGGGCCTTGTGGTGCTGGTTCCCTCGGCGAGGGAGGACGGTTTGATGGACTGGGTGCTCTACGAAGCTGGCGATGACCTTCTCCAGGACCCTTTGGGTCTCGATATCCCCGATAACGAGACATATGGGCCGATTGTGCTCTCCCAGGTGGACCTTATTTTCGTTCCTGCTGCCTCGGTTGCAAGCGATGGGATGCGCTTGGGGTGGGGTCGAGGATATTTCGATCGGGCGTTGGGTGCATTGCAGAACGAAGCCCCCACCTACGCGGTTCTCTATGACCATGAGGTTGTCGATGATGTCCCCCGGGAAGTCCACGATCAACCTGTGAAAGGGGCCGTGACGCCAGAGCGTATGATTTCATTTGCTCTTCCGTCCTAAGGATTTTCATGCCCACCTACTCGTATCGCTGCACTGACTGTGGTGTCGCTTTCGATATCCAGCAAGAATTCTCCGATGCCTCGCTGACCACGTGCGAGAGCTGCGGGGGAAATCTGCGCAAACTCTTCTCCGCGGTGGGTGTTACCTTCCAGGGCTCTGGCTTCTATCGGACTGATTCCCGGGCTGAAGCAAAGAAACCGAGCTCGTCGAAGATAGAATCCAAGCCGGCTCCCAAGAAAGAGGCCTCGAGCTCTCCCGCTCCGTCGACTACCTAGTAGTGCGGGGGCTTATCCGCCCTCAATCGCTGATCGTTCTCGCCTGAGTGGCTCTCCTCGTGGCCCACATCAGGCTCTTCGACTTGACCCTCGCGAGGTTCAGTTCTGACCCGGCGTGGACCAACCCTCTTCACCTGTGGCCTGCCCGGACGGTCTGAATTAGTCGGCATCACGACCAGGTGTTGACTCACCGGAAAGACCCACCAACACACCAATCTTGTCCGCCACCGCATCAGGGGTCGTGAACAACTCGAGTGCATAGGCGCGGACATAGTGCCAGCCTGAGCGAGCCAGAGCTGCCGGACGAGCTCGCAAGGCTTCTCGAACCGGCATCGACATCAACGACTGATCAGTATCTAGGGCGATGCAGTAGCCACCGTAGTGAGCAACAAGCGGGATCACACCGCGATACCCGAGCTCCACGCTCATTCCCATCGCCTCAAGACGTCTACCCAGATCGACCAGCAGAGGATCGGGCTCTATCGTGGCCTCCGGGGTCAAAGGCGGTGACTCCAGCAGATGCAGCACATCGCCCAACGCCCTGGTGGTGGGGGTGAGCCGATCATCACGAAGGTCCGCCGGTGCCACACAGGTAATCACTCGAAGGTGACGCCTCGCACTCGTGAAAACGCCTGCAAGCAGACGCTCGCCACCCTCCAGGGACAGCGGGCCCAAGTCACTCAACACTCGCCCGTGGGGAGTGCGACCAAAGCCGAGCGAGAAAATGACCCGGTCCCTGGTGAACCCCCTAGCCTGCTGCAAAGTTGCCACCACAAAAGGCTCGGGCGACTCTGAGGTGAGGAAGTGAGCGAGCTCGCTGCGGTTATGAGCCTCGTGTGAAATGGCCTCATGGACGGCGGTGGCGTGCTTCGCACTCGCAGTCAACACCATCAGAGATTCTTGGGGCCTCGTCATCACGTGATCGATGACGTAATCGAGCGCGGCTCTCACCTCCGCGTCAACGCCCTCAACTACTCCGGTCTGGGGATCGGGCATCCCGTGACCATCTTCTAAATGGGTGACGACCAGGGAGGGGTGCCCCAACAGGCTTCCTGCCCACGGCATTGAAGAGATCAGGCCCCCGTAAAAGGCTGTATTCACGACCCGGGAGAGCTCGTCCCCACTGGCGCGATAACTCTTGGTCAACGACAGGGTCGGCACAAGGGGCCCCAGTACTGCAAACAGCGAGTCCTCGTGGCGTGTGTCGCCATCCTCGTGTGCTCTCTCACGCTCATCGCGCAGCGCAAGCGAGAATGCGGAGGGAGTCTGTGACACCGGGTCACCGACTGCAACTACCTGGGGTGCTCGGCGCAGAGCACCCACAGATTCGGCCACACTGAGCGCACCCGCATCCATCACCATCACCACATCGAAGCGCTGTGAGTCCGGGAGGCGGTGGACCTCGTAAGGGGTTGCGATCCACACCGGCGCGAGAGCTTTCGTGAGGTGTGGCGCAAGAGCACTCACACTGTGGATACTCGCTGTGCGATTCTTGAGGATTTTCTTGAGTTCTTTTGCCTCATCCGGCCAATCCATCAACCCCAGCGACCAGCGCTCAGCCAATTGCCACGCCAAGTGCTGTGCGTTACCACCCGCGTGAGCCTCATCGACGAGTCGGAAATCTGCCTCGAGGCGCACCAACACATCTTTGTCAGAACCCAGCAGTGCCTCTTCTTTTTCGAGAATCGTCTCGAGCGCTCCCCGCCACCACGCCAACTCCAATTCGGAGGCCACCGCATCGCCCTCGATGTGACGGGTAGCAAGGTCTTCTACCAAAGGTCCCAGATGCATCTGCTCGAGGTGGTCTTGGACCTCTCGACGGTTCTCCAGACTCTGCAATATTTCGGATTCCTTGGCGAGCTCTTCGAGCAAAGCCAACATCTGGAGCGAGGGCATATCGGCCAGGCGCTCACCCTTGCCGGTTCGGCCCAAGACCCGGTCGAGCTCGTGCAGGTCTTGCTCAATCTCGGTCACGAGGACGTGAACATCAGCCAGGCCCGAGGGGACGCTCGGTTGGTGGCCGGTGTCGACGTAGCGATTCCACAGCTCGCGCTGGGCTTGAATTTTCACGAGCGACTCGTGGAGATCAGACACCGAAACCCCTGGTCGGACGTGCTCTTTGGCGAGACCTTTCAAGCGTTGGCGCTGAATTCTCGGCATGGACTTGGCCAGCTCTTTAGGACCGGTCGCGGTGATGAGGTCTTTGAGTGAGCGGTCATAGACGCTTGGCTGGAAGCGATCCAAGGTGTCGCGCATGTCCATCAGAAGATGGACATAGACCGCCATTTGGCCCACCGTGGTGACCGAGGGAAGCGGTGTTTGCTCGAGTAGCGGGGGGAACTTCTCCAGAAGTCTCGGAACGCTTTCCGTCGCGAGTCGACGGGCACGCTCTTGGGATTTCCTGGCGTCCTCGACGTTCTCGAAGGTCACCCCGTACCAGGGACTATCCGCCGGGCCATATTTGAACTCACCGAGCTCTGCGGCACGTCGTAACAGCTCTGCCGCTTGTCCGAGTCCCGGCGCGAGTGCCACGAGAGCTTCGTGATCCAACCGCGCGGTGGTTTCAGGGGGTGATTCACGAAGCGAGAGTGTTCCCAAACGGGAGAAACACTCCATCGCGCTCACGCCCAATTCCGAATCCTTTTTCGCCAGTGCTTCGCGGTATTTGAGGATGACTTTGCGCAGGCGCTCGTAGGCCTTGTCGACTTCGGTCAGTGAAGGCTTCTTTGCTTTCTCGTTGCGTCCAATCGAGGTAATCAGATCTCTACCGGGCCTGGAAAGTTCAGCCGCCATACCGCCGAGGCCCGCCTCGGCGAGACGATTCTTGATGGCGTCACCCGTGGCCTTTCGTGGTGTGACCACGAGGACTCTCTTGTGCTTGGCAACGAGCGCACCCACCGCATTGACGACAGTTTGCGTTGCCCCGGTTCCGGGCAAGGCGCGAACCACGAGGGAATTACCCGCCACGATGTTCTGAACAATCGCGTCTTGTTCACGGTCCGAGTCCACTATCGAGCGGTCGGCATCAGCAGGTTTTGAGTCTGGGTGCACGATTTCGATCGGGACACGAGAATTACGCAGCTCGGAGACCGCGTGCTCGTTACCGCCGAGGGCATCAAGGATCGGGTGTTGGAGGTTCTTGGCGTCATCGAGCATGGGCTCAGACAGCTCGGCAAAGCTCGAAATCACCAGCCTGGCGTGGACGGTCACGTCGCCACGGTGAGCGGTGAGGTCACGGAGTCGATCGAGAGCTGGGTTGGGTTTGAACGCACCGCCGTCATCGGTCAGCGCCACAAATGCGTGTGGATCGAGACTGACCTGGAGCTGATCGGCGAATGCTCTCTGAATTCCCGGGTTCAAGCGCACGCGAGACCGCTTGAGCGTGATCTCGATATCGGTTCCTCGGCGCCGCAGGTGGACGGGCCGCATGAGAAGAGGCCCACGGTAGTCGACGCCGTCGTGACTCCACTCAACGAGGCCGATTCCCAACTCTAACGATTCAATGCCCCGGGAGTGCTTGAGCTCCACTGCGTGGTCCACCAGTCGCACAGCAGCCTTGTGGGACGGTCGCCTCGCGACATCATCACGAATCAGGTTGGACAGCAACGTCGGCGAGCCCGCGAGGAACCTCGCTAAACCACCGGGGTGTCCTCGAGAAATATCGACACGGTTTTCCGGGTAGTCCTGGAAGTGAATCAGGGGGCTCGGTCCACCGAGCTCAGCAATCTCTGACCACCACCGCTCCCAGGCCATCGCAGCCTGGTTTACCGGGGTGGTTTCAGGGTCACCCACGGTGACCTGGTGCGCCAAATCGCTCGACCACCAGGGTTGGCCATCGAGTGAGGAGCCCGGGGTGTCCGGGGTGTCGTAATTATCGGCACGCCACACCCCTCAAAACTACGTCTTTGCCCGGTTTTGAGCGGTTATCCCACGCCGAGGTGCATCGGTGGGCTAGACGGTGCAGTGCCCGCCGTGACCTTACTCTTCAACCCAATCAGCAAGCTTCAGGAGGGGAATGGTCTCGAAGTGACGGGTGTTGTGGGTGACGAGCGTGGAACCAGACACGATCGCCTGAGCAGCAATCAGAATGTCGTAGGGCCCTGAAGGCACCCCCTGTTCAGTGAGATAACGAGTAATCTCGCCCGCTTTTCTGGCTTCTTCGATACCGAAAGGCACCACCGGAATTGCCCTGAGAAAGTCCTCGATGCGAGCCTTCCAACTGTTGTGCGGGACTCGTGAGCCTCGCACACTCTCGAGCTCACAGGCCGACACCGCTGAGATAGCCCAGGAATCAGTGGGATGGAGTGCACTGTTGCGCACCACAGTCGGGTGGTTTTTGAGAAGAAAACTGACGGTGTCGGTATCCAGTAAATACGTCCCTCCGCACCACCGTCACCCAAGTCAGGAAATCGCGAGGAGAGGGGCGTCCGTGGTGGCCACGGTTCCTGGGCGTCAGCCGGAGTTGGTTCGCTGCTCCAGCGCTCGAGAAGTTGATCCAAGGTACCGGGCTCCTCGTGAGGGAGAATCTCAATAGTCCCTTGGGGTGTGCCCCTGATTTCTACGGAGTTCGTGGGGGGAACAAGGGCTGCGGGAATCCTGACAGCCCAGCTTCCGCCGTTTCGGAACAGTTTCGTCACCACAGGGTCAGTCATAACCCACAGGGTAGTCTATATTTTGTGTATATATAGATTGATGGTGGAAAGTCTTCTGCTGGAGCATGATGAGGACATCGAGAAGTGATGGCAATGAGCTCACCGACCGGCCACTCGCGTCTGGTGCCCCTGGAGGGACTCGAACCCCCAACCCTTTCCTTAGGACGGAACTGCTCTTCCATTGAGCTACAGAGGCAACACCCAAAGTCTACCGAGCCGGTTTTGTCTCCGGTCATCACTACTCTGTGCACGTGAAGATTTATCTGGCAGCCTTCGGCTCGCGAGGCGATAACGAACCATTTCGAGCACTCGCAGCGGAGGCAGATGCCGCCGGGCACGAGGTCTACTTCGCCCACACGTCAGATCTAGCCGCCGCCACAATGGCGCAAGAGGAC
>JBMUEW010000044.1:0-7620 GCA_049460875.1 Pontimonas sp.
CCCACCGGAGCGGGATTCACGAACAACTCGAACCGTAAAGGAATGTCGCATGACGCGCACATTTTCACCTAAGCCCGCTGATGTTCAGCGCGACTGGCTGGTTATCGATGCCACCGACGTGGTGCTGGGACGCCTCGCGTCTCACGCCGCTGCTCTCCTGCGTGGCAAGCACAAGACAACGTTCGCCCCTCACATGGACATGGGAGACCACGTCATCATCGTGAACGCGGACAAGGTTGCCCTCACCGGGTCCAAGTTGACCCAGAAAATGGCCTACCGCCACTCCGGTTACCCGGGTGGATTGAGTGCCACGAGCTATGCAGACCTGATGGAGAAGAACCCCGTGCGCGCGGTGGAGAAAGCCATCCGAGGCATGCTGCCGAAGAACACCCTGGGCCGCGAGCAGATGTCCAAGCTCAAGGTCTACACCGGTAGCGAGCACCCCCACCAGGCTCAACAGCCCAAGCCGTATTCCATCGACCAGATCGCGCAGTAGCGCCAACCCTAAGGACTTCATACCGTGGCTAAAACCGACGAAACCCCCGATGTGACCGCTGAGGAGACTCCTCAGAACTTCACCACTGAAACTCCTGCAACGGAGGCAGTGGCTGCCAAGAAGCCTCGCCCCGCGCTCAACGTGGGCGGTCAGGCCGTAGGTCGTCGCAAGCAAGCGATTGCTCGCGTTCGCCTCGTTCCAGGCTCTGGCAACTACACCGTCAATGGGCGCACGCTCGAGGACTACTTCCCCAACAAGCTCCACCAGCAGCTCATCAACGACCCGTTCACGGTCCTTGAGCTCGGTGGCAGCTACGACGTCATTGCTCGCATCACCGGTGGTGGACCCTCCGGTCAAGCAGGAGCACTGCGTCTGGGAATTGCCCGCGCGTTGAATCAGATCGACGAAGAGAACAACCGCGCTTCGCTCAAGAAGTCCGGCTTCCTCACCAGAGATGCACGGGTCAAGGAGCGTAAGAAGGCTGGTCTCAAGAAGGCTCGTAAGGCTCCTCAGTACTCGAAGCGTTAAGCGCTTCTCCAGCCCGACATGGGTCGCCTCTTTGGGACAGATGGGGTTCGTGGGCTCGCCAACGGCGAACTCACGGCCGATATGGTGGTGCGCCTCTCCCAGGCCGCTGCGTATGTTCTGACCAAAGGTCGTCACGCTGAAGAGCTGAAGGCTGAAGGTCGCAGACCGAAGGCCGTTATCGCGCGGGATCCGCGAGTCTCGGGTGAATTCCTGAGCTCGGCCGTGTCAGCGGGGCTCGCGAGCTCGGGTATCGATGTCTGGGATGCAGGGGTGGTCCCCACTCCTGCTTGTGCGTTCCTGGTGCGAGACGGTGGCTTCGATTTTGGGGTCATGGTGTCCGCATCGCACAACCCCGCGCCCGATAACGGCATCAAGTTCTTCTCGTTTGGCGGAACGAAGCTCCCCGACGAGGTCGAGGACCGCATTGAGGGAGCGATGGACAAGCAGGCTCTGGTGCCGACGGGTGCCGGGGTGGGACGCATCAAGCGTTTCGCCGATGCCGAAGATCGCTACGTGATGCACTTGCTTTCCACGTTGGATCGCGACCTCACCGGAGTTCATGTGGTCCTCGACTGCGCTCACGGAGCGGCCTCCAGCATTTCTCCCCGAGTGTTCCGAGACGCCGGAGCGACGGTCACCGTCATCGGTGATGAACCGGATGGACTCAACATCAACCAGGGCTATGGCTCCACCCACCTGGAAAACCTTCAGAAGACTGTGGTGTCGGTCGGCGCTGATTGTGGCATCGCCCACGATGGTGATGCAGACCGCGCTCTCGCCATTGACCACACCGGTCGCGTAATCGATGGCGACCACATCATGGCCATTCTTGCGACTGGAATGAAAGAGGAGGGGAAGCTCGCTTCCGACACTCTGGTCGCCACGGTGATGTCGAATCTGGGGCTTCGAAAAGCCATGGCGGAGCACGGCATTACCCTGCTGGAGTCGGCGGTGGGGGATCGCTATGTGCTCGAGGACTTGGCGTCCAGTGGAGCGAGCCTGGGTGGTGAACAATCCGGCCACATTATTCTTACCGAGCACTCCACTACTGGAGACGGGATACTCACGGGGATTCAGTTGGCTCGAGAGATCGTTCGCACCGGAAAACCTTTGGCAGATCTCGCAGACGTGATGTTGGTGTACCCGCAGGTATTGATCAATGTCTCGGGCGTGGATCGCTCAGGTCTTGACAACAATGCCCACATCGACGCGGCGATTGCGAGTGCGGAAGAAGAATTGGGCGACACCGGTCGAGTTCTCTTGCGACCCTCCGGAACCGAAGCACTCATCCGCGTGATGGTGGAGGCAGCAGATGAAGCAACCGCTCAGCGAGTGGCGGAGAATCTCGCGCGCGTCGTCAAGGAAAACTTGGGCAGCTAGATTCGACGCAACAGAATCTTTCCGACCCGGTGGTCCGCCTCTTTCTGCAGAATGAGCGATGCTCGGGGCTTCGTGGGCAGGATGTTGTCGATGAGGTTTGGTTCGTTGATTGTCGCCCAGATTCGTTGTGCCTCGGCGCGTGCTTCAGACTCTTCGAGCATGGCGTAGCGGTGAAAGTAACTATCGGGGTTTTGGAAAGCACCCCGCTGTAGTTGGAGGAAGCGCTCCTCGTACCAGTGGGCGATATCGGGAGTGCGAGCATCTACATAGATTCCAAAATCGAAGAGGTCGCTCACTGCCAGAGCTGATGACGTTGCCGGCGGAGCCAACACGTTGAGCCCCTCGATGATTAATATGTCGGGCTTGTCGATAGTGAGTGTTTCCCCGGGTACGCGGTCATAGCTCAAATGTGAGTAGACCGGGGCACTCACTGATGCCACACCACTTTTGATCTGGGAGACAAACCTGAGCAAGGCCCTCGTGTCATAGCTTTCGGGAAACCCTTTTCGCTCCACCAGGTTTCTCGAGCGAAGCTCGTCGAGGGGGAGAAGAAACCCGTCGGTGGCGACAAGGGCAACGCTCGGGGTCGCAGGGTTTCTGGAGAGGAGCTCCTGGAGGACCCTGGAGGTGGTGGATTTTCCTACCGCAACACTGCCAGCAACACCGATAACGAAGGGGGTGTGGTCCACTTCGTGACCGAGGAACTCTCGGGTGAGGGTGTGTAAGTGTCTCGCCCCTTCCACGTAGAGCGACAAGAGTCGTGCGAGCGGTTGGTATACCTCGACGACCTCGGAGGCATCCAACATGTCACCGACGGAGCGAACTCGTGCGATGTCCTCGTTGGAGAGAGGCAGGGGAGCTCGTGGCGCAAGATCAGACCAGGCTTGTCGGTCATATTCGACGAAGGGGCTACCGTTCTCGCCCGAACCGGGTGTCTTCGCCATGGTCTCCAGGCTAGTCCGGAAGAGCCAGCGGTACCCCATCGCCTAGACTCGCTTGCATGTGTGGAATTGTCGGCTACGTCGGTATGCGCCCCTGCCAGGACGTACTCATGGGCGGACTGAAACGCCTTGAATACCGGGGATATGACTCGGCAGGACTCGCGATTGTGGGAGCTGAAGGACCGCTCGTGAGCCATAAGCGGGCGGGAAAACTGAGCATTCTGGCTGATGATTTATCTGTTCGTCCACTCGCGGAGGGTCAAACGGGTATTGCACACACCCGGTGGGCCACACACGGTGCCCCGAACGACGTCAACGCCCACCCCCATCTAGCCGATGGCGGGAAACTCGCCCTCATCCACAACGGCATTATTGAGAATTTCCAAGAATTGAAAGCGGAACTGCTCGCACAGGGCGAGGAGTTTGTGAGCGAAACAGACTCTGAAGTTGCCGCGTTGATGATCGCCCGAGAGTTTCGAGAGCTGGGCAATTTGACGGACGCAATGAAAACCGTGGTGGCACGGCTCGAGGGGGCCTTCACCCTCCTCGCCGTGCACGCTGATGCTCCGAGCGTTGTGGTGGGTGCCAGGCGAAACTCTCCCCTTGTTGTGGGTCTCGGAGAGGGCGAGAACTTCCTGGGCTCTGACGTCGCCGCATTCGTTGCCTACACCCAGAGAGCTCTCGCGGTGGGACAAGACCAAATCGTCACCATCACGCCTGATGCGGTGGAGGTGACCACCTTTGCAGGAGAATCGGTGACTCCCACCGAGTTCACTATCGATTGGGATGCTTCGGCTGCGGAAAAGGGTGGCTGGTCGAGTTTCATGGCGAAGGAAATCTCGGAAGAGCCAGAAGCGGTAGCGAACACACTTCGTGGTCGCATGGGGTCGAACGGAGTGGTTACCCTTCCCGAGTTGGACTCGCTGATCGCAGAGCACACTGAGATTTCGCGCATCATCTTTATCGCCTGCGGTACGGCAGCCTATGCTTCGATGCTCGGTGCCTACGCCATCGAGAAATGGTCGGGCATCCCCGTGTCAGTCGAGCTTTCGCACGAATTCCGGTATCGCGAACCGGCCGTTGGACCGGAAACCTTGGTGGTGTCGGTGAGCCAGTCGGGTGAGACTATGGACACGCTGATGGCGGTCCGCTACGCCACCGAGCGCGGTGCCAAGACTCTGTCAATCTGTAATACCCAGGGCGCCACGATTCCGCGCGAATCCGATGCCGCTCTCTATACCCACGCAGGTCCTGAGGTGGCAGTTGCCTCCACAAAAGCTTTCCTGTCTCAAGTAATCGCCTCCTACCTCTTGGGGATGTACCTAGGTCAAGCAAGGGGAGTTCTAGCGGCAGCAGAGTCGGAGTCGTTGGCGAGAGATTTCGAGGCCCTCCCGGCTCAACTCGAAGAAATGGTGAAGACGGGACCCCGCATTGCGGAGCTTGCGGGTTGGATGGCGGATACCCGCTCGGTTCTCTACCTGGGTCGCCACGTGGGATACCCCGTTGCTCTCGAGGGTGCTCTCAAGCTCAAAGAGCTCGCGTATATCCACGCCGAAGGCTTCGCTGCGGGCGAGCTCAAGCACGGACCCATTGCGCTGATTGAGCCTGGACAGATTGTCTTTGTCATAGTTCCGAGCCCCCGAGACCCGTCCTCTCTGCACAGCAAAGTAGTCTCCAACATCCAAGAGATTCGGGCGCGAGGCGCTCGAGTCATCGCGCTTGCTGAGAAGGGAGATGCCGCGGTGTTGCCTTTTGCGGATGAAGTCATCCCGATTCCCCTGGCCTCACCGTTCATGGAGCCACTCCTCGCAGTGGTTCCCCTGCACATCTTTGGAATGGAACTCGCGGGGGCAAAGGGGCTGGATATCGATCAACCTCGAAACCTTGCCAAGTCAGTGACGGTTGAGTAGCGGACGCAACGACATGGTGGTGGGCGTGGGAGTCGATCTCGTCGATGTGGCGCGCTTCGAGCGCGCGCTCACCAGAACGCCAAAGCTTCGAGACCGTCTTTTTGGAGAATCCGATCAGTCGCGCGCCGACATTACTGCGCAATCCTTAGCCGCCCGTTTTGCCGCCAAAGAGGCGGCGCTGAAGGCTCTTGGGGGACACGTTCAGGGTTTCACATGGCACGATATTCAGGTCGCCGGCGATTCAGGGCAGCAACCCTCTTTGGTTCTCTCTGGAGCCGCTTTGGAGCACGCGAGTGCGCGGGGGGCTTCGACGTGGCACCTATCTCTTAGCCATGACAAAGGAATGGCAGTGGCTTTTGTCGTGATGGAGGGTTCGCGATGAGGGAAGCACTCATTCGCCCCGCTGCGATATCCCACAACGTCAGCGTGATTGCTCAGATGGCCCAGACGCGCCATCTTCTGATTGTCGTGAAGGCCAATGGTTATGGTCACGGAGCTCTCACCGCGGCGAGGGCTGCTCTTGAGGGTGGTGCGACATGGCTCGGAACTGCGGACACGACCGAGGCCCTGGAGCTTCGAGCAGGGGGTATTGATGCACCAGTGTTGGCATGGTTGTTTGGCCCTGATGAGGACCTTGCCCCCGCGCTGGAGGCAGGAATTGATCTGGGGGTTTCGTCCGTGGCGCAACTCGAGCAGGTCACCAAAGCCATTTCTGCTGGAAGACCCGCTCGCATTCATCTGAAGGTGGATACCGGATTGGGTCGAAGCGGCGCCGACCCCAGGGATTGGGAGACACTTTTTCAGGCGGTCAAGGGCGCTCAAGACTCGGGCGCTGTCGAGTTGGTGGGAATCTTCACACACCTCTCGGGAACTTCGAGCGACGCCGATGGCCTCCAAGGCGAGGTCTATGTGAAGGCCCTAGAGGTGCTCGATTCCGTGGGGCTGAACCCCGAGATTCGACACGTCACGTCCAGTATTGGAACCAGTGACTCTCCAGCCCTCGCCCACGACATGGTTCGCGTGGGGGCAGCCGCATATGGGGTTCCCGTCACGCCGCGTTATCACGAGGTGGGATTGATTCCCGCGATGCGGGTGAGTGGGCAGGTGATTTTGACGAAGCGAGTCCACGAAGGATTGGGTGTGGGCTATGGCCACACTTATCGAACCTCGTCTGAAACTACCCTGGCTCTCGTACCACTGGGTTATGCCGATGGAATACCCCGTCACGCTTCCAACGCTGGACCGGTCAGCATTGACGGTGAACGGTTCACCGTGTCAGGTCGAATCTCGATGGACCAGTTCACGATCGATGTGGGTGACGCTCTTGTTCGCGAGGGCCAGTGGGCTGTTCTGTGGGGCGACCCTTCCGATGGTGAACCGAGCGCCAATGAGTGGGCTGAGGCTGCCGGAACGATTGCCTACGAAATCATCACGCGCCTGGGCTCCAGGATTCCTCTCGTGGTGGCCCGATGACCTTGGTCATCCCGACCAGCGCTGACATGGAGCGCTGGGGGTCACTGTGCGCAGGCGTCGCGAAAGCTGGGGATGTCATCGTGCTCACCGGCGAGCTGGGAGCAGGAAAGACAACGTTCGCGCGCGGCTTTGGTGAGGCCCTCAATCTCGACACCCCCGTGTCGAGCCCGACCTTCATTGTGGCGAGGACGCACCCGAGGACAGACCCCGCCCTACCCTCACTGGTCCACATTGATGCGTATCGGCTGGGTTCAGCCGCGGAGCTCGATGAACTCGACATTGATGTCGAGAATTCGATAGTGCTCGCAGAGTGGGCTTCCCCCTTCGCCTCAGCGCTTGCTGATTCGTGGGTAGAGATCGTGCTCGAGCGGCCCGTGGGCAATTCTGACTCCCTCGACGATGATGAGCCTCGAGCGGCAACATTGGTGGCTCACGGCCACGGCGGTGAACTTGCCCAGCGGTTGAGGGCCGTAAGCGAGGTATTTGATGTTTCTCGCGATTGATTCCTCCCTCGGCACGAGCGTTGCTGTGGTCTCTCGCGAGGGCACCGTCCTTGCTGAGGCTTCGAGCGACGACCACCGTGGCCACGCAGAGAATATCGGAGCACTCATTGAGCAGGCACTTGCGAGCGCTGGTTGCGCTCCGGCCCAGCTGACGCATGTGGTCATGGGGGTCGGCCCTGGTCCCTTCACGGGGTTGCGCGTGGGCATGGCGGCCGCGGAAGCGTTCGCCCTCTCTCAGTCGCTCCCGCTTGTGCCGATTGTGAGCCACGACGCTAAAGCTTTCGGACTGGGTGATGTCGCGATCGTGACGGATGCCAGGCGCGGTGAACTGGCAGTATCGGTGTACACCGGGGATGCGGTGTCGAGGCGAGTGCTCGGTCCACTCCTGG
>JBMUEW010000045.1:0-7175 GCA_049460875.1 Pontimonas sp.
GAGCGTCTGCCTCCGGAGCAGAAGGCCGTAGGTTCGAATCCTACTGGGGGCACTTCTTAGGCATCCACCCCGGTATCGGGTGACTCGTGGACTTCGAGGAACTCGAAGAGTTCCACGTCATCAACACCGGGGAACATTCCACCGCGAAGCGGTGAGAGCACGTGGGCGTGGAGGCGAGCACTTGTCCACGCTTTGCCCGACCACTTTTCCCGGAGCGCTGGAACCGGCCTGCGACAGCATTCCGTGTCGGGGCACTTGGAGATCTTGCGCTCAGCGGTATCGCGTCCCCGGAACCACTTAGCGTCCTCAAACTTCACGCCGACGGTGATGGAGAACTCATCCGTTGTCGAGGTTCCAATTTGGGTCGACTCCCAGAAGGTTCCCTCTGGGGTGTCGGTGTATTGGTAGTACTCGGTCGTTCGGTTGGTTCTCACAAACGCTTCCCGGGCACTCCAGTGCCGACAGACGATTTGGCCCTCGGTGGAACCCGTCACGTCTTCGGGCAGAGCCAAGCCATCGTTTTCGTAGGCCTTATAGACAACTCCGTCATCACCGACCCGAAGAAAGTGGAGCGGCAGACCGAGATGCTCGGTCGCGAGGTTCATAAAACGCAGCCCTGCTGCTTCGTGCGTGACACCGAAAGCATCGCGAAAATCTTCGACTGCGAGGTTCTTGGATTTCTTGGACGTCTGGAGGAACTCCAGCGCCTGGGTCTTCGGCATCAAACAGGCGGCCGCGAAATAGTTGATATCGAGGCGCTGCTGCAAGAACTCCTCATAGGTCTGGGGCACCGGGTGGGAGAGAACCTGGTGAGCGATGGCTTGCAGTGCGAGCGAGCGCAGCCCGTGTCCACCGGGGATGGAGGCGGGGGGAAGGTAGATGCGCCCGTTCTCGAGGTCCGTCACACTTCGTGCACTGCGCGGTAGGTCGCCGACGTGGACGATTTCCAGTCCAAGCTTTCCGGCCATCATCGCTACTTCGCGGTGAGTGAGCGCTCCGGTGGAGGTATGGCCTACCGAGCGGACCAGATCCTCCGCGAGAACCTCCAAATCCTCCCGGTAGTTGTTGAGCTCGCGCATCCGGTGTCGAAGCTCGGTGTTTGCTCTCCGGGCTTCCTCGGGGGTAGCCAGGGCTAACTTCTCGCGTCGAACCAGCTCGTGATACAGACCGACCATCACCTCTAAGTGCTCGTCCGAGAGAGACTTTGACAGACGAAGAGTGGGGAGACCGAGAGAGGAAATCAGCGGGCTTGCCTGCGCGCTCGCCCACTCCCGCTCGAGCCGAGCACGCTCATTGGGTGGTGTCTCATCGAGAAGCTCCGAGACTTCCACACCGAGCGCAGTAGCAAGCGAGGAGAGCAAGCCGATTTTGGCTTCGCGCTTACCCGTTTCGACCAGCGAGAGTTGGCTTGCCGTCACTCCCACCTGGGCGGAGAGCTCCTCGAGGGTCATCCCCGCCTGCGCTCGTGCGTGTCTCACTCGCTGTCCTAATGCCAAGATTTCGACCATTCTCTGACAATAACGCAAAAAACTTGTTTTTTGACAAGCATTTTGGTCGGACACGCGCCCCTGTATTGACAAAACTGGTGTCAGACCACCACCCAGGAGCGATTATGTCTATGACTCTTAACCAGCGAAACACCGCCACCCAGACCTCTCCCCGACCCATTGACGTTCAAGAGTGGGTCAACGAAGCTGCCGCTCTGCTCGAGCCCCACAATGTCGTGTGGTGCGACGGATCGAACAGTGAAGCCCAAGAACTCATCGACCTCATGGTGAACCAAGGCACCCTCACGAAGGTCAACGATGACCTGAGACCCGGGAGCTACCTCGCCAGAAGCGAGCCTACGGATGTCGCCCGGGTCGAATCGAGAACTTTCATTTGCTCCACCGACCCCCTCGATGCCGGTCCCACCAACAACTGGGAAGACCCCGTCTCCATGCGGAGCACTCTGCGCGAGCTCAGCCAAGGGGCGATGCGCGGCCGAACCCTCTATGTCGTTCCCTTCTCCATGGGTCCCCTGAACTCCCCCATGGCCCGCTTTGGAGTCCAGATCACCGATTCGCCGTACGTCGTTTTGAGTCTGCACATGATGGTGCGGGTGAGTACCGAAGTGCTCGACAAAATCTCCGACGGCGCATCCTGGGTCAAGTGCCTCCACACCGTGGGAGCACCACTGGCCGAGGGCGACACCGATTCTGCTTGGCCCTGCAACGAGACCAAGTACATTTCTCACTTCCCCGAGACGAAAGAAATCTGGTCATTCGGTTCTGCCTATGGGGGCAATGCTCTGCTTCCCAAGAAAGCGTTTGCTCTTCGCATAGCCTCAGTCTTGGCCAAAGAGGAAGGCTGGATGGCCGAGCACATGTTGCTCGTCAAAATCACCAGCCCCGAGGGTAAGTCCTACAACGTGGTCGCGGCCTTCCCCAGCGCCTGCGGCAAAACGAATTTCGCCATGATGCAACCGACCCTGCCCGGGTGGAAGGTCGAAACCATCGGCGATGACATCACCTGGCTTGCACCCGGAATCGATGGGCGCTTGCGCGCCATCAACCCGGAAGCGGGCTTCTTCGGTGTTGCTCCAGGAACCAGCGCGGCGACGAATCCCATCGCCATGGAGATGCTCGCCTCCGACACCGTCTTCACTAACGTCGCCACCACCCCTGACGGTGACGTGTGGTGGGAGGGTATGACCCAAGAAGCTCCCGAGGGTCTGATCGATTGGCAAGGAAATCCGTGGGATAAGGACTCTGGCTCCCCCGCCGCTCACCCCAACGCGCGCTTCACCGTGAAACTCGGAGCGTGTGGATCTCTCGCGTCCGAATGGGATGACCCCGAGGGTGTCGCCGTGGACGCCATCATCTTTGGCGGTAGGCGCTCCACCACCATGCCCCTGGTCGTGGAGGCCAGAGATTGGAAGCACGGGGTATTCCTCGGTGCCACCATGGCCTCGGAGAAAACCGCTGCAGCAGAAGGCACGCTCGGTGAGGTTCGCCGCGACCCGTTCGCGATGCTTCCTTTTTGTGGATACAACATGGGTGACTACATGCGTAATTGGCTGGACATCGGCGAGACCCTGCGCGGTGTCGGCCGCATGCCTCGCATCTTCCACGTGAACTGGTTCCGCAAGGATTCGAACGGTCGTTTCATCTGGCCAGGCTTTGGCGAGAACTCTCGCGTTGTCGAATGGATCGTGAACCGCCTCGAGGGTGCCGTTGCTGCCGACGAATCCCCGATTGGCTGGTTGCCTAAGTCACTCAATACGGACGGTCTCGAGCTCGGCGAATCAGAGTTGAACACTGTACTTGGAGTCGATTCCGACCTGGTAGCGGCTGACCTCGATGATGCTGAGCAGTTCCTGGCAAGCTTTGGGGATCGTCTACCCCCCGAGATCCTTCGAGAACTCGACGCAACCCGGGAGCGCCTGTCACGCTGACTCGTTAGAGTTCCAGGATGACTACTGACACCACCAGAATCACCCTGGAGCGCAAGAGCCACATTCTGTTTGTCGGGTTGAACCGGCCCGACAAGAGAAATGCCGCCGACCTCGCGATGCTTGCAGAGCTCGCGCTTGCCTATGGAGAACTGGATCGTGACCCAAGTCTGCGAGTGGGTGTGGTCTTCGCCCACGGGGATCACTTCACCGCAGGTCTCGATCTCGCCGACGTGGGGCCTGCCATGGCCAAGACCGGCGCTCTCCCCATCCCCGAGAACGGCCTCGATCCCTGGGGTATATCTACTGAACAGGTGCGAAAGCCAGTCGTCATGGCTATTCAGGGAATCTGCTTCACCCTCGGGGTTGAATTAGCGCTCGCCAGTGATGTGGTGGTCGCCTCCGAGGACGCCCAGTTGGCCCAACTCGAAGTGGCCCGGGGAATCCTGCCCTTTGGAGGAGGAACCACCCGGATGCCTCGCATCGCCGGCTGGAGTAACGCGATGAGTGTGCTCCTCACCGGCGACACCATCAGCGCGGCTGATGCCCACCGCATGGGCATCGTGACCCGGGTGGTGAAGGGCTCTCCTCTGGAGGAGGCCACAGCACTTGCAGAGCGGATTGCTGCTCAAGCCCCCCTGGCCGTTCAGGCAACACTCGCATCAGCGCGCGCGGGCGTCCACGATGCTCCCGCAGAACACGCCGCGCTCCCCGCGCGCTTGGGTGCACTCATGATGACCAAAGACGTCCAACGCGGTATGGAAGCGTTCATGACCAAGCAACCTGCAGTTTTCGAGGGTGACTAAATAATTACGAGCCCATAGGCTGGAGTCATCAACGAAAGGGTCCCGTGGACCGAACCGCAGTAATAACCGGCGCCAGTGGCGGAATTGGAGCCGAAGTCGCCAGGGAACTGGCGAGAAGGTCCTGGCGGGTCGCGGTCGTGGGGAGAAACCCCGAGCGGACACGAGAAGTCGCCCGCATGATGGACGGGATTCCTTTCGTCTGTGACTTTGATGACCTCTCTGCCGTCAGAGAGCTCGCTGACACGCTGGGCAAGAGATTCGACCGCATTGATGCGCTCGTCAACAATGCCGGTGGCATCGTGGCGACCAAGCAACTCAGTGCTGATGGTCACGAGCTCACACTCCAGCGCAATGTGCTGGGCTCCGTTGTCCTCACCGAACGCCTCATTCCGAAACTTCTCAACACCCGGGGTCGCGTGATTCATACCTCGTCGATGGTGTCGCGGTTTGGACGCATCGACCTCCATGATCTGAGCTTCGACCACCGACGCTATGGCGCTGGGTGGTGGCCCTATGCCTCGGCAAAACTCGGCGTCATTTTGTATGCCAGGTCCCTGGCAATGCGCACAGGCCTGGAGAGCTACCCCGTTCACCCCGGTTATGTTCGATCGGGCTTTGGTGCGGAGTCGCGCAGCGGAAAGCTGATTCTTGCCCTCACCGGGTGGATGCAGATCTCTGCTGAAGCAGGGGCGGCTCCCCTCGTCCACTTGGTAGACACTCCGGAGTTGGGGGTCGCCAACGGGACGTATTTCGATGGCCTCACACCCGAGGGACCCACCCATCCCGTTGCCGGGGATACCGACCTGATTGAGGCATACTGGCGAAAGATAGCTTCGCTGGTCGATGTTCCTGTGGAGCAGTATCACGGAACTTAATCGAGGAGAAGGTATGTCCCGCAGGACTAGAGTCTTCGCCCCCTTCGCTCTCGCCAGCGCACTCATCCTGGGACTCTCGGGGTGTTCCGTGCTGGAGGACTGGGGGGTCTTGAACTCCCAGGACGGCGCGACCGAAGAGCCGACCAGCTCTGAAGAGACCAGCGCGGCAGAGACCGAGTCCTCGCCTGAAACGAACGCTGAAGAAGCACAAGAGGAAGTCGTCGACGAGGGGCTCACCGTTCCGACCTGCGACACCATGTATTCAGCCGATCTCACCACCACCCTGCTCGAAGAGCTTCGCACCGGCGTCGGCGACACCAGCGAGGGTGACTTCGGTTACGGGACAACGAATCAAGAATTAGTCCCGCTACTCAAAGCGGTTCGCTCTGACCTTCGGATTTCGTGCACCTGGTATCTCCCCGCGAGCGAGAGCGTGTCGGTGACGAGTGTGGCGATTGTGAGCGGCGAGGTGCTCGGCGATGTCACCGCGGTCCTTCGAGCATCGGGAGCGGGCAGCGCCGAAACCGGCGGGGGGACGCTTTACACCTTCGACTCGACCACCTCGGATGAATCCTTCGATTACATCGCTACCGAAGCCCATTTCGTCGTCGATGTTCCCTGCCCCGCATCGCTGGCCGAGGAAACCTGCGGCGCCTGGGTGTCCAGCAACTACGCCTTCGGTGAGGCTCAACCCCTCACGCTCGATGCCGCGAGAACACTCGGGGTCTACACCAACTAGAAACCAGGCGGCACCGTCGTCGGGCTGAAACCGAGCGCCTCCTCGATCTCGTGGCCCAGTTGAAGCAGGGTCGTGTCGCCACCCGGTCGACCAATGAACTGGACCCCCACCGGAAGACCCTGAGGGTTCAGCATCACCGGCAGCGCTAGTGCGGGAAGCCCCGACACGTTGACAAAGCTCGAGTAGGGCGTGACCTGGACCTGTTGCGCAAAATTCCGCTCCGGATTCTCTGAGTCATAAAATCCGATTGGTGGCGGTGCGGTCGCAAGACCGGGAGTCAACACCACGTCAACACCAGAGAAAGCGCGAATGGTGTGCTCTTCGAAAGCAGAGAGTTCGCGCAGGGCGGCAGCGAGAGCTTTCGCGCTGAGAGCATCGCCTTCCTCCACGAGATATGCCGTGAGCGGTTCCAGGAGTGTGCGCTGTTCGGCACTCAGGTCCAGACCCACCGCCGAGGCTTTCCAGATGGTCGTAAACGCCTCGGCATAACCGGCACGCGGAGACCATTCGAGCTCCACCACCGTGTGACCAAGCTCCTCGAGGACACTGCGTACTCGAGTGTGAGCCTCGAGAGCACTGGGATCAAGCTCTGTTTCGACAAAGTCCTCCCAGGGATGCCTCGTCGTGATACCAATGCGTAAAGGACAAGGCGCAGTAAGGGACCTCTCGCTCATCCCAGATTGGTGGCCCGGGTGCGTCGCGCGATGTGTGACGCCACTGCCCAGAAGTGCTTCGAGGAGCAGTGCCGCATCAGCTACCGACGTGGCCAGAGGTCCTGGAACCACAAGCCCGGCGAGATAATCAAACCCTGTTCCCCCAGGAATAAGCCCCCGGGAGGGCTTCAGCCCTACAAGACCGCACGCCCACGCCGGAATACGCACACTTCCACCGCCATCGCTCCCGGGAGAAAAAGGAAGCAGTCGTCCCGCCACGGCTGCTGCTGCACCACCGCTCGAGCCTCCAGACCCGTGCTCGAGCGAATACGGATTAGCAGTCGGTGGAAACACCAAGGACTCGGTGTAGGAGGAAAGCCCAAACTCGCAGACCGCCGATTTTCCGACACTGATTCCCCCGGCTGCATCCATCGCTTTCGCCATCGGAGCTGACTCCGTGGGAGGTGGAGCTCCGATAGTCACCCGAGATCCAGCACCGGTGGGAACCCCGGCGCGGTCGGTCAGGTCTTTATCCGCAAACGGCAGACCCCACAGCAGTCCAGGTTCTATCTCACCCTTATCCATCTGGATAGCACGTTCTCTGGCGAGCTCGGCGGTGACGGTAACCAGCGCGTGAAGCGAGGGATTGTGAGTGTCGATTCGGGCGAG
>JBMUEW010000046.1:0-7058 GCA_049460875.1 Pontimonas sp.
TATTGAAAAACCGCGTGTTTAGTGGGGTCGGTGACTGACTCTTAATCAGTGGGTTCCGGGTTCGAGTCCCGGGGGGTGTACCACATTGCATTAGCCTCGTGTCGGGCCAGCGGGGGAAGCGGGAAGCTCTGGTTCGCACACCCCAGCTCCAACCGCAACGACTTCAGCCTTTCAACAGCCGCTCGACAACTTCAAGTTCGGGAGCCATAAATCGATCTGGACCCAAGCCCTCAATAACGCCACGAACACTTCGAACCATGTCAGCTGTCGCGGCGGCCGGGTTGAGGGGGGCTCTCATCTCCAGCGCCCGAGCGGCCGTTACGAGTTCTACAGCCAGAACCTTCCGCAAATTGTCGACAACTCGTCTCAGTTTGCGTCCCGCGTGCCAGCCCATAGACACGTGATCCTCCTGCATAGCCGAGGACGGTATCGAGTCGACGCTGGCCGGAGCGGCAAGTCTCTTATTTTCAGACACCAGGGCGGCCTGCGTGTATTGGGCAATCATCAAGCCCGAATCCACTCCGGCGTCCTCTGCAAGGAAAGGAGATAGTCCGCGAGAGCGGTGCTTATCCAGCGCTCTGTCAGTTCGGCGTTCTGACATAGAGGACAAATCAGCCGCGGCAATAGCAAGAAAATCGAGTACGTACCCGACCGGAGCCCCATGGAAGTTTCCGTTCGAAGATATTTCTCCCGTTTCCAACACCACGGGGTTATCGATGGTCGCGCGCAATTCTCTCTCGGCAACTAGTCGCGCGTGGTCAATCGTGTCACGCACAGCGCCAGTAACCTGGGGGGCGCAGCGCAACGAGTATGCGTCTTGAACACGGTCATCTCCGGTTCTATGGGACGCCACAATCTCCGAGCCCTGCAGGGCTTCAAACATGTTTGCGGCACTGCGAGTCTGACCTGGGTGAGGCCGAAGAGGTTCGTGAAGTTCTGGCCTGAATGCTTGGTCGGTGCCCATTTGAGACTCGACACTCATTGCAGCAATTAGGTCCGCCTGATCGCACAGTCTGTCCAAGTCGTGCAGCGCGAGAGTAAGCATTCCAAGCATTCCATCGGTGCCATTTATGAGAGCGAGACCTTCTTTCTCTGCGAGTTCCAGCGGTTCTATTCCTGCCTCGTGAAGGAGCTCGACGACGGGCCGTTCAGACCCTTCCCTGTCCGTTGCGCGCCCTTCGCCGATCGCCACCATCGCGCAGTGTGCAAGGGGGGCGAGATCGCCACTGCATCCCAGTGACCCATATTCGTGAACAATGGGGGTGATGTGTGCGTTGAGGAGCGCGGCATATGTTTCGGCGACAACGGGTCTCACTCCTGTGCGCCCGGAGAGCAGAGTTGCAAGCCGAAGGAGCATCAGAGCTCGCACCACTTCCTTTTCCACCGGGTCTCCCATCCCCGCTGCATGGGAGCGGATCAATGACTTCTGGAGTTGAACCCGGTCGGCTGAAGCGATGTGTCGGTTTGCAAGAGCACCAAAGCCGGTCGAAATCCCATATACAGGCGTGTCTGCAGAAGCGAGCGATTCAATATGAGCTCTGGTAGTGGCCATTAGTCTTAGCGCCTCGCGCGAAATCGCTACAGAGTCGCCATCTCGAGCAATTGCCACAACCTGAGCTGCAGTGAGGCCGGTTGAGTTGAGCGTAATAGTCATGCGATTCCTTTGTAACTGATCGAGCCACCCTTAATCACGGCGTTAACTATTTCCACACCTGGCCGATATCCCAGGTGCAGGTAACTGGGCGCATTCAACACGACAAGGTCGGCACGGGAGCCCAAGGACAGTGTCCCAACATCGTTGCGACGAAGTGCCTGTGCTCCTCCCATGGTGGCTGACCAAAGCGCCTGTTCGGGTGTGAAGTGCATCTCCCTGATGGCGAGTGCGATACAGAATGGCATAGAGGTAGTGAAGCTGGTACCCGGATTGCAATCAGTAGCTAGGGCAACCGTGACACCGGCATCGAGCAACCTTGGGGCATCCGGATAGGGCGCTCGGGTCGAGAATTCTGCGCCGGGGAGAAGTGTCGCCACTGTGGTGCCGCCGGCCAATGCGTCGATATCGGAACCATCTAGATGGGTGCAGTGATCAGCTGACGCACATCCCAATTCCACTGCAAGTTGTACCGCGCCAAAGTTCTCCAATTGATTCGCGTGCATGCGAGGTTGCATTCCCTTCGCGATACCGGCCAGAAGTATTTCTCTGGTCTGGTCGAGGTCGAACGCACCCTGATCACAAAAAACATCAATCCACTTCGCGGAGGGGCGAGCGGTCTCCAACATCTGCTCGAGAATGAGAGACACGTAACCATCTGAATCGTCCGAATACTCCTGCGGAACAACGTGGGCCCCCAGAAAAGTGGTTTCAGACGTGTGCCGCGAGGCAATGACGAGCGCTCTGGCCTCATGCTCAGCGGTGAGCCCGTATCCCGATTTCGTCTCCCAGGTTGTAATTCCCGACCGTGCCATCTCTCCGACTAGTGAGAGCATGTTGGTCTCAAGGTCGTGGTCGCTAGCGGCCCTTGTTGCGTCAACTGTCTCGTTGATTCCACCGGCGGTGTATTCCTCGCCCCTCATCCGCGCAGCAAATTCCTTGGAGCGATCTCCTGCAAAGAGAAGATGCGCATGAGAATCAACAAAACCGGGTATTACGGCACTTCCGCCTGCGTCGATTTGGTCATCCGCTGCGGGGGCAGCGGAAGAGTCGCCTACCCAGGCAACAATGCCCTCATCGAGGACGATGGCGGCATTTTTGATCTCTCCGAGCAACCCGGAACCCAGAGAAGGGTCATTTGTGACGAGGCTGCCAATGTTGGCAATGAGAACGGACATGGCTTATTCGGTATCGAGCATTGGCACGTGGACGTGTTTGGCCCGCGCGACTGATTCCGCTTCGGGATAGCCAGCGTCCACGTGGCGAATCACTCCCATTCCGGGGTCATTGGTGAGCACTCGCTGAAGCTTTTCTGCTGCTAAGTCGCTGCCATCAGCCACAGACACCTGACCGGAGTGAATCGACCGCCCGATTCCCACCCCGCCACCGTGGTGAATCGATACCCACGTTGCGCCTGAGGCGGTGTTGATCATGGCGTTCAACAGCGGCCAATCAGCAATGGCGTCTGAGCCATCCAGCATTGCCTCCGATTCCCGATACGGCGAGGCGACGGATCCGCAGTCAAGGTGATCTCGACCAATCACGACGGGCGCAGAGACTTCTCCCCTCTTCACCAGATTGTTGAATGCGGCACCTGCTTTATCTCGCTCGCCATACCCCAGCCAACAAATCCTCGCTGGTAGGCCTTGGAAGGACACCCTCTCTTGCGCCATCGTAATCCACCGTCTTAGGTGTTCATTTTCTGGAAACAGCTCGAGAATTGCCTTGTCCGTTCGATAGATGTCCTTCTTGTCGCCTGAGAGCGCCACCCATCGAAACGGTCCCTTTCCTTCACAAAAAAGAGGTCGGATGTAGGCGGGAATAAAACCGGGGAACATAAATGCGTCAGCAAAGCCACCCTTCCTTGCTTCGTCGCGAATTGAGTTGCCATAGTCGAAGACTTCAGCACCCTTCTTCATAAAGCCCACCATGGCCTCGACCTGCTTAGCCATAGCGGCTTCAGCTCGGATTGTGAAGTCATCTGGGTCCTTCGCGGCCAACTCTCTGGCATCGTTGATACTGACACCTTCGGGAATGTAGTAGAGCGGATCGTGGGCCGATGTTTGGTCAGTGACGATATCAATCGGGACATCTCGCCTCAGGAGATCAGCGAAGACGGTGGCCGCGTTTCCGGCCAATCCGACGGAGATTGCCCGCTTCTCAGACTTGTATCTCAGTACTCGCTCGATGGCATCATCAAGGCTGTCCGCTAATTCATCTAGGTAGCGATCCTGAATTCGGCGTCTCAGCCTTGACTCATCAACATCGATAATGAGGCATGTCCCCTCGTTCATTGTGACCGCGAGCGGCTGGGCTCCACCCATGCCACCGCATCCGCCAGTAAGGGTCAGGGTCCCGGCGAGGGTTCCCCCAAACTTTCTCGCAGCTACTGCTGCGAAGGTTTCGTAAGTTCCTTGCAGAATGCCTTGGGTCCCAATATAAATCCAGGAGCCAGCGGTCATTTGGCCATACATGGTGAGGCCCAGCTGTTCCAGTCTGCGGAACTCTGGCCAGGTGGCCCAGTCCCCGACGAGGTTAGAGTTCGCAAGAATCACTCGAGGGGCCCATTCGTGCGTGCGAAAGACTCCTACGGGCTTCCCAGATTGCACCAACATAGTCTCGTCATTTTCGAGATGAGTGAGGGTCTCCACCATCGCGTCAAAGCTTGCCCAATTCCTTGCCGCCTTGCCGCTGCCGCCGTACACAATTAATTCTTGCGGGTGTTCGGCCACAGCAGGGTCGAGATTGTTGTGCAGCATGCGAAGCGCGGCTTCCTGGCCCCACCCTTTCGCGCTCAGCCCTGACCCTGTGGCTGCACTAATGGCTCCGCGGGTAACCATGGCCATCACGTCCTCCATCTTCAGCGATGTGTGGAGAGCTTTCTCTACAGAGTAATGTCACATCACCACTTATTTTTCACCTCGCGCAAGGACACCATGTAGTGAGCGAAGACCTCCAATGGCCCAGGGCTTCCCATTGGCTAAAACCAGCGACCACTGACTGCATCCAGCTAGGTCTCTTCGGTGTTCCCGCTTTTCAGACGTCCATATCCCCAACGGGAGCCCATCAGACTCCGGCCGCAATTCGAGAAGCGCTCTCTAGATTCTCCACTTTCATATACGGAGCCAACGCAGACCTGCGCGAAATCACCTTCGCAGACTTTGGCGATGTCCGGCAACCGGATAGCACGGAAGGTGAAGAGCGCACGATGCGTCTGGCTCACCGGGTCTCATCAGCCTCCGAGTTGAGCATCGCCCTGGGAGGCGACAATTCAATTACCTACGGTGTTATGCGTGGTGTGTTCGGTGACGGTTTGCCCGAGGCAGGACTCATTACCCTTGACGCACACCACGACTTGAGGGACGGAGTCTCCAACGGGTCCCCGGTTCGAAGACTCATCGAAGCAGGACTCCTGGGGACCAGCATTGTTCAAATAGGGATTAATGACTTCTCGAACTCGCCTGAATACGCCGAGCGCGCCAGAGATTACGGCATACACGTGATCACACGGCAGGCGTTGCGCAACCGGGCGATTGAGTCCATCATCGACGAGGTTCTTTCCGTTGTGGGGGACAAAAGGCTACATGTGGATATCGACATTGACGTTTGTGATCAAAGCGTTGCGCCTGCCTGCCCCGCAGCAGCACCGGGGGGCATCAGTGCGGACGAGCTTAGGCAGTTTGCTTTCGCGTTCGGCAAGATCTCCACCGTTGTCTCGTGTGATATCACCGAAATTGATGCATACGCTGACGGGCCCGACCTTAGAACTGTTCGCCTTGGCGCACTGGCAGTCTTGGAGATTGCGAGCGGCTTTAGGGCTCGCTGAGGAACAGTCGAAAGCTCCGTGGTTCCTGGCCCCGAGCTGGTGTTACTCGGGTGACAACCGTCGAGCTGAGCACCAAATTCGTCGGTCAGCCAATTGGTCAGCCAATGGACAGGTCTAGCTGACATTTCCTGACACTTGCTGACACACGAAAACTGCGTAATGTGGGGGAAAACCAACCATTTGAGCGGTGTAGAACACATCTCTTAATCAGTGGGTTCCGGGTTCGAGTCCCGGGGGGTGTACCAAGTTTCCGAACAGTCTGCGGTGTCCCAAGCGATTCACCCCTGTTGTCCCGGGTGGGAGGCTGTGTTCTCACAGCCTCTGTCGTTGGACACTGCGACCTGTTAGCGTGGGGAACCCGCACTGTTGCGGGGGCTAAAAAAGGAGCAATCGTGAACGAAAAAGATCTCGTTGAGCTGTGGAACGACAAGAGACGTCAAATTATCTCCGCCCAAATGCCTTCTGTCATCGCCCTAGGCGTGATAACTGTCGTTGCGATGATGGGCTACTTTGACGGCGATTACACCTACGCGCAGTCCTTCGCAGCGCTCTTCCTCGTCACTGTTGGCTCGTTGAGCGTTCTGAACCAGCTGGCCGTTATTCGGGAAGCGCAAACAATTGTTAAGGACCTTCAGGCTCTGCAGAACCCCAGTGCTTTGGCGAAGAACATTGCCTCGAGTGGCTCATATTTGATCTACACCCGCGCGCTGATGGTCGTCTTTAGCCTGGCGCTGTTGCTAGCTCTCGTCCTTCTCATTTTGTAACTCGGGTCGCTAGTGAGGGAGCCTAAAATGGCAAAGAAGTCGTGGGTGAAGGTGATGAACGAGTGGCACCTGTGGCCAGGTTTCGCTGTTGCGGTGACGGCCATCATCGCAACGGGGTTCTTCTTGCTCGTGGGGCTATTTAGGTAGTAATGCGAGAGGCAACGCCCCACCAAGTTTGTGGCTATGCCTGGCGTGGCCGTGGCTCGGACCGCCGCGTGATGTAAATCGCTACGACGAGCGCTAAAACGATACCGGCATTGATGCCAAGCTCAATTACGGCCCTCTCGAACGCTTCCGCGGTTTTTCCGGTGTTGAGGGTGAGCGAGGACCCCACCGACAATATGTGACGGACGGACGCAATCACCCCAATGATCAGAAAGCGGCTGAGCTGAAAGAACCCGTTTTTGAATCGCGCAATGACGGTTCGGGCAATTTCCAAAATGATGACAACGAACAAAATGTCGTTGATGGCTTGGAGCATTCCGTCTGGAAAGAACGGTGCAGTAGTGGTCAACCTGATGACGGTGTAAATCACGGCACCCAATGCCACCACCATTAGCAAAATCGTCAGAACGAGGTGGAAAACATCCTCGATGATGTCAAGGGTCCTTTGGGGAAGCATCGTGGATTGCTCACCGTGGTTAGTGGAGTCCGTCATTGTGCTCCTCTCTCTTTGTCGATCAGTCTGCTCTAATTTGGCCCGAGGTGGAATAGTCGGTGCCAGCTGACCTTAATTCACCGGGTTCCGGGTTCGAGTCCCGGGGGGTGTACCAAGTTTCTAGCCCGTAAGCATGGTATGGTTATACCTACGTTTGTT
>JBMUEW010000047.1:0-6888 GCA_049460875.1 Pontimonas sp.
CGAGTCGCGCTCGGCCAAGTCGATGACATCATCAACCAGTTGGAAGGCGATTCCTATTTTCTCGCCGAATTTTCTCGCGGGCGGAACGAGGCTTTCTTCTCCCCCCGACATTCGGATACCAAATTCGGCAGCCAGTGCAATCAATGATCCGGTCTTATCGGAGAGAACATTCAGGTAGTGGGCGATGGGGTCCTGACCTGGCTTCGGGCCTGTGGTTTCGCGCATTTGACCGAGACACAGCCGCTCGAATGTCGCAGCTTGCAAGGTGATGGCTTGTTGACCGAGCGAACCCCCGAGGCTTCCAGCCCTCGCGAACAACAAGTCGCCGGCCAGGATCGCGACAGAGTTCCCCCACACGGTTTGGGCCGCAGCAACACCGCGTCGCTGAGCGGCCTCATCCATGACGTCATCGTGATACAGGGTCGCAAGATGCGTGAGCTCGATAACTTGAGCGGCTTTGATCACGCGCTCATTAATTCCCTCACCCCATTGGGCGGTGAGGAGCAACAGCAGGGGGCGCACCCTTTTCCCCCCTGCAGCAAACAGATACCTCGCCACCGCATCAGCGATGTCTTCCGAGAATTTGAGTTCGCGCTCGAGTCCCTGCTCGATAGCTTCCAGACCCTCATCAAGCGCTTTCGCCAGGGCTTTCTCCTCCGAGGAGGCAAACAAGAGCGAGCCTCCCGTGAGGAAGGCTGCGCCTCGGCCCGCAGCGTCTGTGGCCGCTGTGGGGGTGGTGGGAGTCACGAGGGGTCCTTTAGGAGGTGGGGGGTGAGGGGTCCTGGATGGGAACAGACACCGAAGAGGTGGAGGGTGATGCTGGTCGAGAGCGTCTCTTGCCAATCGACTCACGCACTTTGGAGTCTTCCGGGCTTCTCGCCCGGTGTAAAGCAACAATGCCTCCCGTCAGGTTACGGTATGCAACCCGAGTAAACCCTGCAGCCCTCAACCATTGGGAGAGAACTCTCTGCTCCGGCCAGTCATTGATGGACTCCATGAGGTATCGATAGGCCTCTTTGTGACTACTCGACAGGGCAGTGACTGCTGGCATCACATATTTCATATAACCCTGGTACCCAGCCCGAACAATCGGTGCTGCCGGGTGCGAGAACTCACAGATCACGATGCGACCACCGGGTTTCAGCACCCGATACATCTCCCCAATCGCGACCTGGGGTTGGTTGACGTTGCGCAAACCAAAACTGATCGTCACCGCATCAAAACTGGCGGAGGGAAAAGGGAGGGCCTCAGCGTCACCCTCGACAAATTCGATGTCGGGGTTTCGTTTACGACCCTCTGCCACCATTCCTGGCGAGAAATCCAGGGCCACGACTGTTGCACCGGTCTTCTGCAGTGCCCTCGACGAGGTTCCTGTTCCCGCCGCGACATCGAGGACTCGTTCGCCTGGTTTCAGATCCAGAGCTTTCACGGTGGCCATGCGCCAGAGGACTGAGTTTCCGCCGGAGAGCAGAGCGTTAGTGCGGTCGTAGCCTTTGGCGACCTCGTCGAACATGCCAGCAACTTCTTCTGGCTTTTTGCTCAAATCCGCGGTCGTCACGCTCCCTAGAGTACTCGGCAAAGGTGGTGAAAAGCCTTGAAAATTGCGCTCTAGGCATGTCCTCACCCAGCCGTACTACCCTGTGCGAGTGAGCACAACCACGACCTCTCTCGCGGTGCGAACCCGCGCGATGAGCCACGAGGGTCCCCTCACCGAGTGGGTGAGCGCGGAGAACCCTCTGACGTTCCAGCGGCTGGGTCAAGGCTTTGTCGGGCTCGGTCAAGCACTGCGCCTGAGTTTCCGTGGTCCTGAGCGGTTCCGTGACGCGAGTAAAGCCTGGAGGGACCTTGTCGCGAGCGCGAACGTTGATGACGCAGTCTCGAGACCAGGAACGGGGCTGGTGTGTTTCGGTGCTTTCACCTTCAGTGACACCTCATCGGAAGAAAGCGTCCTCATTGTTCCCCAGGTTGTGATTGGTCGACACGGCTCGACTTCCTGGCGCACCGACATCTCGGTCGTCGGGGATTCCCCCTCGACTCACAAGTCCCTGGGTTCTATCCCTGAAGAATTTGCTCCCCTGGAGTGGAAGCCAGGACTTGTGAGTGAAGAGGACTATCTCGCGAGTGTGGAGAAGATTCTGGACACAGTCCACGACGGCGTTGCCGACAAAGTGGTGCTAGCGCGGGATCTGGTAGCCCACGCACCGGGTGTGAGGGATTGGCGGGGCGCTATTTCGAAACTCACTGAGGCATACCCGGACTGCCAAACGTTTGCCATCGATGGTTTTGTGGGCTCCACACCGGAAACCCTCGCTCGTGTCCAGCGCGGTCGGTTGAACGTGAGGGTCCTGGCGGGGTCTATTGGCCGGGGTTCCAACCCCGGCGATGATCGCCACAAAGCTCAACAGTTGACCACCTCCACGAAAGACAATGACGAACACCGCTACGCGGTGAACAGTGTGATGGAGTCGCTGGGCTCACTCACCCCCCACGCTGTTGCCGATGAGCAGCCCTTCACGATCAAACTCGCCAACGTCTGGCACCTCGCCACCGATATCGAAGCAACGCTGCCGCCATGGGCCTCGCGCCTCGACGTGGTCGGAGCCCTACATCCCAGTGCGGCGGTTGCAGGATCACCGACGAATATGGCACTCGATCTGATTGCGTCCCACGAACCTTTTGACCGTGGTCGCTACGCGGGTCCGGTGGGGTGGATGGACGCCTCTGGTGACGGGGAATGGTCGGTTGCTCTGCGCTGTGCACAGTGGTCGCCGGAAGGAACACTCACCGCCTACGCGGGTGCCGGCATTGTGGCGGAGTCCGATCCTGAGTCGGAGTTGCTCGAAACCAGGCTGAAGTTCAAACCCATCGTGCACGCCTTTGGGCACGACGCCGACTAATCCCTCGGCAGCGCGATATCGATCAGAAGGTGGCTGTCGCTACTGGATAAAGCCTCGGTGAGCTCACCCATGGTGGACACTGCTCGGTATGTCCACCCATAGGCCGCAGCCAAGGACTCAAGATTCACCTCGTGGGGGGTGTAGAGCACTCGAGTCACATCGTCTGCCGGTGCTGAAGAGGACACTTCCAGGGAGTCAAAAATGGTCCCCCCACCATCATTGGCGACAAACAGATGAACTCGACCGGCCTCCTCGATACCGGGCTCACGCATGAGTGACCCCGCATCGTGGAGAAGGGCTAGATCCCCCAAGAGAACCCTCGTAACACCGGTTACTCCGTTGTGAGTCGCACTACTGGCAATACCTCGGGCGAAGGACACCGTCCCATCGATGCCGGAGAGACCCCTCGAGGAGTGAACGGTGATGTTTTTTGGTCCCACGACAGCATCGACCACTCTCACCATGCGCGATGCACCCAGCACTAACCGATCGTGAGGCCAGGTTGCCTCCCAGAGGGCAATGGCGAGACCCTCTCTCGTCACGGGCCTGCGGAGCACTTCCATCTCCCGCTTGGCGAACTCGCTCCTACTCGTAGGGTCGCTCGCTTCCAACGAAGAGAGCTCGGGGGCGTCGGGCACGATGTCACCCACCAGCGACGCATGACGCTCGCGCCCGGCGATTACCCACGGTTTAACCCATTGGGAGGCTTGGTCTTTCGTGGCGGGACTCGACGTGGCAATTCCCTGCACCACCGCGGCTTTCCCGCTGGGGTTCGGAACCTCGGCGGCACCGCTTGCCACGACATAGTGTTCAAGCGTCGAATCAGAGAGTAGAGCCCACACTTCGCGGGAGAGCGTCGGTCTGCCCCAGGTGATCACTCGCGTGATGTCCGAGGCGGGGTCCGCCAGAACACTCCGGTAATCCAGAATGAGGTGTGGTCCAAAGCGCGCGCCACTCACTGCTTCGGCAATCAGTGGCGCGCCGATAGTCCTCGCCAGCGCTTCGGCGCCTGGACCAGCGCCGTGACCGGCGATGACGAGGGTGCCAGGCGCCGGGTCAAGTGTCACGGTGTTGCCGGGGGCTGTTGGCTCCAGAACTTTGGGTTCTGGAATCTGCAACGACTCACCGCCACTACTACTCAAAGGCTCTCTCAACCCGACGTTCACGTGAACAGGGTGCTTGTCGCCTTGCGAGGCCTGCATGACGGCCGCAGCCAGTCCAGCCACAGACTCCTTATTCACTTCATCGGGGGTGGGAACCGAAATGGACTGTGCAAAGACTCCGAAGAGGCCCTCTTGGGTGGTGGTTTGGTTAGCCCCGACCCCGCGAAGTTCTTCGGGGCGATCGGCACTGACGAGGATCAGGGGAATTCCTGAGTGGTGGGCTTCCATGATGGCTGGCAGGTAGTGACCTGGTGCGGAGCCTGACGTGGTGACACACAGTGCAGGGACTCCGGATTCAGCACCGATTCCTAGCGCGCGAAAACCCGCACTGCGCTCGTCGATAACGACGTGTACGCGAAGTTCACCCTGGGTGGCCCGCTCCCACTCGAGTGCCGCGAGCGCGAGAGCTTGAGATCTGGAGCCTGGTGACAGAACAACGTCTCGCACACCCCAGGCGTAGAGCTCACCGAGGAAAGCTCTCGACCACTCGGTGGCCGGAGAGTGAGTCATGAGGATTTCGGTGGGGTGTCCTGGTCGCCCTCGGTGTCCCCACCGGGAGGGTTTTCCTCTTCGTCGAGTTTGCGGAGCTCTTCCTCGAGGCGACGGATGCGCTCATCGGAGGACTCTTTATCGATGGAGCCCAGGAATCCGGGGTCATCATCGGGGGCACGACCCGGCACGGTGCGCTTCGGCGGTCCTTTTTTCGCTTTTCCGACAACGAGCCACAGGATCGGTCCAATGATTGGGAGTGCCACAACCACCGCAATCCATACGGGTTTCGGAAATGCCCGAACCCGAGGGCTTTGCGTCATAAAAAGGTCCACCAAGGCATACACAGTGAAGGCCACTGCCGCGACCGACCCAATGACTATCCAGCGGACCATGCCCCCGATTGTACGCACCTAGACTGTGAGGGTGTCGCCCTGGTTCCGCTACAGCCTTATTCGTTTAGGACTTTTTGCGGGAACTTTCAGCCTCCTGTTGGTGCTGGGCATTGTGTGGTGGGCCTCAGCCTTGTTTGCCACCGCAATCTCGTTCACGGTGTCTTACATTTTCTTCGCGAAGCTTCGCTCCGAAGTGGCAGAAGACTTGGCTACCAGGGTCCGCAACTCGAAGAGGGTCGATGACGATTCCGCCATCGAGGATGGCGAGATTGACTCAGAGGGCAATCGCGAGCGCTAGACCCACCGCATAGAGAAGAGCATTCATCGTCATCAGGCCCAGGGCGGTCACGAGCTCTCGGGGTGTTTTCGCGGCGACCACAATCACGATGATGACTCCGGTGAGGACCGAGGTGATGAACACTACGGGGGCAAAAAAGAACATCAGGGATAGCGCTGCCAAGATTGCGTAGGGCATCAGCAGCAACACAATCAGGAGCCAGGTGGCAGGCTTCTGCCCCATCCGAACAGCGAGCGTTCGCTTTCCGGCGACCGTGTCCTGTTCGATGTCTCGAATGTTGTTGACCAGCAAGACCGCCGCGGCAAAGAAACCTGCCGCACTACCGGTCAGCCAGGCCTCGAAGGGAATCTCACCGATCATGATGGCGGCTGTACCCGTGGTTGCGACGAGACCGAAGAACACAAAGACGACCACTTCACCTAAACCGGCATAGCCATAGGGCTTGGGTCCCCCGGTGTAGAGCCATGCAGCGACAACGGCGAAAGCCCCGATTGCTACAAACCACCACAGTCCACTAAGCAGAATGATGAGGACCCCTGCCAGCAGTGCCACACCAAAAGAAACAATGGCCGCTCTCTTGACGAGGTGAGCCTCCACTGCGCCGGATCCGGTCAGTCTGGCTGGCCCCACCCTCACATCATCGGTTCCTCGCACCCCATCGGAGTAATCATTGGCGTAGTTGACGCCGATCTGAAGCGAGAGTGCGACAACGAGAGCTAGTAATGCCAGTCCCAGATCAAAGGCACCTGCCAACACCGCGGATCCGGTGCCCAACACCACGGGGGCGAGTGCCAGAGGCAAGGTGCGAAGCCTTGCCCCCTTCACCCACAGGCCAAGGGATGCCATCAGTGGCCTTCCTTAGCCAGGGTGGTGAGGCTCAAACGATCGGGTTTGCCCGAGGGAAGCAAGGGAATCTCGCTCACGGTGAGTACTCGGTCAGGCCTGGCCTCTGGCCCGAGCTCCGCACCAATACCGAGACGCACAGCGGTGAGGTCGAGAGTCTTGGTAGTGACGACAACCGGAACGTGACCCCACGTCTCGTGCTCGGCCCCCACCACAACGGCATCAGGAGCGTGGAAGTCACGATGGACGAGGCGCTCAATGCGGCCCAGGGCCACTTTCACCCCGCCCGACACAATCACGTCATCGAGTCGTCCCTGAATGCTGAGGACACCCTGCTCATCCACGGAGCCAGCATCGTCACTGAGATACCACCGAGTTCCCTCACGCTCCACAAAACTTCGCGCCGTGCGCTCTGGGTCATCGAGGTAGGAGTGGGCGAGTGTGGGGCCAGACAGAGCAATGCGACCATCAAATTCAGCGATCAGAGTCTCTCCAATAGGCAGACCATCCCAGACGCATCCGCCCGCAGTCTCTGAGGACCCGTAGGTCTTGGTCACCCGGTAACCAGCAGATGCTGAGCGCTCCATAAGGCTTTGCGGTATCGATTGACCGCCCACCAGGATTCGCTCGAAACTGCGCATCAACTGATCGAGCGTCGCCATAGTCGAGGCGTCATCGAGAACTCTTTGCAGTTGCGCTGGAACCATCGAGGTGTAGAGCGGTGTTCCTCGCTCGCGCAGCTCCACGGCTTTCGATGCCATCGCCACACTCGAAAACGGCTCAGGATGCAACACCACCGGAGT
>JBMUEW010000048.1:0-6788 GCA_049460875.1 Pontimonas sp.
CGATACCGACACCGAAATTCGGTTTGATCCCGAGCACAAACCTGGAGTGTCCAACCTACTGAGCTTGGCCTCGTTAGCAACGGGAAAAACCCTCAAAGCTTTGGAAGAAGAGTTCCAGGGAGCAGGTTATGGGAACCTCAAGTCAGTCGTGGCAGAAGCAGTTGTGGAACTATTGGCACCGATCCGGACGAAGACTCATGATTTGCTCGGAGACCCTGCAGAACTCGATCGCATGCTCGCGAAGGGTGCGGAAAAGGCCGAGAAAATGGCCCATGCCACCCTTTCCGCAGTCCACGATGCCGTGGGTCTGCTACCTCGAGCCTGAGAGCGCTCGCGTAAGGTTGCTGATGTGAAAATCTCCGTCATCGGTTGTGGCTATTTGGGTGCCGTGCATGCTGCATCCATGGCGGAGCTCGGTCATGAGGTCGTGGGCATTGACGTAGACCCCCATCGCATCGACTCTCTCCAGAAAAGCGTCGCGCCGTTTCACGAGCCTGGATTTGACGCGCTCTTACTGAAGAACTCTTCTCGGCTGACATTTACAACAGAGATGTCTGCTGCCGCAGATGCCACCGTTCACTTTGTCGCTGTAGGAACTCCGCAGTCAGCTGATGGCTCAGCGGATATGACCTATGTGAACTCCGCGATAGAGGGCCTCCTCCCCTACCTCTCTGACGGTGACCTCGTCGTGGGAAAGTCCACTGTTCCCGTCGGAACAGCTGAGCGTCTGTCAGAGCAGGTAAAACCCACTGGTGCGGTTCTGATGTGGAACCCTGAGTTTCTCCGCGAAGGGTTTGCGGTGGAAGACACGTTGTCACCAGACCGCCTTGTCTATGGGGTCCCAGCAGGCGATGACGGAGACTCGGCCACCGCGATACTCGACGAGGTGTACAGCGAGATTATTGCCAAGGGCACCCCTCGCCTGGTGATGAACTTTGCCACCGCGGAACTTGTCAAAGTAGCTGCTAACTCTTTCCTTGCTACGAAAATTTCTTTTATCAACGCCATGGCCGAGATTGCCGATGTCACAGGGGCCAATGTGACCCAGCTCGCCGATGCCATCGGCTATGACACGCGAATCGGACGCAGGTTCCTCAACGCTGGAATCGGGTTTGGCGGGGGTTGCCTCCCGAAAGACATCCGAGGTTTTGTTGCGCGAGCTGAAGAGCTCGGTGTCGGCGATGCGCTCTCTTTCCTCAAAGACGTGGATGACATCAATGTGCGCAGGAGGACGCGAGTGGCTGAGGTTCTCACTGAAGAACTAGGTGACTTAGCCGGCAAGACCATCGCGGTGTGGGGAATCTCTTTCAAGCCAGATTCTGATGACATCCGTGATTCGCCTGCGCTCGATATCGCCGAGTCACTGGCCAGGGCAGGTGCGACCGTTGTCTCGGCCGATCCAGAAGGGTGGAAACCGGCACAGGCACGTATAGAGCAGTCTGGGCTCTCCGATTCCCTCACCACCACCGCAGATCATCGGGCTGCCGCGGCCGGGGCAGACGCCCTTGTTGTCGCGACCGAATGGAAAGTCTTCCAGAATGAAAACGCCGCAACCATTGGTGAACTCATGTCAGGGAATCTTGTCATCGACGGGAGAAACTGCCTCGACGCGGAATCCTGGAAAGCGGCGGGTTTCCGCTATCGCGGTATGGGTCGAGCCTAAGTCTCTAATCGACCCAGTCAAAGGTTCTCGTCACGGCCTTCTTCCACAGCCGAAGTTTTTCCTCACGCTCGTGCTCTGACATCGAGGGCTCAAAGCGCTTATCTTCACTCCTTTTGCCGCGAAGCTCTTCTCTGTCTTTCCAAAAACCAACGGCAAGTCCGGCGGCATATGCGGCACCCAGAGCCGTGGTCTCCGCCACCTTCGGCCTCACTACCGGGACTCCGAGAATGTCTGCTTGGAACTGCATCAGGGTCTCGTTTTTCACCATTCCCCCGTCGACCTTGAGCTCGGTGAGCTCAACACCGGCATCGGCATTGACGGCATCCAGAACTTCCCTCGTTTGGAAAGCCGTAGCTTCCAGGGCTGCTCGGGCAATGTGTCCCTTATTGATGAATCGGGTGAGCCCTACAATCACTCCTCTGGCATCCGAGCGCCAGTAGGGAGCGAAAAGGCCCGAGAATGCCGGAACCACATAGCACCCTCCGTTGTCCGGGACGGTCGCGGCAAGGGCCTCCACCTCCGCAGCATCAGAAATGATTCCCAAGTTATCTCGCAGCCACTGCACCAAAGATCCTGTAACCGCGATAGAGCCCTCCAGGGCGTAGCGCGGGTTTTCGTCTCCTAGTTGGTAGGCAACGGTGGTGAGGAGTCCGTTCTGCGAGGTGACGGCCTTCTCGCCGGTGTTGACGATGAGGAAGTTTCCCGTGCCATAAGTGTTCTTGGATTCGCCCGTGTCGAAAGCAACCTGACCGAACGTGGCGGCTTGCTGGTCCCCGAGGATTCCCGCAATGGGAACTTCTCGCAGCAGGCTCGACGAGTGGGCATAACCGAATACCTCCGAAGACGATCGAATCTCAGGCAAGAGCGTTGCGGGAATACCCCACGCGTCGAGAAGCTCGTGATCCCACTTACAGGTGTGCAGATCCATCAGGAGGGTTCTGGACGCGTTGGTTACATCGGTGGCGTGGACTCCGCCATCAACTCCGCCGGTCACGTTCCACAGCAACCACGTATCGGGTGTCCCGAACGCAAGCTCTCCCGCTTCAGCGGCAGCCCTCGCTCCCTCAACATTGTCAAGTATCCAGACAATCTTGCTGGCAGAAAAGTAGGTGGCGAGCGGCAGTCCTGTCTTCGCTCTGGATGCTTCGCTTCCGAGCGATTGCTCCATCGCATCGACAATGTCTTGGGTCCTGGTGTCCTGCCAAACCAGGGCGTTATAGATCGCCTTCCCTGTCTTTCGATCCCAGATAATCGCCGTCTCGCGCTGGTTGGTGATCCCAATTCCCGCAATGTCATGGCGGGTGAGCTGTGCTCTGGAGAGAGCCTCACCCATCACCTCACGGGCGTTTGTCCAAATTTCCTCGGGTGAATGCTCCACATATCCTGCCTGAGGGAAAATCTGCTCGTGTTCGCGCTGGCTGGACGACACAATCTCGCCATCACGGGAAAAAATGATGGCTCTGGAACTCGTTGTTCCCGAATCAAGGGCCATGATGTGGGAAGTCATTGTCTCCTCCTCACTCACGGGGGTTCAGTTTTCAGCCAAAATCCGTATAGTGAAGCCTAGTAAACGTGCTCCGGGGTCAGTGAAACTCTGAGCCGGCGGTGACAGTCCGCGACCCGACTGCAGAGAACTCTGTTGGCGGTTGATTGGGTGAAACTCCCAAACCGACGGTTAAAGTCCGGATGGTAGGAGACGTGAAAATGAGGTGGGAATTTTTGCCACCGCTTTTTGTGTTGCCTTTCCCGGAGCGACCTAACCAAGGAACCACACCGGATGACCAAGGCCACCTCTTCGACCGCTAACTACCAGGCGGCCATGACGCGTGCCCTGGAGTTGGCGACCAAGGGTCCACGCTCGGGGCCCAACCCCCAGGTCGGCTGTGTCCTGCTGGATTCCTCCAACACCATCGTGGCTGAGGGCTGGCATCAGGGGTCTGGAACTCCCCATGCGGAAATCATGGCACTCCATAACCTGGCCACCACGGGTCTCTCCGCGGAAGGGCTGACTGCGGTTGTCACCTTGGAGCCTTGTGCCCATACCGGAAAAACCGGACCCTGCGCCACCGCACTGCTTGATGCGGGAATTACCCGCGTCGTGTATTCAGTCTCAGATCCAGGTGCAACATCAGGGGGCGGAGCGGAGCTCCTGCGCGACGCTGGGGTAGAGGTCATAGGTGGTGTCGAAGAAACTCCCGGCGCGAGATTGATTGAGCGATGGCTGCATTCCATCATTACAGCGCGCCCGTGGGTCACTCTGAAGTGGGCAATGTCACTCGATGGTCGAATCGCAGCTGCTGATGGAACCAGCCAGTGGATCACTGGTGAAGAGACGAGGGCTAAGGTCCACCGTGATCGATCCGACCATGACGCCATCATTGTAGGAATCAATACCGTACTCGTCGACAACCCCCGCCTTACTGCACGAACTCCAGAAGGCGAGCTATATCCGCACCAACCGCTCGCAATCGTGATGGGACAGAGGGATATCCCCGAGGATGCTTTGATCCGCCAGCACCCCGGAGGTTTCGAGCACGTCACCGATCACAACATCAAGGAGTTGCTGGAATCACTCGGTGAGCGAGAAGTCCGAAGCGTCTATGTCGAGGGTGGTGCGACTCTAGCTAGCGCCTTTCTCGCAGAACACCTCGTCGATGAAATCCATATCACCATGGGACCATTGCTGCTGGGAGGTCCGAACCTCGCCGTGACAAACCTGGGGGTGTCAACGATGGCAGAAGCCCATCCCTTGGACATTAGGGGAATCGACAGTCTTGGTGACGACATCGTTGTCACTGCCAGGCCCGCAGGGAAAGGAGCCGTTGATGTTCACAGGGCTCATTGAAGAAATGGGTTCCATTACCTCCATCACCGCAAGCGGTGATGGAGCGGTAGTGGAAATCGCCGCCTCGACAGTGCTGGAGGATGTCGCTCACGGCGACTCCATTGCCATCAGTGGAGTGTGTTTGACCGTCATCGACCACACCGCGACCAGTTTTCGTGCCGATGTCATGAAAGAAACCCTGCTCCACTCAGCCGCCAGTGCGTGGAAGCCCGGAGTACGAGTCAACCTGGAGCGTGCTGCCAAGGTGGGAGACAGGCTTGGTGGCCACATTGTTCAGGGTCACGTGGACGCCACAGCCGAAGTACTCGAAGTTCGCCCCGGGGACCAATGGCAGGTTATTCGTTTCTCTCTCAGACACGACATCGCGCCACTTGTTGCCCACAAGGGTTCCATCACGCTCGATGGAGTTTCGCTGACCATCTCTGACCTAGGGACCGACTGGGCAGAGGTGTCTCTGATTCCAGAAACACTCAGTGCCACCACGCTCGGTGAGGTGAAGGTAGGCGATCTGATGAACGTTGAGACTGATATTCTCGCGCGGCATGTCCTTCGCCTCCGAGAGTTCGCGTCGGAGGGAGCTGCCTCATGAGTATGGGGACCATTGACGAGGCTCTCGAGCACCTTCGATTGGGTCGACCGATCATCGTGGTGGATGACGAAGCCCGAGAGAACGAAGGTGACTTCGTTTTGAGCGCCCAGCTCGCAACCCCGGAATGGGTGGGTTTCACCATTCGCCACTCTTCGGGGTATCTGTGTGCACCGATGCCCGCAGAAAGAGCCGAGGCGCTCAATCTTCCGCCCATGGTGACCGATAACGAGGACCCCAGGAAGACCGCCTACACGGTCAGCGTGGATGCTGCGACCGGGATTACCACCGGCATTAGCGCGTCTGATCGAACACGCACGCTCCGTGTCCTCGCAGATCCTGGCTCAACGCCTGCTTCCTTGATTAGACCGGGACACATCGTCCCCTTGAAATCAGCTGTCGGTGGAGTCAAAGAACGCGCGGGACACACGGAAGCCGCAGTCGAGCTCATGCAGATGGCGGGACTCGAACCTGTTGCACTTATTGGTGAGGTAGTAGGTGATGACGGAGAGCTCCTTCGACTCCCCGAGCTGTTAGAGATGGGTGAGCGTGAGCGCATGCCTGTCATCACGATCGCCCAGCTGATCAAAGAGATTGACGACAATCCCGACGGCGTCGACCTACGAGTCCCGCGCCATAGGCCTGTTTCCGATCAGCGCGTGATTTTTGAGGTGGAGACCCGGGTTCCCACCGAACACGGGACGTTTGACCTTCGCGCTTATCGCGATCGCGCCACAGGTGCAGACCACATCGCGATTGTGTCGGGCGAGCCCCGCGATGACATGCTCGTCCGTCTTCACTCGGAATGCCTCACTGGGGAGGCGATGGGTTCTCTGAAATGTGAATGTGGACCACAGTTGCAAGCCGCCATGGAGCGCATCAACGACGAGGGTGGCATCGTCATCTACCTGCGAGGCCACGAGGGTCGCGGTATTGGACTGGTTAATAAGCTCCGTGCCTATCGGCTCCAGGAGCTGGGGCTCGACACGCTGGATGCCAACCTGGCACTGGGCTTGCCGGCAGATTCCCGAGATTACGGAGCAGCCGCCGCAATCCTTGCGGATATGGGCGTCAGTTCTGTTCGGCTGTTGTCCAACAACCCTGAAAAGAGACGCCAGCTCGAGCAACACGACATCACCGTTACCTCCCTCGAACCTCTCGTCGTGGGGGTGGGAGAAGTCAACGCTGCTTACCTCGAAGCGAAACGTGACCGCATGGGTCACCACCTGCCCGGTGAACTCGCCACAGGAGCCATCACCCTCCCGAAAGAAGGACAAACACCATGAGTGGTCACGGAGCACCCACGATCAACCTCAGCGACGCCCAAGGTCTCGCGGTCACGATTGTTGCGGGGATGTGGCACGAAGAGATTGCCGAAGCGCTCATCGCTGGAGCCACTCGTGTCCTCGATGCTGCTGGCGCATCAACAACACTCGTGCGCGTTCCCGGCTCGTTTGAATTACCCGTCGTATCTAAGGCCGCACTGGACAACGGCGCGGAAGCCGTGGTCGCTTTAGGCGTCATCATTCGAGGTGGGACACCCCATTTTGAGTACGTGTCCTCCGCTGCCACAACGGGTCTCACCGATGTTGCCCTCCAGACTGGCAAACCCGTGGGGTTTGGAGTCCTCACCCTCGATGATGAACAACAGGGCCTCGATAGAGCAGGGCTTCCTGGCTCTTCCGAGGACAAAG
>JBMUEW010000049.1:0-6705 GCA_049460875.1 Pontimonas sp.
TTTCTGTCTTTGCCTCTAACTCAACAGTTCCCCCATTATGCCCATGTAACGCGCTGAGGTCTAACCCGTTACGATGTTGGGAATCCACATCGTGGGCAAGACCGGCGCACTTTCAGCGAAAAATGGGGTTGGAATATGGCTCAAGAAAATCCTTTTGGTCTGGTGGGGTTGACCTACGACGATGTCATGTTGCTCCCCGCGCATACCGATGTGATTCCCAGCGAAGCTGACACCTCCTCCCAGCTCACCAAAAACATCCGGCTGTGGGCGCCTCTTCTTTCTTCTGCGATGGACACTGTGACGGAGGAGCGGATGGCGATTGCGATGGCGCGCCAGGGTGGAATTGGCATTTTGCATCGCAACCTCTCTATTGAAGACCAGGCCTCTGCGGTGGACAAGGTCAAGCGCAGCGAGTCCGGCATGATCACGAATCCCGTGACGATTACGCCCGACGCGACTGTTGCGGATGTCGACGAGCTCTGTGCGACGTTCCGGGTTTCTGGAGTCCCCGTTGTCGAGGGCGATGGCGTACTCGTGGGCATCATCACTAATCGCGACATGCGTTTCGTCCCCCGCGATCAGGCTCACACCACTTTGGTCAAAGAGGTCATGACGAAGGGTGATTTGATCACCGGGCATGAGGGTATTTCTGCCGAGGAAGCGCTTGCCATCTTTGCCACCAAGAAAATTGAGAAGCTACCCCTGGTGGATAAGACCGGCCACCTGAAGGGTCTCATCACGGTCAAAGACTTTGACAAGAGCGAGAAGTATCCCCACGCCACCAAAGATTCCGAAGGTCGACTTCGAGTGGGGGCGGCAATTGGTTTCTTTGGCGACGCCTGGGAGCGCGCAGGAGCACTCCTCGAGTCCGGAGTGGACGTCGTCGTGGTGGACACCGCGAATGGTGACTCGAAGGGCGTCCTCGACATCATTCAAAGAATTAAGAAAGACAAAGCCTTCCGCGGGGTAGACGTCATCGGTGGCAACATCGCCACCCAGGATGGCGCTCAAGCCATCATTGACGCCGGCGCTGATGCGGTGAAGGTGGGTGTGGGGCCAGGCTCTATTTGCACCACTCGCGTCGTGGCGGGGGTTGGAGTCCCCCAAATCACCGCGGTCTACGAAGCGTCTCTCGCTGCACAGAAAGCAGGGATTCCCCTGATTGCCGATGGGGGTTTGCAGTACTCCGGCGATATCGCCAAGGCTTTGGTTGCCGGTGCGAGCACGGTGATGCTGGGTTCACTTCTTGCGGGAACCGACGAAAGCCCCGGGGACCTGGTTTTTGTGAACGGCAAGCAGTTCAAGAACTACCGCGGAATGGGATCGCTGGGAGCGCTCCAGACCAGGGGAAAGAAGACGTCGTATTCCAGGGACCGTTACTTCCAGGCCGATGTTCCCAGCGACGAGCAACTCATTGCCGAAGGTATTGAAGGCCAGGTTCCCTACCGGGGGCCATTGGGCTCCGTGGTGTACCAACTCCTCGGTGGTCTTCGCCAATCCATGTTCTATACGGGGGCGGCCACAATTGAGGAGCTGAAGAAGCGCGGGAAGTTTGTCCGCATCACCCCGGCAGGGCTCAAAGAGTCCCACCCTCACGACATCCAGATGGTTGTTGAGGCCCCCAACTACAAGCGCTAGAGCGCCGATAGGGTAGAGCACGTGAATGAGGTCGAAATCGGGCTGACTAAGCGCGCCGTTCGGGGATACTCCTTCGATGACGTCGCCGTAGTCCCATCCAGGCGAACCCGAGATCCAGAAGATGTCTCGGTCTCGTGGAGTATTGATGCCTTCTCGTTTTCCATGCCGGTGATCGCTGCGCCCATGGATTCGGTGATGTCACCCGAGACGGCCATTGCGGTGGGAAAGCTTGGTGGTCTCGGTGTTCTGAACCTCGAGGGTCTGTGGACGAGGTATGAGGACCCCACGTCGGCGTATGACGAGATTGCGAACCTCTCGGAGGAGAGTGCGACGGAAGGTTTGCAGCGTATCTACGCAGAACCCATCAAACCCGAGCTGATTACCGCGAGGCTCCAACAGATTCGCGACGCCGGTGTCCCGGTCGCAGGTGCCTTGTCTCCCCAAAGAACCCAAGAATTTTCTGACACCGTGATCAAAGCTGGTGTGGACCTCTTCGTCATCCGGGGAACCACCGTGAGTGCTGAGCATGTTAGCCAGAATCGCGAACCACTCAACCTGAAGCAGTTCATCTACGACCTCGATGTTCCCGTCATTGTGGGTGGAGCCGCCACCTACACCGCGGCCCTGCATCTGATGCGCACTGGCGCTGCCGGTGTCCTTGTCGGTTTTGGTGGGGGAGCAGCCTCAAGCACGAGGGCGGCCCTCGGTATTCACGCACCGATGGCCACCGCGATCTCTGACGTTGCCAGCGCGAGACGGGATTACCTGGATGAGTCCGGTGGGCGTTATGTCCACGTGATCGCCGATGGTGGCCTGGGCCGAAGCGGTGACATCGTCGCAGCGATTGCCGTGGGTGCGGATGCGGTGATGTTGGGTTCTACTCTTGCTCGCTCGACCGAGGCGCCTGGCAAGGGTTGGCACTGGGGCCCTGAAGCCCATCACTCCACCTTGCCTCGTGGCTATCGTGTGCACGTGGGTGTTGAGGGAAACTTGGAGCAGGTGTTGCTGGGCCCGGCGCACTCTGCTGATGGCCGCACCAACCTTGTCGGAGCGCTTCGCCATTCGATGGCCACCTGTGGATACTCGGATCTCAAAGAGTTCCAAAGGGTTGACGTCATCGTCCAGCGCTAGCGACTCGGGGCGTCTTCAGCCAGGAGCTCTAGCCTGGTGGGTGTGAAGCAAGGGAGTCTCCTGTGTGGCGCGTAGCACGACGTCCAAAGTGGATTGCGGCTCTCTTTCTGGCGCTCGGTGTTGCTGCCATTTTTGGGCTGCTGGGCCAGTGGCAACTTGATCGCAGCATCGAACAGGGCACCATCATCGAGCGCAACACCGAGACGGTCGTTCCGCTGGAGTCTGTGGCAATACCGCAGAGCGTGATTACGTCTGAGGCATCAGGACGCATGGTGAGTGTCGAGTGCACGTTCATGGACGGAGACGATGTCGTCCTGGAAAACCGGCGCACCCTCCAGGGGGTGGGTCAATGGTTGGTTCGCCACTGTATGACCGAGCAAGGTCACTCTCTCGCGGTGGCTGTGGGGTTTGCTCCAGAAGGTGTGGTCGCGAACACGCTCCCTCTGACAACAGGTGAGATCGTGGGCCGTTACGTGCCCACTGAATCACCCCAACAATCAGATTTTGTGGCCGGGGAGATATCTACGGTGGCCATTCCCGAGTTGCTGAATCTCTGGGCAAATCCGGGGCCTGTCTATGGCGGCTATGTTGTGCTCGCTGAGGCCCCAGAGGGTCTCTCCACGATTGGGACAGAAGCTCCTCCCACACAGAGTGAGCTCAATTGGTTGAATCTTTTCTATGCCCTCCAATGGGTCATTTTCGGGCTTTTCGCTCTCTATCTCTGGTGGCGCCTAGTGCGGGATGAGTGGGAGCGAGAAGCCGAAAAAGCCTCCAGCCCAGCCCCCTAAACTTGTGACATGACCACGGACAATTCGCCATCGCCTGCCGTGGTTCCCGACCGACTCCAGAGTGCTCTGAAGTGGTATCGCATCGCCGCATGGATCACGGGAATCCTGCTGATTTTGCTTACCGTCGAAATTGTCGCCAAATACGGGTTTGGCTCTGAGGTGGAGATGTTCGGCGAGCACGGTGTGTTCGCCCTCGTCCCCGACGGGACCGTTCAAGCTTTCAACCTCTCGCAGGCCGTGCTGATCGCCCATGGGTGGTTCTATGTCGTCTATCTCTTCACCTGTTTCCGGGTGTGGAGCATTCTCCGCTGGCCGTTCTGGCGTTTCCTGTGGCTAGCGTCCGGGGGACTCGTCCCCCTGCTGTCGTTCGTGATCGAACACTTCGCCACCAAGACCGTGAGTGCGATCATCGCCGATGTGCGGGGGACAGTATGACCTCGAGCGAAGCACCCCGTCCCGTCCTCGTGGTCGACTTCGGTGCACAATATGCGCAGTTGATTGCCCGCCGTGTTCGAGAAGCCGGTGTCTACTCCGAAATCGTCTCGCACGAAGCCTCCGCCGCCGAGATTCAGGAGAAGAGTCCGGTCGCCATTGTCCTCAGCGGTGGACCCTCCAGTGTGTATGAAGAAGGATCCCCCAGTTTGAGCCCTGGCATCCTCGAGTTGGGTGTCCCGGTTTTCGGGATTTGCTATGGCTTCCAGGTGATGGCCCTCGAACTCGGCGGTGAGGTGGGCAAGACGGGGCTTCGCGAATACGGCGCGACCGCCGCCTCCGTCAAACCCGATGCCGGACCGCTCTTTGCTGGTCAACCTGCAGATCAAACCACTTGGATGTCCCACGGTGACCAAGTGCAGAGCGCTCCACCTGGCTTCGAGGTTCTGGCGTCCACTGAAGCGACCACCGTTGCCGCGTTTGGGTCGCCTGAAAAGAAGATGTACGGCGTGCAATGGCACCCCGAAGTGAAACACTCCGAACACGGCCAAGCAGTCTTGGAGAACTTCTTGCACGAGATTGCTGGGCTACCCAACGACTGGAACAGCGGAAACGTCATCGCCGCACAAGTCGACGCCATCAGCGCTCAGGTGGGGGATTCCCGGGTGATCTGCGGACTCTCCGGCGGCGTGGATTCCGCGGTGGCGGCCGCTCTTGTTCACAAAGCTGTCGGAGACCAGCTGGTGTGTGTCTTCGTGGACCACGGCTTACTCCGTCAGGGTGAGCGCGAACAGGTGGAGAAAGACTTTGTGGCTGCAACAGGTGTGCGGTTAGTGACCATCGATGCGGAAACACAGTTCTTGGAGGCGCTTGCTGGTGTGAGCGATCCCGAGACCAAGCGCAAGATTATTGGTCGCGAGTTCATTCGAACCTTCGAGCAGGCTGCCGCTGAATTGGTGGCGGAGGCCACCGAAGAGGGGGGCGAGGTGAAGTTCCTCGTTCAAGGAACCCTCTACCCGGACATTGTGGAAAGCGGTGGCGGTTCGGGGACAGCGGTGATTAAGAGCCACCACAACGTCGGCGGGCTTCCCGATGACCTTGAGTTTGAGCTGGTAGAACCGCTCAGGACCCTCTTCAAGGATGAGGTCCGAGCGATCGGGCGTGAGCTGGGTCTCCCCGAGGAGATTGTCAGCCGCCATCCGTTCCCGGGTCCCGGGTTGGGGATTCGGATTATCGGTGAGGTCACCAAGGAGCGTCTCGATACGTTGCGAGCAGCGGACGCCATCGTGCGCGCGGAAATCACCCAGGCTGGGCTTGACCCCGAGATCTGGCAGTGCCCTGTGGTGCTCCTGGCTGATGTTCGATCGGTGGGCGTTCAAGGTGATGGCCGGACCTATGGTCACCCCATTGTCTTGCGTCCGGTGTCGAGCGAGGATGCGATGACAGCGGACTGGACGAGGCTTCCCTATGACGTGCTGGCTCGCATCTCGAACCGCATCACCAATGAGGTGGCGGAGGTCAATCGAGTCGTTCTCGATGTGACGTCGAAGCCGCCGGGCACTATCGAGTGGGAGTAGTTACGCCGATTCGCGAATGACGAGTTCTGGCTGAAATACCACCCGACGCGGTTTCTTGGACGGATCGAGAGCTTCTTCTCGCAGAAGCTTCAGTGCGGTCTCCCCCATGAGGGCACTCGGCTGCCGAATGGATGTCAGCGGGACGATGGCTGAGGTTGCAAAGTCGATGTCGTCGTAACCGATGATGGCGATATCGTCGGGTACTCGCAGTGACCCTGTCGCCACGAGCGCTTGGAGCAGACCGATGGCGACGAGATCGTTAGCGGCGAAGAGAGCATTGGGTCGCTCGGCCGGTGACATTTCTCTGATCTTCTCCCCAGCAGTTCGACCCTCGAGAACTGTTGTGGCAGACGTCTCGAAGATTGTCAGAGTTGCGCCGGGGGACGCTTGGAGTGCGTCTTGAGCTCCGCGAAGACGGTCTGCGACCTGGGGAATCTCGAGAGGTCCTCCCACAAAACCAATCCGGGTGCGACCGAGGCCCAACAGGTGGTTGGCAGCGATGGTGCCCCCGGCGTGATCGTCCACAGAGACCGAGCTGAAAACCTGTTTCTCACTCACACGGTCGACAAGCACGGAGGGGATTCCAAACTTTTTCAGGGCCGACAGTCGCTCCTCGACGTCTCCATAGGGCGAAATCAGGATCCCGCGAACTCGTTGCTCTTCGAAGAGGTCCAGGTAGCTGTGTTCTCGCTCCTGTGATTCTGAGGTGTTCGCGAGAATGACGGAGTACCCCTCGTCTGTGGCCGCGTCTTCGGCTCCGCGAGCGAGTGCGGTAAAAAAGGGGTTGGCCGCATCGAACACCAACAGTGCGATCGTTCGGCTTTCTCCGGCCCGCAATTGCCGGGCTGCGTCGTTTCGGACAAAGCCCAGCTCGTTGATGGATTTTTGGACGCGCTTGACGGTCTTTGAGCTCACCCGAGAGGGGTGGTTCAGGACATTGGAGACAGTTCCCACGCTGACGCCCGCGTGGAGTGCCACGTCTTTGATACTGGACGACATGTGTGCCTCGGGGTTTCGGTGAGAGAGAGCGACGCTACTGAAACGTTACAAAACTCTGGGTTACAAGCTTTGACATTTTCCGTGAGGTTGTGACAAGGTTACAGATAATTCTAGATTGAATCGTTTCAAAGTTAGGTCTG
>JBMUEW010000050.1:0-6430 GCA_049460875.1 Pontimonas sp.
GAGGCCCAGAAGGCTCGCCGTCCACTGCCCCGAGATCTCACGACCCAATCCGACTAACACTGGTGCACCGGCTGCAAAGGTGTAACCCCATTTGTTGACGAAACCGCTCAGAATCAAGGCAGAGAGGTGATTGGTGGTCCGGTGTCCGATTAGTGCAAGCGACATCGCAAAAGTCAGAGGACCCAGAGACAAAAACGTGACCCATAAGAACGGCGCCACTGTCGGCGCCACAAGCAATCCGGTGAGCCCGAGGATATTGAACGCCATGGATGCGCCTACGAAGGGCGCACTCCAGCCGCGCCTCACCACCAGAGGCGGCACGATGAGTGACACAGGAAACCCCATGATGGTGAAAAGCCCGAGGGCGAGCGCCGCTGATTCTGCGCTCATTCCGGAGAGCTCGATGAGCGCCGGAGGTAAGACAGCGAACCAGGAATACGCCATCGCACTCGAGACGGTAAAAATAGCCATGATCGACAGAGCAGTCGGTGATTTGAAGAGCGAAACCGGCGCTGTCACGATGGGAAGCGTCGCCGTAATAACTGCTTCTTGAAGCCCTTTAGCTTGAGCTCTCGGCCACAACACAATCCAGGGAATGATTCCGACCACGCTGATCACGGCCCACGTGGCGAGCGACCATCGCCAGCCATATTCATCGGCTAACCAGACCCCCAGTACCGTGGGTGCGGTGGAGCTAAAAGCCATAGCGGTTCCATACGCTGCGGTGAGACGGCCAATACGATGTGGGGCATACAGCTTCACCAGACCCGGCAAGATGACATTTCCCACGCCGGCGGCCAACATCAACACGATGGTTGCCACAAACAAAGACAGGTACGTCGGGGAAATCCCCCGCCACACATGAGCAATAGCTCCTAAGATCCCCACCGCGATGACCGCACCCTCCAAGCCAACCTTTCTGGCAAACCACGGCGAGAGCGCGGCGGCGAGCGCGTATGCAACGGGAGGAATCGTTCCCAAGATGCCGAGAGTGAGCCCCTCTAAGGGAACATCCAAGTCAATTCGGGTCGCCAGTGGCGAGACCGCTGCGACTCCTGTTCGGATGCCGAGAGCAAACAGGACAATTCCGGTCATCGCGAGGATGACGGTCGAGCGCGACTGGGGATTCACCGGGAAAGACAATGCGTCACGCGACCCGAGCAAGGATGTCGCGAATGACCTCTTCATCGCGCGCCATTTGATCGGCCAAAGCCTCAGGGTTCGGGAATTTCTGCATTCCTCGGATAAAGTCCACAAACTCAATCGTCACGGTATCCCCATACAGATCGAGGCTCACATCAAGCAGGTGTGACTCGAGGGTTCGCTCAGAAACATCACCGAACGTGGGATTCACACCGAGCGAGGTGGCGGCGTTGTAGGTAGTGCCGCGGTGGGTCACCCGGGTTGCATAGACACCGTCTGCTGGAAGCAAACCCTCGATGTTGCCCCGCAGATTTGCCGTGGGATAACCCAGAACTCGGCCACGCTCAAAACCGTGACCCACCTCACCGCGAACAGAGTGGTATCGATTCAACAGATCGCGAACGGTCGCGACTCGTCCTTCGCCGAGGAGCCCTCGAATCATGGTTGACGAGACACGCTCCCCCTCTGCCTCGCACACGTCTGCGACCACTTCCACTCGGAAACCCCAGTGGTCACCCTCGCGACGAAGGGTCTCGATGGTGCCCTCTCCGCCGTGACCGTATCGGAAGTCAGCACCGACAAGAACGACGCTGGTCGAGAGACCTTCGGCGAGAACAATGCGGGAGAAATCTTCGTGGCTGAGCGCCGAGAGCTCCTCATCGAAAGGAAGGACAACCACCCGAGCGATTCCGGCGGCTGCGAGAAGTTCAATCTTCTGGCTATCGCTGAGGATGGGGTCTGGTTCGCTACCGGGTCTCAGGGTCGCGTGAGGGTGACGATCAAACGTGACCACGGTGGGCTCTGCCTTGCCGGCCATCGAGAGAAGCTGGTCTATGACCTGCCGGTGTCCACGATGGACTCCGTCAAATTTCCCAATAGTGACCGCGCGACGCTTCCCATCACCCGGGAGAGAATCGAGCCCGTAATTGACCGCGACCGGACTCATGACACAGCCTTCTTCCCCAGCCACCACAAACCGACAATCGGCAAGATGAGGGGAATAAACAGGTATCCCAACCCAAACTGCGACCACACCGTTTGATCGGGAAATAGCGAGGGAACCAGAAGGCTAATCGTTCCCACCATGAGAACCCCGGCTAGTTCAAACGTGAGTGCCAAGCGGGCAATCCTCCGAGCGCCCGGGCGGTGACCAAGCGCAACCGTGACCGTGGCGAGGACGTAGACCAGCGCCGCAACGGCCGAGAGGCTGTAGGCCAGGGGTGCTTCGTCAAACTTTGTGAGAATCTGAAAACTCGAGCGACCCAGTGCAGCCGCGCTCAAGACCGCATACAGAGAGACAATGATGCGGTGAAGCGTAGAGGATGACACGGGCTTAGCGTAGCGACTGGGCTTCAGCGCTACTTTCCTTTCTTTTTCTCGACATCACCGGAGAGAGCAGCAATAAAGGCTTCCTGAGGGACTTCAACACGGCCCACCATTTTCATGCGTTTTTTACCCTCTTTTTGCTTCTCCAAGAGCTTTCGCTTCCGGGTGATGTCTCCGCCATAGCACTTTGCGAGCACATCTTTACGCATGGCGCGAATGTTCTCTCGCGCAATGACACGAGCACCAATTGCCGCCTGAATGGGCACCTCGAATTGCTGACGGGGAATCAGCTCCCGCAAGCGCCCGGTCATCATCACGCCATAGGCGTAGGCCTTGTCCTTATGCACAATCGCACTAAAGGCATCCACGCGGTCTCCCTGGAGCAATATGTCGACCTTCACCAAATCGCCCTCAGCCTCGCCGGCTGGCTCGTAATCGAGTGAGGCATACCCGGCTGTCTTCGATTTCATTTGGTCGAAGAAGTCAAAGACAATCTCGCCCAGGGGCATCGTGTATTTAATCTCTACCCGGTTCTCCCCCAGATACTCCATACCCTGCAGCACACCCCGCTTGTCCTGACAGAGTTCCATGATGACGCCGACGTAATCCTTCGGTGCGAGAACTGCTGCGTTCACCACTGGCTCCCAGACCCGGGCGACCCGCCCGGTGGGAAATTCTGACGGGTTGGTTACTTCCTGGTGAGAGCCATCATCGAGCTCCACGGTATAAATCACGGACGGTGCGGTGGCAATGAGGTCCAGTCCGAATTCTCGCTCCAGTCGTTCCGACACAATCTCGAGGTGGAGCAGTCCGAGGAAACCGCATCTAAAGCCAAAGCCGAGTGCCACAGAAGTCTCGGGCTCGTACACGAGGGCTGCATCCGAGAGTTTGAGTTTGTCGAGCGCTTCGCGCAAATCTGGATAATCACTGCCATCAATGGGGTACAGCCCAGAGAACACCATCGGCTTGGGCTCGGTGTAGCCGGGAAGCGGTGTGCTGGCGCGCGTTTTCACCGACGTCACGGTGTCTCCCACTTTCGACTGACGCACATCTTTCACGCCGGTGATGAGATACCCCACTTCTCCCACACCAAGCCCCGGCGACGGTGTGGGCTCGGGAGAGCTCACGCCAATTTCGAGGAGTTCATGCTGAGCCCGGGTAGACATCATTTCAATCCGCTCCCGGGGAGATAGTGAGCCATCGACCATCCGAACGTAGGTGACAACACCTCGGTAGGCGTCGTAGACCGAATCGAAAATGAGCGCTCGGGCGGGTGCGTCAGCGTCGCCGGTCGGAGCAGGAATGGCCTCAACAACTCGGTCCAGGAGAGCTTCTACTCCCTCACCCGTCTTCCCACTGACACGCATAACATCCTCGGGTGACCCACCGATCAGCTGAGCAAGCTCTTCGGCATAGCGCTCGGGATCCGCAGCCGGCAGATCAATTTTGTTGAGGACAGGAATGATGGTCAGGTCGTTTTCGAGCGCCAAGTACAAATTCGCGAGCGTTTGAGCCTCGATTCCTTGTGCCGCGTCGACCAAGAGAATTGCGCCTTCGCAGGCTGCTAGAGAACGGGAAACCTCATAGGTAAAGTCAACGTGCCCGGGAGTATCGATCATGTTGAGCGCGTAGGTCTCGCCATCCTTTGTCCACGGCATGCGGACGGCCTGACTCTTAATGGTGATACCCCGCTCACGCTCAATATCCATACGATCGAGGTACTGAGCGCGCATATCCCTGGCCTCGACAATCCCCGTGAGTTGTAGCATCCGGTCGGCCAAAGTGGACTTTCCGTGATCAATATGCGCAATGATCGAAAAATTGCGCAGGCGCCACACATCGGTCGAAGCCGGCTGAATTTCGCGGTCAGAGTGAGAAGACATGTCAGAAGATTGTCCCACGCGAAACCATTGGCGAGGGGCGCCCTCACCTGGTATCGTTGCCGATTGGTTCGCCTAGCCTCGAGCCCTCTCTTTCGAAGCTAGGACAGCATTCTGACTTTCGCCTCAGGGCCCCACCAGAATGTCCGGGAGCCTGACAACACACCATTAAGGACACAGCGTGGCAAACATCAAGTCGCAGATTAAGCGAATCAAGACCAACCAGAAAGCAACCGAGCGCAACCGTGCGGTGAAGAGTGAACTCAAGACCACCGTTCGCCAGGCTCGCGAAGCGATCAAGTCTGGTGACAAAGAAAAGGCTGCCGCGGCAGTCAAGCTCGCGTCGAAGAAGCTCGACAAGGCAGCCAGCAAAGGCGTTCTCCACAAGAACCAGGCTGCCAACCGCAAGTCGGCTATCGCTAAGCAGGCAGCCGCACTCTAAAGCGTCATCTGTGGGGGGCCCCTCGTCGCTATGGGCCCACCACAGTTTTTTCACCTGGGAGACTATGCACATGTTTGCGTGCTCTTTCATGTTCATCCCAGGCAACCTCGATGACGAGTTTTACGCGCTTGACGGCGTTATCGATGACTACGCCCGTTCTCTCGAGGGGTTCGTCGGCGTCGACCGGTGGTGGTCTGAAGATAAGTCGTCAAAGAATGTGGTGTATTTCTTCACCGATAAAGCAACCGTGGACACCTTTGCCCGCTTTCCCGAGCACGTGCGCGCCAAAAAGGACTACGCCCGGTGGTATGAGGGTTACCAGGTGATTATTTCGGAGGTCACTGCGACCTACGGCGATGGCAAGATGCCAGGCCTCACACTCAGCTAGCTCGCTCGCTCATAGCTTTACCCCGGAGAGCCACAACCCGGACCATTCGCTCCAGCGCGTAATCGGGTTGGGGTCCCGACCCTTTTACCGCTGCATCCGTGTGCGCGACCTCGAGGATCGCGGCACCGAGTCCCGCTTGGTCCCAACCCTGAAGGCTCGAACGAGCGTTCCTGACCTGCCACGGTGCCATGCCCAACTCACTAGCCACCGCATCAATGCTTCCCTTGCTGCCACCCACGAGCGCCATAGTGCGAAGCTTCATGGCAAACGCTGCGACAACCATCACGGGCTCAACCCCCGAGTTCATCGCGTGTCGGAGCAGAGACAGAGCCTCAGCAAAATGACCCGATATGGCTTGATCGGCAATCTGGAAGGTGGTCGCCTCCACGCGTCCCCCGTAGTAGCGCTCCACCGTCGCCAGGGTGATTGCCTGGCCTCCACCATCGTTGATGAGCTGAGAGCATGCTGATGCAAGCTCAGCGAGATCTGTGCTGAAGGCATCGACCAGAGCTCGAACCGCCTTGGGTTCAATGGACACCCCGTGGCGTTGGAACTCTTGCTGGACAAAGGTGGTCCGCTCGGCATCCTTCTTGATTTCTTTGCACTCAACAACGAGTGCTGCCGCCCCAGAGGCCTTGATCGCATCCAGGAGTTTCTTTCCCCTGTTTCCGCCGCCGTGGCGAAAGACGACCACAACATCAGATTCAGGATTCGCTAAGTAGGACAGCGCGTCGTCCAGAAAAGCGTCGTTGCACTTTTCCACCGCTTGGACTCGAAGCAGGCGCGGCTCCCCGAACAAACTGGGGCTCGCAAGCTGGAGAAGGTCCCCTTGCTGATAGTCCGCGGCGTCGAGATCGTTAATCTCAACCCCTGCGTCACTGGATTTCATACGGTCGGTCAATATCCGCAGAGCTCGATCAGCCAAAAAAGACTCGGTTCCGGTGATCAGAATGACCGGGGTTTCCCTAATCCCGTGCCAGGGAACGACAGACGCCGCAGCTGTGGCCATATGTGCTCCCTTCTTGCTCCTCCAGACTAACGAGCAGCCCCTACCTTTGGCTCCAGATGGCGAGCTGACCATTCATACCCGGACTGACCGTGATGATGCCCCTCTCATCTGACCGGAGCGCCATCGTTCCCGCTGACGCCAGTATGTCGAGAGCCCTTCTTGTCGGATGTCCATACGTGTTGTCTTCCCCAACACCAATCAGACCCACAGTGGCATCAATCTCTTGATAAAGCCCCTCAAAC
>JBMUEW010000051.1:0-6363 GCA_049460875.1 Pontimonas sp.
TCTTCGGTCACCGTGGAAGCCGAAGCAACACACATCCCCGAGTACGTCTCGGTCAATGTGGATGGCCTCGAAGAGGGCAGCCAGATTCACGCGGGCGAACTCGCTCTTCCCGATGGCTCCACCTTGGTCACTGACCCTGAAGCCCTCATTCTCTCCATCCAGCTGCCTCCGAAGGTCGTCGAGCCTGAACCCGACACGGTTGCCGAGGGAGAAGCTGAAGGCGAGGGTTCTGAAGGCGACGCAGCCGCCGAGGGTGGCGACGCTGGTGGAGACTCCGGCGGCGATGACGCGGGCGGCGAGTAACTCTGCCGTTTGGTTTTTCTCGCAAGAAAAGCGCCTCCAGCTCGGAGTGGCTGGTTGTAGGGCTCGGTAATCCGGGCTCGCAGTATGAGCACACCCGTCACAACATCGGACAGATGGTGGTCGCCGGCTGCGCTGAATCGGCCGGCGTGGGCTTTCAGAAGTTCAAAAGCCACGGAGTAATTGCTTCTCTTGCCCACCCTTCGGGTTTGACCCTTCGCCTGGCAGCGCTCTCGAGTTATATGAATCGCTCGGGTGGACCTGTTCAAGCCATGCTCGCCTTTCACAAGATTCCCCCGAAACAGCTCGTGGTCGTTCACGATGATCTCGATCTGCCCTTTGGTGTGGTGCGGCTCAAGTTTGGCGGCGGTCACGCCGGTCATAACGGGCTGAAAGATATCCAGCGAGCGCTTGGAACCCCAGACTTCACGCGCGTTCGGGTGGGAATTGGTCGCCCCGAGGACCCCAGGCCCGTGGCCGACTACGTGTTACAGCGCTTTAGCGCCGAGCACCACGAGCAACTACCCGCGATTATCCGCCTCGCGTGTGACGCGGTGGAGGCTGTGGTGACAGAGGGACTTACCGCTGCCCAGCAGAAGATCCACCCACCCAGGCCTTCCTAGCCTCCAGGGTGAGGGTGTTTCTCGACTAATAGACTGCACCGAGTGAGCCTCGCCCAGCTGCCCTCTTTGCTGTCCGCAGATGCTGGCATTCGCGGCTCACTTGAGCAAGCTCGAGACGGTGGGTCACTTGTCGTCCCGCAGGGAGCAACAGCCACGATCACCTGGGCGCTTTCCGAGTTAGAACCCCACCCGTCTGTGACGGTGGTGGTGTGTGCCACAGGGAGAGAATCCGATCAGCTTCGCGATGAGCTTCGCTCGGTGGTGCCAGAGGGAACTCACGTATTGGACTTTCCGGCCTGGGAAACGCTCCCTCACGAGCGCCTGAGTCCGCATGCCGAAACCGTTGCGAGGCGTCGCAGTGCTCTTCGCCAGATGAGGAGCGCGGAAACTCCTGGAAACCTGGTGGTCGTTGCGTCGATTCGAGCATTAGTTCAGCCCCTTAATCCTGACCTCGCCACGTTCGAGCCATGGCTAGTCACCGAGGGAGATGGTTCACGCTCGCTCGAGGCCTGGGTGGAGTACCTCGTCCAGGCTGCCTATCAGCGAGTGGACCTGGTCACGAGGCGAGGAGAGTTTGCGCTTCGCGGGGGGATCCTTGATGTGTTCCCGCCTCTCGCCGAACACCCCATTCGTTTGGATTTTTTTGGTTCGGAAATCGAGCAGGTCAACTATTTCTCTGTCTCCGACCAACGCTCCCTCCCCGACGAGGTTCCCCCGATGGTCTTGGAGCCGGTTCGAGAAATGCTGCTCACTCCCGATGTCACGGCCAGGGCCTCCCAACTCGCTGACGAATACCCGGGACTTGGGCAACTTTTGTCGAAGGTCGCTGAGGGTATTCCCACCGAGGGGATGGAGTCACTCCAGCCACTGCTAGTGCCGGGGTTGGTGCCTCCGCTGAGTGTCCTTCCGGAGGACGCCCTCATCATCGAGGTGGGAGCGCAGCGGGTGCAGGCGCGGGCATCGATGCTCTTGGAGACCAACCAGGAGTTCTTGCCGGCCGCCTGGGAAGTTGCGGCCCTTGCTGGTTCTGAGGCTCCCGTCGATTTGCAGGCCGGATCGTTTATGACCCGCGAGGAGCTGGTTGCCTCGGTGGCGCCTCGACCCTGGGTTTCGCTGGACTCCCTCGATACCGGGGATGTTGCGACCCATCGCCCAGCCCTCCAGAGCCTGCCCGTGACGACCACTGGAAGTGACGAGGTGTGGGAGTACATCGCACACCGAATTCGTGAGCAGGATCGCGTGATTGTGGTGGCCGCCGGTCACGGTCTGGTGGAGCGAACCGGGCAGGTGTTGGGTGATCGAGATATTCCCCATCGCCTCGATGAGGAGCTCGCCGAGAAGCCAAGCCCCGGCGTGGTGAGTGTTGCACGGGGTCTCCTGCACGAGGGATTCGTTGCTCCCGAGGCGGGATTGGTGGTGGTGACTGAGAAGGAGCTCTATGGCAAAGCCGTCAGCGCCTCACCTCGCACCGGTCGCACTCTGGCGTCCAAGCGGACCCGGGTGGTCGATCCGCTCCAGCTGACAGCTGGCGATTATGTGGTGCATGACACCCACGGTGTCGGCCGATTTGTTGAGTTGGTCTCGAGAGAAATATCCACCGGTGGTCGACACGCGATGACGAGTCAGCGAGAGTTTGTGGTGCTCGAATACGCCCCCAGTAAGCGCGGAGGGCCGCCCGATCGCCTCTACGTCCCCACCGATCAGTTGGATCAACTAAGCCACTACGTGGGAAGCGATTCCCCAGCGCTGTCCAAAATGGGGGGCTCGGACTGGGCTGCCACGAAAGGCAAAGCGCGCAAAGCCGTGCGCGAGCTTGCGGTGGACCTGGTGAAGCTCTATTCGGCTCGAATGGCAGCACCCGGTTTTGCCTTCTCGCCGGACACTCCGTGGCAGCGAGAACTCGAGGAGGCATTTCCTTTTGTCGAGACCCCCGACCAGCTCACCACCATCGATGAGGTGAAAGCCGACATGGAGCGCCCGATCCCTATGGACCGTCTAATCGCGGGAGATGTGGGCTTTGGCAAGACCGAAATTGCGGTCAGGGCAGCGTTCAAAGCAATCCAGGATCAGAAACAGGTGGCGCTGATTGCACCCACCACGTTGTTGGTCAAACAACACATGGAGACCTTCCAGGAGCGCTATGCGCCCTTCCCGATCAACCTTCGGGCCCTCTCGAGGTTTCAAACCGATGCCGAAGCTAAGGCAGTTCTCGCTGGACTCGCCGATGGCAGTGTCGACATCGTCATCGGGACTCACCGACTCCTGGGCAAGGGGGTGCGATTCAAAGACTTAGGCCTCGTGATCGTCGATGAAGAGCAACGTTTTGGAGTCGAGCACAAAGACTCCTTGAAAGCCCTGAAGACCAACGTGGATGTGTTGGCCATGTCGGCAACCCCGATACCCCGGACCCTCGAGATGGCGGTCACCGGCATTAGGGAAATGTCCACCCTTGCCACACCGCCCGAAGCACGGCACCCCATCCTGACCTTTGTCGGCCCCTACAACGAGGCCCAGGTGGTGGCCGCGATACGGCGTGAGCTTCTGCGCGAAGGCCAAGTCTTCTTTGTGCACAACCGGGTGTCCAGCATCAACGGTGTCGCCGCCAGGGTCCAAGAGCTCGTTCCCGAGGCTCGGGTGGCGATCGCCCACGGGCAGATGGGGGAGGCCGACCTCGAGCGGGTCATGGTCGATTTCTGGGAGCGACGCTTCGATGTGTTGGTCTCCACGACCATCATCGAAACCGGGCTCGATGTCACGAATGCCAACACCCTGATCGTTGATCGTGCTGAGCGTTATGGCCTCTCCCAGTTGCACCAGCTCCGGGGTCGGGTTGGTCGAGGTCGGGAGCGAGGTTATGCCTACCTGCTCTATGACGATGACCTTCCCATGGGAGATATGGCCCACGATCGCCTGGCAACACTGGCCTCCACCACCGATTTGGGCGGGGGAACCCGAATCGCGATGAAAGACCTGGAGATGCGGGGTGCGGGAAACCTCTTGGGTGCTGAGCAGGCAGGACACATCCAAGGTGTGGGCTTCGATCTGTATTTACGCATGGTGGGTGAAGCAATCTCGCTCTTTCGCGATGACATGGCTCCGGGTCAAACCGAGCTTCGATTGGAGCTCCCGGTGGATGCCAGAATCCCCACCGACTACATCGACTCCGAGCGTCTGCGCCTCGAGATGTATCAAAAGCTCTCCGGTGCAGCAGCGCCAGGCGCTGCGGATAACCAGGTCGACGAGCTGGTCGAGGAAATGACGGATCGCTACGGCGAGCTTCCCTCGGCCGTTCAGACTTTGGTTATGGTCACCCGCTTGCGACACCTCGCTATGACGAGAGGTATCGGGGAAACGATTGTGATGGGCAACAAGTTGCGCATCGTCGGGCCACCCTTACCGGATTCTCTGCAGGTGCGCGTGCAGCGCCTCTACCCGAAGGCCAGCTATATGGCACCGGCAAGGGTGCTCCTCGTCCCCCTTCCCGAGGACTACACCGACCAGGCGCTGGTGGTGTGGGTGGAAGGGATTATCGAGGCTCTGTATCCACTGCCAAAGAAGGCAGACTAGGGCCATGTCTGCTGAGGACGCTCTGAACCGTTTGGTCGAGACCATGGCGACCCTGCGTGGACCTGGGGGATGTCCATGGGATGCCGAACAAAGCCACGAATCTCTCGTTCCCTATCTCCTTGAGGAAGTTCACGAGCTCATCGAAGCGCTCGAGTCGGGTAGCCCTGAGGATGTGAAAGAGGAGCTGGGGGATGTTCTCTACCAGGTTCTATTTCATGCCGATATCGCTGCTCACGCCACCGACTCTGCCTTCACCATTCATGATGTGGCGGCCGCGGTAGACGAGAAGATGCGCCTTCGCCACCCTCACGTGTTCGCCGGTGGTGATGCCCGCAGTGTTGACGAGGTCATCGAGCGGTGGGAGGAGATCAAGAAAGAGCAAAAAGCACACCGGGAGAGCGTGCTGGAGGGTATCCCAGAGAAACTTTCCGCTCTGGCGAGAGCGCAGAGTGTTCTCAAGCGCTCCCGAGAGATTCTTCCGGCATCAAACCCCATCCGTCCGATACCCCAGAGCGAAGAAGAACTCGGCGCGGAGCTTCTCGCCATTGTTGCGGGGGCGAGGGAACATGGTCTGGATGCGGAGAAAGCATTGCGTGTGGCAACCAGAAAGTGGGAGGAGTTAGTCCGGGAGCAGGAGCGAGCCTCCCGGGATGGGGTCCAGGACCGACCAGAGTCTTAGGGCAGAATCGCTGTATGGCTGTTACCTCCGCACGCGGTATGCGAGATTTTGCGCCCCGCGATAAAGAGCGTCGAGACGCCATTCTCGCCATCATTGGCGAGACCTATCACCGCCACGGTTTTGAGGCCATCGAAACCCCCGCTTTGGAAGACTCGAGTGTCCTGCACGCGGGAATGGGCGGCGACAACGAAACGCTGGCTTTCCAGGTGCTCACGCGCGGACTCGAGTCCGCTGACCTGGCGGGCGCGAGTGACCCTTCTGAGCTTTCTGACTTGGGCCTGCGTTTCGATCTGACCGTTCCTTTAGCCCGGTTTTATGCCACCCACCACGCGTCGCTTCCTCCGGTCTTTCGCGCATTCCACACGGGACCGGTGTGGCGAGCAGAGCGCCCGCAGAAGGGTCGATATCGCCAGTTCGTCCAGTGCGATATCGACATTGTGGGGGAAGCCGGAGCGCTGGCCGAGGTCGAGGTCATGCTCGCCACGGCCGACGCTCTCACCCGGTTGGGCCTGGAGGGCTTCACGTTCCGGGTCAATGACCGCAGACTCCTCACCGAGTTGCTTACGAGCGCTGGCATCGCGCTTGAGAATCATCAGAGTGCGCTCATTACCCTCGACAAGCTCGACAAGATGGGAGCCGAGGGTGTCATGGCTGAGCTTCGCGAGCGTCTGCCTTCGGGCTTTGATGAGGCCATGATGAGAGCGGTGCTGGATAGCAGCGCTTCCGCCGATGACGCTGGGGCCATCGCTTCGCTCATGGGTGACACAGCGCAGGCGCACTCCGCCGCCGAGGAGCTTGTGGGCTGGGTATCGCAGGTCTCGGGAGTCATCGGCGATGACGTCCTGCGCTTTGATCCCACTCTGGTTCGGGGCATGGGGTACTACACCGGGTCCATTGTCGAAATCGCTCATCCCGACTTAGGCATCTCGCTCGGTGGGGGTGGGCGTTATGACGGGATGATCGGGCGCTTCCTCGGCACCGAAGTCCCAGCGTTTGGTGTCTCGCTCGGCTTTGAGCGCCTTGTGGATATCTTGGAGAGCGCTCCAGCGGCGAACCACGATCGTGTTGCACTGGTGATTCCCACAGTGTCCGAAACCTCGCACGTGATTGGCCTGAAGAAACACCTCGTCGATACCGGTCACACGGTTCGCCTTGTTGCGGAGCAAAAGAACATGCGTGTTGCGTATGAGCAGT
>JBMUEW010000052.1:0-5466 GCA_049460875.1 Pontimonas sp.
CCGAGTGCTGGGTCAAAGACGTCGCTCAGGCGCTCGGATTCTCCGACAAATTCTGCTCCCCCGACATAGTGGTTGATGATGGCACTCACCGCGACATATCCTCTCCCACCCGCAACGGTGCGGGTTATCTCTAGGAATCGTATCGATTTTGATTCCCGAGCGTGGGGGAGCGAAATGGCTCTGGTCTTCATCTGTAGCCTGTCGAGGTGAAGGTTCACGCGCTATCGAGAAGAGTGTTTGTCGCGCTTGCAGGATTTGCTCTCGCGCTTACCTCCTGCGCCCTTCCCACTCCCGCCCCGGTCGAAGACTCAGAGCCTGTGGTCATCCAACTCGAGCCCGAGGTCCCGCTCGAACTACCTGTGCAGCCCGAGCCGGAACCCGAGCCGGAACCGATTGACCCCGTCCAGCAGCGCATCGATGAGGCAATCGCCGGGATGGACCTTCGCACCAAGCTCGCGGGTTTGATGGTGGTGACCATTTCTGGAATGGATGCCACCGTGCAGCAAGAGTTCCTCGAGCGAGTGCCCGCGGCAGGGTTTCTTCTCTTGGCGGGGAATTTGCAGGGTGATGTTTACACGATTCGGGATTTCATTACCGCACTACACGCCACGTCTGATTTCCCCATGGTGATTGCTGTGGACCAGGAAGGTAATCCTGTGGCCAGGATCCCGGGCGATGAATTTCCGGGAGCAAGGGTCTTGGGCGCTGGCGATACCGAGACGACTGCGGAAGCTTTCCTCGCGCGCCAGCAACTCGTGGATCGTGCAGGCGCGAACGTTAACTTCGGTGTCGTTGCCGATGTGAGTCTGGGTTCCGGCGCCTATATCCACTCTCGCTCATTCTCGACGGACCCGGTCGTGGCTTCCGAGCACGTCGCAGTCGCTGCTCGTGCCGAAGTGCCAGAAGTCGCCCAAACCCTCAAGCATTTCCCGGGTCACGGTCTCGTGTTCGCCGATTCCCATCGAGTTGTTCCGAGCTCCGATATTTCTCTCGATGAATGGCGGGCCACACACGCTCTTCCCTTTGAGGCCGGCATCGAGGCAGGGGCCGAACTGGTGATGACCGGTCATATCCGGGTGCCCTCGGTGAGTAAAGATCCGGCGTCGCTGTCTGATGATTGGGTCCGAATTCTTCGCGAGGATTTGGGATTTGAGGGTGTGGTCATTACCGATGATCTGCGGATGCTTCGAAACTCAGGCGAGGAGCAGTACCGCGAACCAGCGGATCTCGCCGTGGCAGCGCTCATCTCGGGTCACGACCTGATTATGTTGGCGGTCGATCCCGCAACGGATCCCACCTATGACACCTACACGCAGATGCTCGATGCCATGGAGCAGGCAGTCCTCGACGGGCAGGTCTCGCTCGAGCAAGTTGAGCAGTCACTGCGTCGAGTTCTCACTCTGCGAAGTGTGCTGGGTACTCCCTAGCTATTCGACGTCGCGGCGAATACTGACCACCAGGGAGGCAATCGCGAAGACCAGTGCGTAGCCCAGGAGTAAGAGGGTCGCGGACACTGGGTCGGTGAAATTGGCGGTGTCAAAGTTGAACTGATCAGATTCGACGTCGAGCGCCATAATCGCCGTAATCAGACCTTGGAGGAAGAACTTCCCCTGTTCAGGGAAGAGTAAGAGCAGAATCGGCTCAATGGCAAAGAGCCAAATCAAGACCCCAATGAGCGAAATGATCTGGGAGCGAAGCAGGGCCGCAATGGAGGCGCCAAGTACTCCCAATACCGCCCCGGAGACCACGGCGGCAATCGAGGTGTTCACAAAAATGTCGACGCTCGGGTCGGCGGCTTCGGGATAGAACTCCAGGGCTATCACTCCGGCGAGGATTCCACCGAGAGTGGAGATAATCATGAGAACTACACCCGCAAGGACCGAGGCCACGAGTTTTGCCATGAACACTTGCCCTCTACGAGGTGCTGCGACATAGGTCGCTACTGCAGTTCCGTGACGGAACTCTCCCGCAACAATCAACACCCCCACCAAGATGGCGAAGATGTATCCAGAAATAGCGTTGGCATAGACCGAATCGACAACGCCCTGTTCTGCGAGAGTTCCAAAACCCAAACCATCGGTGGTCTGGTCGAAAATAACTGCCGTTGACGCTGTCCCCAGCGCCGCAAAACCGACGGCAGCAACCAGCAAACCCCACATGGCCCGCTGGTAGGTCAGTTTCCGAAGCTCGGCTGCGAGAAGCCTCATGAGGTCACCCCGCTAGTGAGTCGCAAGAAAGCCTCTTCCAGAGTTTGACCCCCGGTGATCTCCTCAAGAGTCCCGGAGGCGACCAGCTTGCCTCGGTTGATGATGATGACATCGTCGACCACGTTTTGAAGCTCTGCTAACTGGTGGGACGACACCAGAACGGTCTTACCCGCGTGAGCCTGCTCGGCGATGAAGCCCCGAAGCCACGCGATACCCGCGGGGTCGAGTCCGTTAGCGGGCTCATCCAGGATCAAGACATCGGGATCACCCAGTAGCGCCGCGGCAAGAGAGAGCCGTTGCTTCATTCCGAGTGAATACCCTTTGACGCGCTTGTTTCTCGCGTCACTCAGTTCAACCTGGGCGAGGACCTCGTCCACTCGGGAGCCAGGTAATCCGCCCATCGATGACAGAACCCGGAGGTTCTGGTAGCCCGTGAGACCCGGGTGGAAACCTCTCGAATCCAGCACAGCTCCCACGTGGTGGATGGGGTTCTTCAGTTGCGGATAGCGCTTCCCCAGAATCCTGGTGCGGCCTTTGGTGGGCCTGGACAGTCCTACGAGACAGCGCAGTGCGGTGGATTTTCCTGCCCCGTTGGGACCGAGAAAACCCGTGACGCGACCGGGCTGAACTTCCGCGGTGAAATTGTCGACTGCGGCGACACCTCCGTAGACCTTCGTCAACCCTCGAAAGGCAATCGCGACCATCATTCGACTTTCCGTATGTGTTGCCTCCAGCCTAGCTTCTGCGCCGGAGTCGGCGCAGAAGCAGGATGATGGCGATGACGACTGCAGCAAGGCCCAGCCAAGGCACCAGGATTCCCGCCCACACAATCGTTCCTGCGAAGAAGGCGAGGATGCTCTCCCAACCCCGAATAATGCCATCGAGGAAGCCATCGGGCTCGGCCGGTGTGGCATTAGCTGGGGTGATCACAGAGATGCTGAGTGTGGCAAAAAGTGTCTGGTCGCTCAGGTAATCGCGTTGCGATTGCAGAGAATCGAGCTCTGCTTGGCGCTCCGACAATGCAGACTCCACAGCGATGAGATCAGAGGTGCTGGCCGCCTCGGCGAGGAGCTCATTCAGGCGCTCAATTGCTGCCTCCAGAACACCAATGCGAGCATCGAGGTCTACCTTCTGCAGTGACACGTCGACGCTATTGAGGGAGACCTCTTGCACATCACCGAGTTCTTGAATGGTCTCCACGGTGGCATCGAGAACGTCATAAGGAATCCGAGCCTCGAGGTAGGAACTGGGCTGCCCATAGTCCACCGGTGTGTAGTCCGAACGGGAGGCAATGCGTCCACCGGCAGCCTCCACCACGTCTGTGATTTGATCGGCCGTCTCGGAGGGGGAGTCCACGGAGAGCGAGAGGTATCCGGTGCGGATGATGTCAGGTTCAAAGGATGCAGCGCTCTCATCGGCTCGACCTTGCATGTCCATCTCAACAGCCATGTCTTCGGTGTAGGCGATGTCAGGAGCCCCCATCGAGACACTGGTCTCTTCGAGAGAATCGGCCATAGACGAGCAGCCGGTCAGCGCCAGAAGTGCGGTGAGTGACAGGGCTGAAACTCTGGTCATAAATGTCATGGCTTCACCCTAGAGCCGGGCCCGGTTACAACACGGTTACAACCGGTAACAAATCCCTATGCAGATTCCTCCTGCTCGAGCGCGAGATACTGAGGGTATGGGAATACTGGATGCCTTTTTCGGACCAAAGGCTCCCACCCTTCACGTTGCGGTGGACGAAGGTGTCGGACACCCTGTCATCTTGCTCCACGGGTTAGCCTCCACGTCTGCCACCTGGGACATGGTGGTTCCCCTGCTTCGAGACAACCACCGGGTGATTTCGATCGACCTCTTGGGCTTTGGTGAATCGCCAGCTCCGGTGGGAGCCACCTACACCCTCGAAGAGCACGTCGCCTCAGTGGAGCGCACTCTTCGGAGTCTGGGGATCAGGGGGCGAGCCACCTTGGTGGGTCATTCGCTCGGTTCCCTGATCGCTGCCCGCTATGCCGCGAGGAACCCGTCGCTACTCTCGCACCTGATTCTGGTGTCGCCTCCTATTTATTTGCCCGGTGAGGCCGTGCTCGATCCACTCGAGCGATTCCAGATGGAGGCCTACAAGAAACTCCACAGCTATATGCGCAGCAACCGCACTTTCACGGAGGCAGCAGCTCGAGCGGCCTCACTCTTGGTGCCGATGAAGGGCGGCATCGAGGTCACCGAGAAAAACTGGCGGGCCGTCAGTCTCTCCCTCGAGCACTGCATCGAAAAACAAACGGCGGTGACCGACCTTGCCCAGGTGAGAATCCCCGTGGACGCTATCTGGGGGACCAGGGATCCCTTTATGGCACCGGCAGGATTGCGCCTGGTCGAGCGGATGCGAGGAGTTGCCTCCACCAAAGTGGATGGGGCTGACCACGTCATTCGAGAGAAATTTGCCGAAGAGATTGCACGGCTGGTCGATAACCCGAGCCCGCCGACGACTCCAATTCGAGTCGTCAAGGAAAAGGCTTAGCCGAGGAAACGAAGAATCGCCTCAATAGTCTCGTGGGGTTTATCGCGGTGGACGCTGTGGCCAGCGCCCTCAATGACCTCGTAGGTTATCTCATTATTGGCCTCGACCATCCGCTTCGCATAGTCGTTGCAGAACATTGATCCCTGTGCAGGGTCCGCGCCAATCACGTGTGTAGGGACGCTCAAGGTTGTGGCTTCCCTCGTCACATTCCACGGATCGTTATCGAACACTGCGTGCTCGAGAGCAAACAAACTCGCCTGTCGATGCGCCTGAACTTTGATCTCGACATCCAGCGGGTGCCAGTGCGGGTTTGCTCCCCGAATCTCGTCCACTCCTTGGTGGAGGTGACCCTGGCGCTGGTTCTCGAGAACTTGCTCTCTGGTGGCATCGCCCAGCTCCAGGGCGGGATCCAACAGAATGAGCCGCTTCGTCCACGCTGGCTCGTCGTGAGCAGAGACAACTGCGCTCGCTGCACCAATGGAGTGTCCGATGACGACATCCCAGCTCCCACCGCCATCGGGGGTGGTGTGACGAAGGTCCTCGGCGAAGTCTGCAATGCGATAGGTCGACCCTCGGGGAGCACTTCCGTGTCCTCGAAGATCAATGGCGGTGACCGACCAGCCACCGTCAGCGAGAGCTTCTGAAACCTGCCAGGTCGTGGCAGCGGAAGAACCGAGACCGTGCACAACGAGTGCGGTTCTCGAACTATTCGTTACTCCCCATTGAAGCTTGGGGACGGCAAGA
>JBMUEW010000053.1:0-5169 GCA_049460875.1 Pontimonas sp.
AACGGGTCGGAACCCGGATGTGGCTTAAGGAGAAAACTGACCTGGTCTACCCCGTGAGCGGCAAGGCCTTCCGCACTCGTCACCGAGACATGGAATGAGGCGGTCGGCATCGCCAATGCGGGGAGCTCCTGGGTGACTTGGTCCGCAAGCGAACTCGCCGCATGTTGACGTAGCGCGCTCAACTGGGACGCTAACAGCCGTGTGTTTTGTAGGACCTCGTCGAGCTCGCGCGCCACCTGCTCGACAGTCGATTCATCCTGATCGAGCTCCAGCAGTCGCAGCGAACCCCTCTGTGCATAGTCGAGGACATCATCGAGGGTGGGGCCAAATTTCCTCATCAAGCCGGTAATGGCTGACAATCTCTCGTGGCTATCCTCCAGGGACAACCCCGTTCCGGTTTCCAAACTGGCAGCGTAACCAGCGAGAGACTGACTCACTTCCTGGACCTGATAGCTGGCGTCTGCAAGTTGGTTTCGGACGTTCTCCAAGGACGCGTCCACCCCCACAACCTTCTCAATCGCGCGAAGCGCAGCATCAAGAAGCGACAGTGCATCTGCGGAGTCCAGTCCGCTGTCGTCCGAGGTGAGGGCCTGCTTGGCCTGCGCGACCGCGGCTCGTAGCTCCTCAGTGTTGGAAAGTTTCGTTATCGCTTCCTTGAGAGACTCATCCTCTCCAGCTTCCGGAGACACCGCTTCGATATCGGCCAAGGCAATGCGAAGGTCCTCGGCCTCGCGCCGTCGCTGATCTGCTTGAGTGGTCAACTCTTCGAGGCGCCGGGCAAGCTCTTTATAGCGCTCGAAAGACTCCCGATACTCGCCGAGCACCCTGTGCAACTCGACTCCCGCGAATCGATCGAGTGAGTCACGTTGTGCCGCCTCAGACTTGAGTCGTATTTGATCACTCTGACCGTGAATCACGACAAGCTCCTCGGCGAGCTCGGAGAGGGCTGACACGGGTACACCACGTCCGCCCACCACTGCACGGGAACGCCCTTCGGCTTGAACTTCGCGGGAGAGAACTAACTCGTCATCATCGAGAGCAGCTCCCAACTCCTCCGCTCTGCTCTTCACTCCGGGTGAGTCCTGGAGGACAAACCTTCCCTCCACCCAGGTCGAGGGGGACCCCGAGCGAACTCGAGCAGAGTCCGCCCTCGCCCCCAAGAGAAGCCCCAGAGCGGTCACCACCATGGTCTTACCGGCTCCCGTCTCCCCTGTCACCACCGTGAGACCAGGCCCCAGAGGAAGTGTCGCCTGTGAAATAACCCCCAGGTCGGAAATAGTGATGTCGACAATCACCGGGTCTACTCCCCCGGACCACGCCACCCGGTGACGGGCAGAGAGAATTTATTGACGAGTCGGTCGGTAAAGGGACCGGGATGCAACCTCGCCAACCGAATAGGGTGGGGGCTTCTCGTTGCCTGGACACGGGAGCCCGGGCGAATCTCCACGCTCCGCCTACCGTCGCACCACAGCACCGCATGGGCCGAGGAACGTTCGAGGAGCTCCACAGCCATTACCGAGTCAGGTCCCACCACGAGGGGTCGGGCAAAGAGCGCGTGCGCTGACAAGGGAACCATGAGGAGCGCTTCCACTCCTGGCCAGACGATCGGGCCTCCAGCGGAGAACGAGTACGCGGTAGAACCAGTGGGAGTCGACATCACGACACCGTCGGCTCCAAAAGCGGAAATCGGGCGACCATCCACCTCCAGGGCCACCTCAATCATGCGCGCTCTCGACGCTTTTTCGAGGGTCGCCTCATTCAACGCAAAGCTCCGAAAAACTTCCTCACCGTCGTGAGTAACAGCCACATCGAGAACGAGCCGCTCATCAACGTCATATTCGCCCGCGAGGGCCTGCTGCACGGTCCACGAGAGGTCGTCCTTCTCGCTCTCTGCCAGAAATCCCACATGACCGTGATTAATCCCCAACAAGGGCGCGTTCGACCCCCTTGTCAACTCGGCGGCTCCCAAAATCGTTCCATCGCCGCCCAGCACGATCGTCAGCTCGACCTCCGTCAGGGGAACGTCCTCCCCCAGAAGATGGAGCTCTCCTTCAAAGTGAGAACGAAAATCGGGAGCCTGATTCGGAGCAACGACCGGAGTGAGGCCAGCGCTCGAGAGCTGATCACACACAGTAATGGCGGCGCGCAAAGCATCGTCACGACCGGTGTGGGCCACGACGAGCATGTGCCGTTTCGCTGACATCCGGATCTCCAGCCTATGAATGAGCCAGTAGGTGAATCTGTTCTGACCATTGTGGCGGATTACGCCCGTGAGTGGGACTCAGCCAGCACAGATACTCCCTATTTCCGGCCTCCCCAGAGATCGGCGAAGCAATGAGACCCCTCGCAAGAAGGCCAAGACTCTCCGCGTTGTCCACAACAGATTGGATAGCCCCAGCGCGCAAATCTGGGTCGCGGACAATCCCGTCTTTGACTCCCCCCTTACCAACCTCGAATTGTGGCTTGACCAAGACAACCCAGTCACACACACCAACAGCATCTGTTACCGCAGGAAGGACCTGGGAGAGCGAGATGAAGCTCACGTCACAGGTAATGAGCGCAGGTGTTTCTCCGATTTCGCGAGACCACCACGGGGCGGTCAGGTCCCGAACATTAAACCCCTCCACGACAGTGACCCGAGAGTCTTCTCTGACCGAGGGATGCAGCTGATCCTTTCCCACATCAAGGGCGATGACGCGACGTGCACCTTCCTCCAGGAGGACTTGAGTGAAGCCACCCGTTGACGCTCCAACATCTAAGGCCACGAGATCGCGGACACTGATATCCCACTCGTCAAAGGCGGCCAGGAGTTTGAGCGCACCCCGACCCACGTAGTCGGGTTCTCCTGCCACGTGTAGCGCTACACCATCGGAGACATCGTGTGAAGCCTTCGTGATGACGACGCCGTCCACGGTGACATCGCCAGAGCGAATGCGACGTTGAGCCTTCGTTCGAGAATCCACCAGCCCTCGTTGGGCAAGCGCGTGATCAAGTCGCACGGGAAGCGTTACTCGGAATCGGGCTGATCGAGCATATCTTTCATATCGTCATACAGAGCACCCAGGGCATCCGCACGCTCTGCGAGAGGAAGATCTCGGAGCGCATCGAGGCGCTCTTCCCACTGTTTGGAATCCATACTCACCCTCACGAATATATCTGCGGATCAACGTCGAGCCCGAAAATCTTCAAACCTGAGTCGTGAATGATGGTCGCTCCTGCGCGAATGAGGTCGATTTTTCGGCCCGACCTGGCAACCCTGATCACGTGACCCTTCCGGCGAACGACAGCCCGACCGACCTCCACCGTGAGAACACCGTCAGAATCCTCAGACCTGCTTATCTCCGGGTATGGCTTATGCAGATCTCGCAGGTCCTCCAACACATAGGTGGGTCGCTGCGAATCATCACTGGCCAGCAACGTCTTGGGAGAATCAATACCGGTGAGCACGAGTGCCGAGCGGATACCGGCGCGATTGGCTCCCAGGATGTCCGTATCGAGGCGATCACCAATCATCAAGGCATCACCAATCGGACCAAAACGCTCCATGGCAACATCAAAAATCTCTTTTTCGGGCTTGCCAGCAAACGTCGCGAGTCTTCCCACAGCCAGGTGGACAGCGGACACCAGCGCACCATTTCCTGGTGCGATTCCCCCCTCCACGGGGATAGACCAATCCGTGTTCGTCGCAACCCACGGAATTTCTGGGCGACGCTGCAAAGCGAAGGATGCTTGGGCTAAATCACTCCAGCCCACCTCGGGCGAAAAACCTTGAATGACAGCATCCGGAGACTCATCTGCCACGCGAGTGATGCGAAAACCTGCCCTCTCCACTTCGCTACTGAGTCCAGGTCCACCGACGACAAGAACAAGCGAACCCGCAGGAACCAGCCGAGAGAGCACCCTCAGGGCAGCCTGTGGTGAGGTCACGACGTCATCAGCGGTCGCGGGTAGCCCCAGCTGGGTGATTTGCTCTGCGACGGAGGCGGGAGTTCGTGAAGCATTGTTCGTGATGTAGCCCACCTGTGCGCTCTTACCTGCCTTGCGCAGAGACTCCACAGCATGAGTAATCGGTCGCTGTCCCTGATAGAGCACGCCGTCAAGATCAGCCAGCACCAGATCTACGCCGGTCAGGGGCGTTTCCTTAGGCACCCTCATCCTCCCATGGCATCTCGACGACAACCATGTCCTCGTCCTCTTCATCCAGAGCCGACTCGAGTGCTGTAGCGGCTCGATTTGCGAGCTCACCCCACCGCTGAGCCTCTGCTTCCTTACCCATCATGCTGAGGATGGTGGCGTAGGAATCGAAAAGTGCGGGTGAATAGGAATAGGCAACATCCGGGTTGAGTTGGGGAATTTCCAATTCGCTCAGTGCCAAGTCGAGTTGACCCAAATCTAAACGGGCACCCGACCGAGCAATCGCCAGCTCAACAGCGATGGGAGGAGCTAACTGCGCTCGATTCACCTCTCCGGCCAACTCGAGGGCTTTCTCGGGACGACCGAGCCCCCTCTCACAATCGACCATCATCGGGACCTGGTCATTGCTTCCCGATAACCTGCGATAGGTCCGAAGCTCCCTCAGGGCGAGGGCAAAATCACCCACCAAATATGCCGTAATTCCGACTGTCTCCCTGACAACAGGAATGCGTCCAGCCCTTCTCGACGCGGCCAAGGCGTGTTTGTGGGCGCGCTCGGGGTCCTCATCCACCACTCGAGAGGCCATCACCAGGTGTCCCGCAACCCATTCAGCGTTCTCTTTTGTGAGGGCTTTGAGCTCTCGCCAGGCGGAGCGATCGAGTTCACTCGGCGTCACATCTCCGTCAACAGGAGGGTCATCGTGGCGGGGAGCAGGAGTTCCCTCCTCAGTTCGCGGTGGTCGAGGGCTCCCGCGTTTCTCGAAAGGCTTACCCGGCGAACCGGGTCGCCCACGGCGCTCACCATCACGAGGCCTGGAGGACCTCGGTCTCTCTGACCGCGCGCCACCGCCATCTAAGGGGCGTCGCCCACCGGGTTTCCGGGGTCGACGATCCCCTGAGGCTGGTCTTGTGTTCTCTGTCATTGGGGTGTCCTTGTTAACGCAAAATGGCCACCCTTGCGGGTGGCCATTTCACAAAGAAGTCCGGCGGTGTCCTACTCTCCCACGAGGTCCCCCTCGCAGTACCATCGGCGCTG
>JBMUEW010000054.1:0-5152 GCA_049460875.1 Pontimonas sp.
ACATTGCCGTGACGACGAATGACTTTGCACTTGTCGCACATGGGCTTGACACTGGCGCTTACTTTCATGGTCTTTCCTTTTGATCTCGCTGGCCTCGTGCCCCAGTGGTTTCCAGGGCCGTTCCTTCTCAGTGCTTACTTGTAGCGGTAGACGATGCGGCCACGGGTCAGGTCGTAAGGGCTGAGCTCCACAATGACTTTGTCTTCCGGCAAAATTCGGATGTAATGCTGGCGCATTTTCCCCGAAATGTGGGCAAGAACCTTGTGACCGTTGGTCAACTCCACGCGGAACATTGCATTGGGAAGAGCTTCGACAACCGAGCCTTCGATTTCAATGACACCGTCTTTGTTGGCCATAGCCTCATATCTTGTTGTTACGAGTTGTTGCACTGGTCGTGCGTGGTGAAAGAAAGCCACAAGAGCCTTTTTGACACCAAAGCACTATCTTAGACCCGCTTATGCGCTGGCACAAGTCCCCTATTGCGGGGCTAGGAAACCGAGATTCCGCGTTCCTGGAGCCTCTCCATGATGCGATTCGTGACCTCGGATATCTCACCGAGCCCATCAATCGCTACGACAAGCCCCCGACCTTCGTAGAGATCAATCAGCGGCGCGGTTTGCTGCCCGTACACCTCAAGTCGGTGACGCACTACCGATTCATCATCATCAGAGCGTCCCTGTTCGATTGCCCGCTTACGCAAGCGCTCCACCACAACGTCGGCATCCGCAATTAGCTGAACAACAACATCGAGCGAAGTCCCGTGATCGGCCAAGAACTCATCGAGGTGTCGAACCTGATCAGTTGTCCGGGGGTAACCATCGAGAAGGAAACCACCGGAGCAGTCCTCGTTCTCGAGGCGATCGGTGATGAGGTCGTTGGTCAGCGAATCCGGCACATTGTCACCAGCGTCCATGAACGCTTTCGCTTTCAAGCCCAGTTCTGTCTCGGTCTTGACGTTGTGACGGAAAATATCGCCCGTGGAAATTGCGGGGACGCCGAGTGCCTCCGAGAGACGTGCTGCCTGGGTGCCTTTCCCGGCGCCCGGAGGACCAATCAGGAGAAGACGAGTGCCGCCGGTCACTTCAGGAGTCCCTCATAGTGACGCTGCTGCAACTGAGCATCGATTTGCTTCACGGTGTCCAGACCAACACCCACGATGATCAAAATGCTTGCGCCACCAAAGGGGAAGTTCTGGTTTGCGTTCACCGTGGCCAACGCAATAAGCGGAATCAGCGCCACCAAACCGAGGTAAAGCGAGCCCGGCAACGTAATACGAGTCAAGACGTAGTCCAGGTATTCCGCGGTCGGACGACCTGCCCGAATACCAGGGATAAATCCTCCGTAACGCTTCATGTTGTCGGCCACCTCTTCGGGGTTGAAGATAATCGCGACATAGAAGTAGGTGAAGCCGACGATCAGGAGGAAATAAATCGCCATATAGAGCGGGTTGTCACCCGAGGTGAGGTTGTTCTGAATCCACACGACCCACTCTGAGGCGGTCTCTCCTGCCGTGGGTTGGTTGAACTGCGCGAACAGTGCGGGGAGATACAGCAGTGACGAGGCGAAAATCACCGGGATAACGCCGGCCATGTTCACCTTGATCGGGATGTACGTGTTGTTACCGCCATAGGCACGACGCCCCACCATGCGCTTGGCGTACTGCACGGGGACCCGCCGCTGAGACTGCTCGACAAACACGACCAGTCCCATAATGACCAGACCCACGGCCAACACGATGAGGAAAATCTCGAAGCCATTGGCCTGAGCAATCGCCCAAAGAGCGGACGGGAAGGTGGCCGCAATCGAGACAAAAATCAGGAGCGACATTCCGTTACCGACCCCGCGTTCGGTAATCATTTCACCGAACCACATGATGAGCCCGGTACCCGCGGTCATCGTGATGACCATCAGCATGATGGCGTACCAGGCGTCGTTGGAGAGCAATTGGTTACACGCGGGCACACCGGAGGAACCAAACAACGCACCACTCCTCGCCACAGTGATCAGCGTGGTCGACTGGAGGAGTGCGAGACCGATGGTCATGTAGCGGGTGTACTGGGTCAGCTTTGCTTGACCGGCTTGCCCCTCTTTATGGAGTGATTCGAAGTGCGGAATCACCACGCGCAACAGCTGGGTGATGATCGATGCCGTGATGTAGGGCATGATTCCCAGCGCAAAAATCGACAGCTGAAGAAGTGCACCACCGCTGAAGAGGTTGATCAGCTCATACAGCCCCGCTGTACCGCTGGTTCCCGCCAAACACTGCTGAACGTTGCGGTAATCCACGAAAGGAGCCGGAATGAAAGAGCCCAAACGGAAAAGGCCCACCATCGCGAGCGTAAAGAAGATTTTTCGGCGCAGGTCAGGCGTCTTGAAGATTCTGCCTAATGCACTAAACACGTCTTCTCCCTGCTTCGGCCCTAAGGCACGTGGATTCGAGCTTACCTGTTTGGTGCCCCCGCGAAAAAGCCCACAGGCCCCCGCGGAAGGCACCAGGTCAGGTTATTCCTTAATGGAACCGCCAGCCTTGACGATCTTCTCCGCAGCCTGCTTTGAGACCTTGTCCACGCTCACCGTCAGGGCAACACTGAGCTCACCATCGGCCAAGACCTTGACCTTCTGGTTCTTGCGAACAGCGCCCTTAGCCACCAAGTCGGTGACGGTGACGTCGCCGCCCTTGGGGTAGAGCTCACCGAGACGTCCTACGTTCACAACCTGGTACTCAACCCGGAAAGGATTCGTGAATCCACGAAGCTTCGGAGCACGCATCACGGACGTGAGCTGACCACCCTGGAATCCGGGACGAACCTGGTAGCGGGCCTTCGTTCCCTTGGTTCCGCGACCCGCAGTCTTACCCTTTGACGCCTCACCGCGACCCACACGAGTCTTGGCCTTTTTGGCTCCAGCGGCAGGACGCAGGTGGTGCAATTTCACGACACCCGGACGCGATTCAGACTCCGAGGCAGGCTTCTTCGCGGGAGCCTTCTTCGCAAGAGCAGCTGCCTTGGCAGTCGTCTCCTTCTTCGGCGCTGCCGACTTCGTCGCAGCGGGCTTCTTAGCCGCAGGAGCCTTCGCAGCGGGAGCCTTAGTGGCCGTGGTCTTAGCCGGAGCTTTTGCAGCAGCAGGCTTCTTGGCAGGAGCCTTCGCCGTGGTCGTGCTCTTGGCGGCTGGCTTTGCAGCAGCTTTAGCCGCAGGCTTCGCAGCAGTTGCAGGCTTCTTAGCAGGAGCCTTCGCAGCTGAAGTCTTTGCGGCGGGCTTCTTAGCTGCCGTCTCCTTCTTTGCTGCAGGCTTAGCAGCCGGCTTCTTCGCAGCTGGCTTCTTCTCTTCGGCCATTAGTCAATCTCCTCGACCTTCACCAAGTGCGCACAGGTGCGGATGTATCCGCGGTTGGCACTGGTGTCTTCACGAACAACGGAGTCACCAATTCTCTTGAGACCCAAGCTACGAACGGTGTCGCGAATGTTGGGCTTCTCGCTGATCAGCGACTTAATCTGGGTTACTTTGAGCTTCTTCGCCATTACGCACCAGCCTTCGCGGCCGCAGCTGCGTCTGCTTCGGCACGAAGCAGGTGAGCAGGTGCCATGTCCTCGAACTCCTGGTTACGGCGAGCAGCAACACTGCGAGGCTCTTCGAGCATCTTCAGTGCGGCGACAGTCGCGTGAACGATGTTGAGGGTGTTCGAGGAACCCAGCGACTTGCTCAGCACGTCGTGAATTCCGGCACACTCCAACACGGCGCGCACAGGACCACCGGCGATAACACCGGTACCGGGCGTTGCGGGGCGCAAGAGCACCACACCGGCTGCAGCTTCACCCTGGACGGGGTGGGGAATGGTTTGAGCGACCCGGGGAACCTTGAAGAAGTTCTTCTTCGCATCCTCGACACCCTTGGAGATAGCCAAGGGGACCTCGCGGGCCTTGCCATAGCCGACACCGACCATGCCGTTACCGTCACCGACGACAACGAGGGCGGTGAAGCTAAAGCGACGTCCACCCTTCACGACCTTGGACACACGGTTGATGGTGACCACACGCTCCAGGAACTGGCTCTTGTCATCACCACGAACACCGCGCTCACGGGCGTTGGGGTTGCGCTCGCGGCTACCACGACGAGCTTCGCGCTCGGGGGCTGCTTCTGCTTCTGGCTCGGGTGCAGGGCTGGTCTCGTCGACCACTGCCTCGTCCTTAACTTCTTCGCTCACAGTTCCAATCCACTTTCTCTGGCACCTTCTGCAATAGCGGCCACGCGTCCGGCGTAACGGTTACCACCGCGATCGAAGACGACTGAGGCAACCCCAGCCTTCTTAGCGCGCTCAGCAATCACTCCGCCGATCTTCTTGGCTTTTTCGGTCTTAGTTCCGGCAAACGACCGGAAGTCGGGCTCCATGGTGGACGCCGAAGCCACGGTGTGACCCTTCTGGTCGTCCACAACCTGCACGAAGACGTGACGAGCGGAGCGGGTCACGACCATGCGGGGCTTGAGAGCAGTACCCTCAATCTTCTTACGGAGCCTGGTGTGGCGGCGATCTCTCGCGGCGGAACGGCTCTTACCTCTCACGAATGGCATGACTACTTACCAGCCTTTCCAGCCTTGCGACGGACGTACTCGTCGACGTAGCGAACACCCTTGCCTTTGTAGGGCTCAGGCTTGCGCAGCTTACGAATGTTCGCAGCAACCTCACCGACGGCTTGCTTGTCGATTCCGCTGACGTGAATCTTGTCGTTGCCCTCAACGGACAGCGCAATTCCTGCAGGAGGCTCGACCGTAATCGAGTGCGAGTAACCGAGGGAGAGCTCGATGCCCTGCCCCTTGGACGCAACACGGTAACCGGTACCGACAACCTGAAGTGACTTCTGGTATCCCTCGGTCACACCGACAATTTGGTTGCGAATAAGAGTCCTGGTCAAACCGTGGAGCGAGCGAGATTCGCGCTCGTCATCGGGACGGGTCACGATGACCTGGTTTTCGACCAGCTTGGCCTCAATGGGTTCCTTCACGGTGAGCGAAAGCTCACCCTTCGGGCCCTTGACGGCGACGTTCTGTCCCTCGATGGTGACGGTAACACCCGCGGGCACATCAATAGGAAGGCGACCAATACGTGACATGTCAGATCACCACACGTAGGCGAGGACTTCCCCACCCACGCCTTTCT
>JBMUEW010000055.1:0-4757 GCA_049460875.1 Pontimonas sp.
CCGGTTGCGGCGATGACTCAGGTCATCGATACTCAAAATAACCACAGAAACCCACACCAAAGAGAAGCCAATCCACCGCTCGAGGGGCATGGGTTCGCCCATAATGGCCACCCCAAAGGTGAATTGCATGACCGGAGCGAGGTATTGCATGAGCCCGATGACGGACAGCGGCAAACGCCTGGCCGCCGCCCCAAAAAAGAGCAGCGGAATCGACGTGACGGCCCCCGCCAGCAGCAATAACGCGGTGTGACCTGCACCTAACGTCCCCAAGGTCAGGCCTTCTGTCAACGAGACCCAGAGAAGCAGGCCGATTGCGACAGGTGTGAGCCAGAGCGTCTCCAGGGTCAAACTATCGAGCGATTTCACCGTGGGACCCATGCGGTTCTTGACAAACCCGTAAAACCCGAAAGAAAAGGCAAGAGTGAGGGATATGACGGGAATTGATCCGTATCCCACTGTGAGAACGATGACCGCAACAATGGCAAGCCCCAGCGCTCCCCACTGCATCGGTCGCAGTTTCTCCTTGAGTACTACAACCCCCAGAGCCACTGTGACCAACGGGTTGATGAAGTAGCCCAGTGCCGCCTCAACGATGAACTGATTGAGTGAGGCATAAACGTAGACCGACCAGTTGATGAGAATGAGCACCGCGGCAAGCGCTGAGAGCTTGACGATTCCCGGGTCTTTGAGAAGCCCCGCAGTCCGTTGGAGTCGACGCATAATGGCGAGGATGAGCACACAAAACACCAGTGACAAGACGATGCGAAACGCCAGAATCTCGACCGGCCCACTGGGGTCAAGCGCCACAAAATAGGCGGGGAGGAGTCCCCACAGCCCGTAGGCCGCGGCGGCCGCGAGAAACCCATCTCTCGACCGGGTGGACTCATTCACCGCATCAGGCTATACCCGCCACAGAGTGGCTCAATGCAGAAGGCCCACACGTTGTGTGGGCCTTCTTGAATCGTTCTGATCGCTTTTAGCGCTCCACGATGGCGAGCACGTCGCGAGCCGACAAGACGAGATACTCGTCTGCGCCGAACTTCACTTCGGTGCCGCCATACTTCGAGTAGAGAACGCGATTTCCCACGGCAACATCCATGGGAACTCGGTTTCCGTTGTCATCGAAGCGACCGGGACCTACCGCGACAACTTCGCCTTCCTGAGGCTTTTCTTTCGCGGTGTCAGGAATGACCAAACCAGAAGCAGTCGTCTGCTCTGCTTCGACCTGCTTGATCACAATGCGATCTTCGAGCGGTTTGATGGAGACCGACACGGTTGACCTCTTTCTGAGACTCTGGGTTAGCACACTCACTATTCGAGTGCTAACACAACTGTAGCGAACCCATTAGCACTCGCGCAATACGAGTGCCAGTTCGTGTCGCACTGACAGAATGGGGAAGTGGAACGACGCGAGCTCGAGGCACTCCTCACCCCCGAGTCTCTTCGGCTCCTGGCCAGCATCGACACACCGCATTCCCCAGACACTGTGGTTTCTGAAGTCGCACGACTGCGCAAGCAGGGGCACAGTCTCGAGACGGTGAGCGCTGTGATGGGTCAGGTGGCCTTGCGCCACAAGGCACGAGAGAAGTTCGGCACTTTTGCCGATCGCATGCTGTTTTCTGCGGAGTCCCTCGAAGTTGCATCCCGCCTCGACGTGGCAAGCCACCATGCGGGGAGGTTCCTCGGCGCTGGGATCAGCTCGGTGACGGATGCTGGATGCGGTCTCGGAGGCGATGCGCTCGCCTTTGCAGGCGCCGGGCTCACTGTTCGCGCGATAGAGCGCAATGATGTCACGGCAGCCTTAGCCTCCTACAACCTGCAACCTTTTGATTCAGTCACCGTCGAACACGCTGACGTCGAGACCCTCGATCTGTCCTCGGCGGAATCATTCTGGTTCGATCCCGCCAGGCGGCAGGGAACCACGCGACTAACAAAGCCCGAGGATTGGTCACCCTCACTCCAGTGGGTGTTCGATCAGGCTCGTACCAAGCCCACAGGAATCAAACTGGCCCCCGGAATGGAGAGAACTCTCATCCCGGAGGGATGCGAGGCCCAGTGGGTGTCATGGAAGGGCAGTGTCGTCGAAATGGTTCTCTGGTGGGGGGCTCTCGCCAGGGAAGGTATTACGCGGAGCGCACTTGTTCTCACTGACCGGGGTGGGGTTGAGGTCACGGGCCCCAGCGACTCCGCGGATGCGCCGGTAGGAGAGCTACTCGAGTACCTCCTCGAGCCAGATGGAGCCGTCATTAGAGCCCGATTGATCGGGGATCTGGCGAGAGCTCACGATGCCCACATGATTGATTCGACTATTGCCTACATGACGAGCCAGGCTCCGGTTACCTCTCCTCTGGTTCAGTGTTTTCGGGTTCGAGAGAGTGTCCCCTACTCCACCAAGAATGTTCAGGCGTTGGTTCGAGAAGCAAAGCTCGGGACCCTCGAGATCAAAAAGAGGGGAATCGATGTGGACCCGGGAGCCCTGCGCACGGCTCTGCCGCTCCGAGGAGAGGGCAGTGCAACGCTCATCCTCACCCGGGTGTCCGGAAAAAAGACCGCGATACTGGCGGATCGAGTCTCTTAGTCGGCTAGGACGTATCCGGTGCTCACCAAGAAGGCCAGCACAATCGGAAGCGCTACTAAGACCAAGATTGCGGTGCCAATCACGAGCGCGACATAGCTCAGACCTAGACCAATCATTGCTCGAATCCGGCTGACCGGCTCTCCTCTTTTGGCGATGTGCCCGACGATGATTCCGACAATCGCCGGCACAACACCCACGCCAAAGAGTGGAGCACACAAAAGACTGAGGATTCCAAGCCCTAAGGCAAAGCGCGAGACAGTACTGCCCGCTTTGCTCTCGCGCTCAGGTGGCAAGGATCCGGTGCGCTCCACCGAGATTTCCGACACCGACACCTCGGTAATCACCTCTGGAGTGTCCTCGTCAGAAGGCTGGGTCGGGGTGGACATGACACCAGACTACCCAGGCGCCCCTAGAGCTGGATGACAGACGGGGAGAGAGTCGAGAAGACTCCGCTGGTAAGCGATGACGGCTCATAACCCGCCATCATGCGCTGTGCACCGAGGGCAGCAATCATGGCTCCGTTATCGGTACACAGCGACAGCGGGGGGACTCTGAGCTCTATCCCTGCCTCGTCGCACCGCTCCTGAGCAAGACCTCGGACCCGGGAGTTTGCCGCTACTCCCCCACCCAGAAGGAGGCGAGGCGTGTCATGCTCTCGGCAGGCCTGGAGTGACTTTTGGATCAGAACATCTGCCACTGCTTCCTGGAAAGACGCGGCAATCGACGCGTGGTCGACCTCTTCACCTCGCGCCCTTGTCGACTCGACATAACGCGCCACGGCGGTCTTCAAACCAGAGAAAGAGAAGTTGAACCGGTGCTTGTCTTGGTCTTTGTGAGCGGTGAGGCCGCGGGGGAACTGCACAAACTCAGGGTCCCCCTCCCTCGCTACCCGATCGATCTCGGGGCCTCCGGGATAGGCAAGACCCAAAACCCTCGCCACCTTGTCGAAGGCTTCCCCCGCGGCATCGTCAATGGTTTCTCCGAGCAGCTCCACATCGTGAACAAGGTCTCGAACCAACAGCAACGAGGTGTGACCCCCGGAAACCAAAAGCGCAATCGTCGGAGTCTGAAGCGTGTCACCCGATTCGGACACACACTCGACTCCTACATGCCCTACAAGGTGATTAACCGCATACAACGGCAACCCAAGGCTCACGGCGAGCGCTTTCGCAGCACCCACTCCCACCATGAGCGCACCCGCCAAGCCAGGCCCACTGGTGACTGCAATGGCGTCGAGGTCGCCATAAGACACCCCGGCTTTCGACAGGGCATCGGAGAGAACCTGCGGCATTGCCTCCAGGTGGGCCCTGGCTGCAACTTCGGGAACCACCCCGCCATACCTGGCGTGTTCCTCCATAGACGAGGCAACACTGTGGGCCAGCAGAGTGGACCCTCGAACAATTCCGACACCGGTTTCATCACAACTGGTCTCGATTCCCAGCACGAGCGGCTCAGTCATTACTCACCGCCCACCCAGGTTCTCGATCCTGAGCCTCACGTCGCATCACAATCGCGTCCACTCCGTCGGGTTGGTAGTAGCCCACACGACGATCGATGGCTTCAAAACCCTCCGCTGCATACAAAGCCAGGGCCGCCTCGTTGTCCGCTCGAACCTCCAGAAACACCTCAGTAGCTCCCCGGGCTGATGCTTCAGCGAGCAATGCCCGAAGCAGTGTTCGGCCTAGACCTCCTCGTCGATGCTCTGGAGACACCGCGAGGGTTTGGATATCGCCCTGCCAAGCGTCTGTCCGGGCAGCGCGCAAACCGCCGTACCCACATAGGTCCAAGGCGCCATCCTCGCGGGCGACGAGGTAGTAACTCTCGGGATAGGACACTTCTGCGACCATCAGCTCGGGTGACCACGCATCGGAGCCAAAGAGCTGGGTTTCTAGCTCAATCATCTGGGGCAGATCTTCCAGTTCAGCTCGGGTGAGCACATAGGTCATGGCGCCACCGTCACATCGGGGGCTCGAAGGTATCTCGGAGCGGGCGACTCTGGAGTAACCCCCGCCTCGAGGTAGGAGTGAGCTACTTGACCGAGCTTTCCTGCCGACACCGAGACCACCTGAATCCTTGGCACTGAGACATAGTCAGCAAGCGCATCATCCACGTCCTCCGGCCGAGCCAGGAGTGGACCGAGCACTCGCCTCGACACCGCATCCCCGGTGTACACCGATAC
>JBMUEW010000056.1:0-4611 GCA_049460875.1 Pontimonas sp.
CGCCGAAACAAGGCCCAAGAATGCGGGGCCCAACAAAATCCCCACAAAAATGTAGGCGACGATGAGGGGCTGGCGAAGAAGGTTCGCGAGAAAACCCACGACAGCCGCAACCAGCAGGATGAGTGCTATCTGACTAAAAGCGCTCTCCACCATAATCGCGACAGTAGCAAGCCCATGTCACAGGGACGTTAACGACCCAGGACCTTTACTCGAATCGCAGTGCATCCACAGGTTGGAGCTTTGCGGCAGTACGAGCCGGCCACACTCCGAACACAACTCCCACAAGTGCGCTGAAGCCCAAGGCAACAAACACGGTCGTCGGATCAATGAAAAAGTCCCAGCCGCCGAGGATAGAGAAACCATAGGAGGCCAGCTGCCCGATCGTGAGTCCAATGAGACCGCCCAGCGTGGAAAGCACCACGGCCTCCATCAGAAACTGGGTCAGAATCTGCGACTGTTTTGCCCCGATAGCTCGCCTCACACCAATCTCCCGGGTCCTTTCACGCACGGAAACCAGCATGATGTTCATAATTCCGATACCACCCACAACAAGCGAGATTCCGGCGATTCCCGTGATGAGAATTCCGAGGGTCCCGGTCACCGTCCGAATGGTGTCCTGGAGTGCGGCCTGGTTGAAAATCGAGAATGTTGCGTCCTCGTCATCTCTCACATTCTTCGAGTACCTCAAGAAACTCTCCACCCGATACTCCACCGGCGACACGGCCTCCTGCGATTCCGCCTGGATACGAATCACCGAGAGGTAGGGGGACTTGGAGAAAAGGCTTCTTGCCGACTCTTGGGTGATGTAGACGTTCACCCCTGAGCCAAATCCATCCGCATCATCGAGAACCCCCACGACGGTGAAGGCCACACCGTTAACGCGGACCGTCTCACCAATGGTCTGCGGTGTGAAATCAAGACGATCTGCACCACGCGCGGAGACGACTATCGTCCGCGAATTTTGGAGACCAGGAGAAGTGGGAAGGAAAGAACCAATCGCAACCTCAGGGTTTCCGAGGTCCTCATAGCTGGGCGAGACACCAATAATGCTGGCGCCCAATGATTCACTCCCATAGGCAATAGTCCCCTGGGTGCGCACCTCGGTGCTGGTCTTGAGCACACCCTCAATCTCTGCAATGGCAGCGGCGTCCTTTTCCTCAAGTCCAGTAGGTGATGTCGCGGAGACCGTGATTTGGTTCGCGCCGAGTGACGCGAGCGAGCTATCGATACCCTGCTCAGCGCCCTGTCCGACTGCGGTCAGGGCCACCACAGCCCCCACACCAATAATGATTCCCAGCATGGTGAGAGCCGATCGAACCTTGGCCGCGAGAATACGACTGAGCGACAGCCTGAATGTCAGCCACAGATTCATCGCGCACCCGCCATCGAGTCCGCTTCATCCCGCTCGATGAGACCGTCGCGGATGTAGATGCGACGCTTCGCCGCAGCCGCAACATCCAGATCGTGAGTAATCAAAACAATCGTGCGACCCTCGGCGTTCATCTCCTTGAATACGTCCATGACCGCAGCTCCGGAGGACGTGTCGAGCGCTCCGGTGGGCTCATCGGCCAGGACCAAGTCCGGGTTCGTCACCAGCGCACGGGAAATCGCAACACGCTGTTGCTGACCACCTGAGAGGCGACCTCGGTCAAAGTCGAGTCGCTCACCCAGGCCCAGGCGCGTCAGCATCTCCGCCGCACGTTTGTGGGCTTCTCTCGGGCGCATTCCCTGATACAGCAGAGGTGCAGCCACATTCTCCACTGCAGAAGTGAGGGGCAGAAGCTGGAACTGCTGAAAGACAAAACCAATGGCTCTCGAGCGCAAAGCGGTGAGCTCGTTATCGTCCAAGGTGGAAATATCTTTGCCCGAGATCTTGACCGTTCCCGAGGTGGGACGATCGAGGCAACCGATGAGGTTCATCAATGTCGATTTGCCGGATCCCGAAGGTCCTACGATGGCCACAAACTCTCCGCGCTGAACTTTGAGGCTCACTCCAGCGAGAGCCACCGTGGGGACTTCACCAGTTTGATACTCCCGACGAACGTCGGAGATCTCTACTACGTAGTCGCTCAATTCAGATCCGGGTTCTCTTCAGCGCCCTCGGGCCGTCCTCCCCCGAAACCGGTGTCAGTCGGCGGAAGCTCACCATCGGACCCCGTCACCACACGGTCGCCTTCGCTCAGGCCGGAAACGATTTCGACCCAGTACCCACCGCGGATACCCACCTCCACGGGCAGGTTCGAAATGGTCCCATCCTCAGCTTGGACTCGAACGACAAAACCATCCTCCGTGGGAACAAGGGCAGTCACGGGAGCGGCAACGACACCCAGCTGCTCTTCGGTGGTAATGCTTGCTTGCGCCGTCATTCCCGCTCTCAAACCAGTAGGGGCATTAGGAACACTGATAGTCACCTCATACGTGGTGAGCGAGGCCCCTGACGGGTCCACAACGCCGAACGGGGCGACCTCTGTGACCTCTCCCTCTCGCGAGTCATCGGGCAACGCGTCGAATTCGAGACTCACTTTCTGGCCAGGGGCAATTCCTACGACATCTCCCTCGGCGAAGTCTGCTCGGACCACAAACTCCTCGAGGCCAGCAAGAATGATGAATCCGCTGGTTCCGTTCGTTCCCACGCTGGTCGTGCCAATTGGCTCGCCCACCTCAGAGGCAATCGCGACGATAGTCCCTGCTGCCGGTGCGATGAGGGATGCGTTCTCTAAATTTGCGAGGGCGGAGTCCAACTGGGCCGCAGCTGAGGACTTCGCCGGACCCGCTGCTGCAACCTGCTGTTGCGCGGCAGTGAGTTGAGCTGCAGCCGAAGCTTGTTGTGCCTGGGCGTTCTCTAAAGCGATGTGTCGATTGGGTTGCCCGGCAATAGTCGAAGGGTAATCGTCATAAATGTTTTCATAGTTGAGACGAGCGGCGATGACTGCCTGCTCCGCGGTTTCAAGGGCCTGAAGAGCCTGGAGCTCGGCTGTTCTCGCGCTCGCCACTCCAGAACGCGCACTGGCGACAGCGGCTTCCAGCGACTCGGTCACCAGCGTTGCCAAGACATCACCCTCTGCCACCACATCACCGACCTCAACCTCTAGGGTGGCGAGCTCCGCAGTAGCGAATCCGGAGAATTGCAGACCTAATTCAAGTGCAGGATCGACCGTCCCTGAGGCTGCCACCGTGACATCGACATCACGAACCTGGGCGCTTTCAGTGAGCACGGTCGCCTCTTCAGGTGCAGAGGCAGTAAGCGCAATGCCTGTTCCTGCTCCCACGACGGCGAGCGCCGCAACAACTCCAATAATGACTTTGGTCCGTGTTTTCACGCTGTGTATCTCTCCTCATGAGAAGCCGTGGCGGCTCCGCGACTTCAGTCTGTCAGTAGACCTCTTGCAAACACCTGATGGTTTTCTTGGAACTTTCTTGGTCTCCTTATTCAACCTAAGCCCCCCACAGTCCCTTGTCCCCGCTGTTCGCCCCTCGCGTAGTATTCATCCCGTGATGTTCCTGCGCTACACACTCCGCACGGGAGCCAGCGTTTTCGCGGTGAGCGCTCTCGCGCTGATCATCGCCCCTGCCTTCTTCGTCGGACTACTAGGTCTCGCGGATAGCCCAGAGGTGGTGTGGTCGATGGTGCTCATTGGTGTGACGCTCGTAGCCCTCACCGGAAATATGGCGGTGGTGTCTTTTGCGGCCAGTGACCGTGGCGTGCAAGTCGCCTCCGCGGTGATGATGGTCGCCGCCGGCGGTCTCGGGGTCACCACACTGTTGATTCCCGTGCCTTTCACGTGGTTTAGCATCCTCTACGCGCTCGTGGGTTTTGGTTTCTCCACCGCCTATGTCATCGGCCTGACTCGCGCTTCACTCGCCCGATAGACTCCCCGGATGGCTGGTTCGACGGTGGCTCACCTGGTCTGGGTGGATTGTGAAATGACGGGGCTCGACCCCGCTGTGGACGAACTCGTCGAAGTGGCTGTGGTCATCACCGACTACGACTTAGCCCCGGTTGATGAAGGCTTCCAGGTGGTAATTAAGCCCAGTGCAGAGGCTCTTGAGCAGATGAACGATTTTGTTCGCGACATGCACGCCACCAGTGGGCTTCTCGACCAGCTGGAGACCGGACTGGACCTGGCAGAGGCTGAAGCTCAGGTGCTGAGCTACATCCAGCAATTTGTCCCCGATGCGCAAAGCGCACCCCTCGCCGGGAACACCATTGGCACTGATCGGATGTTTTTGCAGAAGTACATGCCCCTCGTTCACGAGCACCTGCACTACCGAAACATCGATGTTTCGACCATCAAAGAACTCTCCAAGCAGTGGTTCCCCAAGGCGTATTACCAATCACCGGACAAGAACGGTGGGCATCGCGCGTTGGCGGACATTCTCGAATCCATTCGGGAGCTCGCCTACTACCGCAGCGCGGTGTTCGTCGATGCTCCAGGGCCCGCCACCACAGAATTGAAGGCGATCAGCGAGAGTATTGCTGAGGCGTGGGCTTCACGCCTGTAATACACTTGTGTGGCTCGGCACGAGTGTGCCGTTCATGGTGGGTATAGCTCAGTTGGTAGAGCGCCTGGTTGTGGTCCAGGAGGTCGCGGGTTCAAGCCCCGTTACTCA
>JBMUEW010000057.1:0-4397 GCA_049460875.1 Pontimonas sp.
CGTTCTTCATCCGTCATCTTCTTGAAGTCAGCGATGTCTTCACCGAGCTGAATCTCGTTGGGGAACCAGGTGTTTGCCACAGCCTGGTCATAGAGGTCCATTGCCCACTTGTATTTCACAGGCTTGAGCAGAAGACCTTCTTGCACTCCTTGTCCAAGGATTCCCATTGTTTCTGTCCTATCTCTAGATCGTTGTTTGTGAGGTGTGGAACTACTGGCAGCTATCGCACTGCAGAAGGTCCATAGGGTCTGTAGGGACGGCGTAACCGTCGATGGTTGTGGAGTCGAAGTCCATGGTGATTACTCACCCGCCTTCGCGGCGCCACCGAATCCGAAGCCCTTCTTGGGGGCACCCGATCCCGCAGCTACAGGTTCAGCCGAGGCCGGTGCCGCTGCACCAAAGCCCTTCTTCGGCGCTCCTGAACCACCCGAGCTGTTGATCTGCTCGGACTTGTTCACCTTCACCGTCGACTGCTCGGCGGTGTGGCGTGGCTTCATGTGCAGGTAGTACGTGGTCTTGACGCCACGCTTCCACGCACCAGAGTAAATCGACATCAAGTCGTCCATGTCCCTGGTCTCTAGGTACATGTTGCGACTAATCGCCTGATCAATCCACTTCTGCGCTCTCGCTGCCACCTCGAGGAAGGCAAACGGTGAGAGCTGGAAGCTCGTCTTGAAAGTGTCCTTGATCGACTGGGGAATGGACTCGATGCCCTGGATGTCTCCCTGGCTTCGCAGGATATCCTCCCTGGTGGACTCCCACAGGCCGTGCTCACGCAGAGCGTTGACCAGGTTGCGGTTGACCTCCAGGAACTTACCCGAGCTCGTCGAGCGGCTGAAGATCTGCGAGAACTGTGGGTCAAGACCCGGAGTCGTTCCCGCGACCAAACCGATCGAAGCAGTCGGTGCGATAGCCATGAGGGTGGCATTACGCATACCGCCCTTGACCTTCTCGCGAAGGGCATCCCAGTCGAGACGGGTGGTGCGGTTGACCTCGACAGGGACGCCACGGTCAGCCTCGGTGAGGTCGATGGTGTCTAGTGGCACCAGACCCTGCGACCAGCGCGAACCCTCAAAGTTCTTGTAGGAACCGCGCTCCCGGGCGAGGTTGGCGGACTCATCGATGGCGGCGTAGGAGACGTGCTCCATGATTTCGTCGATGAGGTCATAGGCCTCTTCGCTCTCGTAGCTGTAGCCAAAGCGCTCGATGACATCGGTGAAGCCCATGACACCCAGACCAACGGCGCGGTTTTGCTCGTTGGAGTGGTCAGCCTCTTTCACGCTCGAACGGGTGATGTCGATGAGGTTGTCGAGCTGGCGAACCGCCACGCGGGCGCTCTCTTCGATTTTCGCCCAATCCATAGCCCCGTCCACGACGTGCTGCGAGAGGTTGATCGACGCGAGGTTACACACCGACACGTTGTCGACATCCTGCGGCAAGCAAATCTCGGTGCAGAGGTTGGAGAGGTGGATCGTGCCGGTGTTGTTGTTGATGGCACGGTTGTTGATGGTGTCCTTCCAGGTCAGCCACGGGTGGCTGGTGGCCTGGAGAGAGATCAAGATGGCCTTGAACTGCTCGCGGGCACCGATCTTCTTGAACATGTTGAGCTTGCCGGCTTCAGCCATCTCGATGTACTCGGCGTACCGCTTCGAGAATTCGGCACCGTAGAGCTCGTTCAGGTCAGAAACCTCGAGCGGGTCAAACAGGTACCAGGGCTCGTCGTTCTCAACGCGCTTCATGAACTCGTCAGAGATCCACACGGCGGTGTTCGCGGTACGGGTGCGGCGGTAGGGGTCACCCGAGTTCTGACGCAGATCGAGGAACTCGGGGAAGTCCAGGTGCCAGTTCTCCATGTAGAAGCAGAGCGCCCCAAACTTCTTGCCACCGCGAGACACCGCGCGGAGCACGGAGTCGATGGTGTGCATGAAGGGGATGGGGCCTGTGGAGGTGGTGTTGTTGGAGCGAATCGGGGATCCCTGAGCGCGGAGCTTGGTCACGGCCAGGCCGATTCCACCGGTTCCCTTGGTCAGCCACATGACATCGCGGGTGGTCTTCGCGATGTGCTCGATGTCGTCTTGCATCTCCATCACGAAACAGTTCGCGAGCTGCGGGTAGCTGGTTCCACCATTCACCAGCGTGGAACCTGCAGCCAGATACTCGAGCTTCGACATCTTCTCGTAGAACTTCAGGGCCTGATCGGTGGGGTCTTCCTCGTTGAGCGAGAGGCCCATGGCAATCCGCATCCAGAAGTACTGGGGAACCTCGAGCGGGTCACCGTTTCGGCCCTTGATGCCATAGCGGTTGTTCAGGGTCACCACACCGATGTACTTGAGTAGCTCATCGCGGCTGGGCTCCAGGGCTGCCGCGAGACGGTCAAAGTCGAACATCTGGGTCAGGCGCTCATCGAGCAAGCCCTCCTCGACACCGCGACGGACGTTCTCTTCGAAGTGTTGAACGTGGAGCTTCTTCAAGTCGTCTGCCGATTCGTAGTCACCGAGTACGCGCTTGTAAATGGTCTTCACGAGCAGACGAGAGGCCACCACGTCGAATGCAGGGTCATCTTTGACGTTCTGCAGTGCGACCTGAATGACCGCTTCGTCGAGCTGCTGGGTCGTGATGCCATCAAAAAGGGTCAATTCGAGCTCGCTAGCAATCTGCGTCACCCAGGTGATCGAGTCGTCCAGCCCCTTCGCTGCCTCCTCAATAGCTAGGTTGATTTTGTTCGCGTCATAGGGCTCACGGTCGCCGTTGCGCTTCACTACGGTGATGTTCACGATGTTTTCCTCTTTCCTGGGCCCGGGGACCACAAATCTCGGCGTTTTCTGTTGTTTTTCCATCCCCGGTGGTGCTCAGAGGGCACTTTTTCCTTCGACAGCTTGACCACTATATATGGCACTTCTGACAATTTGCATACCCCATATCTTGTGGGCGTGTCCTCCACACCTGTGGACAACTTTGGCCCTTTTTCCACAAGCTCTGACCGAGCTTCTGCACTGCTAAAGCCCACTGTTTCAGCGACCACCGACGCCTAGGCTCCCGGCGTAGGCTTGGGGGGTTGTGAACAAATACGCCGACCTGTTGAAAACTCCCGGAGTGGCCAGAATTATCTCTGCCCAGCTCACCGCGAGGCTCCCCTCGGGAATGATCTCCCTGGCGTACCTGCTCCACATCGAGCAAATCTTCAACTCGTACGGCTTGGCAGGTCTCGTGCTGGCTGCAACAAGCTTCGGTCAAGCACTCGCCGGACCCCTGACCTCCCGGTGGATGGGCCATTGGGGCATGCGACCCGTGATCACCCTCACGATTGTGGTTTCCGCGGCGAGCATGGCCGGCATCGCGTTTGTGATGATGCCCATTGGTGCCTACATTGCCGTGGGATTTATAGGCGGGCTTGCCACCCCGCCTATCCAACCCGCTGTTCGCACCATCTACCCCACCATGGTGACCTCTAAACAGCTCACTCCCCTGTTCTCCCTGGATGCCTCCGCGCAAGAAATCATCTGGATTGCGGGACCCGTCGTCACCACCTTTATCGCCACCCAGATATCGACCGAGTTGGCCATCATGGTCGCCGGTGCATTCCTCGTATTCGGTGGGCTCTGGTTCCTCTCCTGCCGAGAACTGGGCGAAGTCAACATTCCCCGGAGTAAGAACAAAATGGGTGTGGTCCTTCGCAAACCTGCGGTGGTCCTCGCCACCGTGGTCGGTTTTCTCCTCATCGGCGCAGCGGCGGCTGTTGAGGTTGCCGTGGTCTCCGTGTTTGGTCACGGTGGGCCAGAAGCCGGCATCATCCTCTCCATCTGGGCAATCGGATCCATCATCGGCGGACTAGCTCTCGGAGGAATGGCCATTGGGCCGTGGGCCTTGGCCGCACGGATGCTGGTGGTGTTCATCGGCATCGCGATGGCCGGAGCAATCCTCGATTTCTGGTGGATTGCGTTTGCCCTCCTAATTGCGGGAGCGGGAATAGCACCTGCGCTAGCGGTGATGTTCGCCATCGTGTCCTCCAGCGTGAAATTCTCCGACACGGCCGAAGCGTATGGCTGGATGGGCTCGGGGCAGCTCGTGGGTGCGGCATTGGGCTCGGCCGTTGCCGGGTTCGCTATTGACGGGTTTGGCTCGCTCGGTGGCTTTGTTGCAGCCAGCATTTTTGCCCTGATTGGTTTTCTCGTGCCCGTCATCTTTAAGAATGCACACCCGGATTTACGGGGTAAAGACGCGACACCACTGCCCGATACAGAACCAGTTCGGGTGATAAGGCGCTAGGAGTTGAGCTTCGGCGTCTTCTGGACGAGCGACGCCAACCCCTACACTTCCTGGAATGGATGCAGCGTGCACGGTTTTTGTGAGGCTCAAGCCCTTACCTGGGAGACGGGACTTTACGCGCGAGCTCATTC
>JBMUEW010000058.1:0-4391 GCA_049460875.1 Pontimonas sp.
AAGCAGGTCGCCACCAAATCCGTCTTGCCGAGCACGAGATGCCAGGCCTTATGGCCATTCGTGAAGAATTCGGCCCCCATCAGCCCCTGAAGGGCGCTCGTATTGCCGGTTCACTGCACATGACGGTGCAGACCGCTGTGTTAATCGAGACTCTTGTGGCGCTGGGTGCGGATGTTCGCTGGGCTAGCTGCAACATTTTTTCCACCCAGGATGACGCTGCTGCGGCGATCGTTGTGGGTCGTGGCACCCCTGAGGACCCGCAGGGAACCCCGGTTTTTGCCTGGAAGGGCGAAACGCTCGAGGAGTACTGGTGGTGCACCGAGCAGATTTTTGACTGGAGTGCACATGGTCACTCTGGACCCAACATGATCCTTGACGATGGTGGTGACGCCACTCTGCTCGTCCACAAGGGTGTCGAGTTTGAGAAAGCAGGCGCCGTCCCTCAGCCCGAAGCCGGTGACCCTGCGGAGTGGAAAGTCATTCTGGAAGTTCTCCGGAGGAATCTCTCCGAAAGCCCGGGAAAGTTCACCGAGATTGCCGCGGGTATCAAGGGTGTGACAGAGGAAACCACTACTGGGGTTCACCGTCTCTACGAGTTCTTCAAAGAAGGAAACCTTCTCTTCCCCGCAATCAATGTCAATGACTCGGTCACTAAGTCAAAGTTCGACAACAAGTACGGTGTCCGTCACTCGCTGATTGATGGTCTCAACCGTGCGACCGACACGTTTATGAGCGGGAAGGTCGCCTTTGTTTGTGGCTACGGGGATGTCGGTAAAGGTTCCGCAGAATCACTGCGAGGACAGGGCGCGCGTGTAATCGTCTCGGAGATTGATCCCATCCTTGCCCTCCAGGCAGCCATGGATGGCTATCAGGTGGCACGTCTGGAGTCTGTCATTGACTCGATCGACGTGCTGATTACCGCAACGGGAAACCTCGATGTGGTGACCGTTGATCACCTGCTAGCTCTCAAGCACCAAGCCATTGTCGCGAACGTTGGACACTTCGATAACGAGATTGACATGGCTGGACTCGAGTCACTCCCGGGTGCAACTCGCGTGGAGATTAAGCCACAAGTCCACGAATGGATTATGCCCAACGGCCGTAGCGTCCTTATGTTGAGTGAAGGCCGTCTGATGAACCTCGGAAACGCCACCGGTCACCCCAGCTTCGTGATGAGCAACTCCTTCACCAACCAGGTGCTCGCGCAGATTGAGGTCTTCACCAAGGCAGACGAGTATCCCCTGGGTGTGCACATGTTGCCCAAGCACCTCGATGAGAAAGTGGCTCGTTTGCACCTCGATGCACTCGGTGTTGAGCTGACGGAACTCTCGGACAAGCAGGCGGCTTACATCGGTGTTCCGAAGCAAGGCCCCTACAAGGTGGACCACTACCGCTACTAGGCCCAATGGAACTCCAGTAGGCTTAGGGCCCATCGGGAGACCTTTCGATACTTGCGCGTATTGGGGGTGGCAATGACAGCTCGGATTCTGGTCGTCGACGACGACGTTGCGCTTGCCGAGATGATTTCCATTGTTCTGAAGGGCGAGGGTTACGTTCCCCATCAGGTTTTTGATGGAACAGAAGCTTTGACCCAAATTACTGAGGTCAAGCCCGATCTTGTGCTGCTGGACGTCATGCTTCCAGGCCTCGATGGCATCGAGGTGTGCACGAGAATTCGAGAATTTAGCGGTGTTCCCATCATTATGCTCACTGCTAAAGGTGACACTACTGACGTGGTGAAAGGTCTCGAGAGTGGGGCTGACGACTACGTGGTGAAGCCGTTTAACCCCAAGGAATTGGTAGCGAGGATTCGCACGAGGTTGCGGCCCACCTCTGAGGGAGCGACCAGCATCATCTCTGTTGGAGATGTCACCATCGATGTGCCCGCGCACGAGGTGAGGCGAGGGGAGAGCAGAATCAATCTGACTCCGCTCGAGTTTGATCTTCTGCTTGCTCTAGCGCTCAAGCCTCAGCAGGTTTTCACGAGGGAAATGCTGCTCGAGCAGGTGTGGGGATATCACTACAAAGCCGACACCCGGCTCGTGAACGTGCACGTGCAGCGCTTGCGCGCGAAGGTTGAAATCGATCCGGACAACCCGCTCATCGTGCAAACAGTCCGCGGAGTGGGCTATCGCGCTGGCGAATCTGTAGGTCAGGCTGTCTCAGACTCATGATGCAGGCGGCCTGGCAGGCCTTTCTTCGTGCAGTAATGGCTCCGATCAGAGCATGGCGGTTGTCGCTTCTCGCTCGGACGGTGGCGATTACCGTCACTCTTTCGGGCCTCGCTGTCACCGTGATTGGTGGCTATATGTCGCTAACCATCGCGGATAGTTTGTTTACCGGTCGTAGTGACCAAATTCTCAGTGAGACGGCGAGAGCGGCCAGTACTGCCCAATCGTTGTTCGATAACTCGGTGACACCTGCGGGAACCATCGATATTGAGACCGCGAACACCTCCGCACAGACTGCGATTCGCTCGGCGCAATCGAGCCCTGGGGGCAGCGGGTTCGCTATTTTGCGCACCCCCGGTCAAATCACAGCGCAAACGATGACCTCAACCTCCACTGCGGGGCTGGATCTCTCTGTGGTGACGACCGAGCTTCGCTCCCGACTCGTGGCAGACCCCGACCAAATTCACTATCAATCAGTCCTGCTCGATGTCCAGGGGGAGCAGCGCCCCGGTTTTGTGAGCGCTGTAGCGCTCCAGGTTCCGAGTGCTGGTCAGTATGAGCTGTATTTGGTTTATGACCTGGTGGATGTGCAGAGCACACTCACCCTAATTCAGCAAACCCTGATCGCTGGTTCTTTGGCCCTGGTTGTGGCGATTGGAGTGGTGACCTTCTTTGTGGTTCGGCTGGCAATCGGACCGGTCCGCCGAGCTGCGCAAACCGCGGAGCGTCTCGCTCAGGGTTTCCTGGAGGAGCGTTTATTCGAACAGGGTGAGGACGTGATTGCTGTTCTTGCCCGCTCGTTCAACAAAATGGCCGACAGTATGCAGAACCAAATTGAGAAATTGGCCACTCTGTCCAAAGTCCAACAGCGTTTTGTGTCTGATGTTTCTCATGAGCTGAGAACGCCATTGACGACTATTCGATTGGCGGGCGATGTTCTTTACGAGCAACGTGACTCCTTTAGCGCGGAAAACGCCCGCACACTCGAGCTCCTCATTACTCAAATTGAGCGATTTGAAATCATGCTCACTGACCTCCTGGAAATGAGTCGCTACGACGCAGGTGCTGTCGCACTCGAAGTTGATGAGGTCAACATTGTCGCGTTGGTCGAAGATTGTTTGGATCAGTTGGGATCGCTGGCGACCCAAAAGGGTTCGAACTTGGTCGTCGATGTTCGAGGCGGCTACGGCGAGAGTGAAGTGGATCAGCGTCGTATTCGTCGCATCATCTTGAACTTCGTGGGTAACGCAATCGATCATGTAGAAGGTCGACCCATCGTGGTATTTGTCGATTCTCATGAGGATGCCGTCGCCATTGCCGTGCGCGACTGGGGTGTGGGGATGACCCCAGATCAAGTTGCCCGAGTGTTTGACAGGTTCTGGAGAGCGGATCCTTCCCGCCAAAGGACTACAGGAGGAACGGGTCTGGGGCTTGCAATTGCCCACGAAGATGCCATTGCGCACGGTGGTCGGATCGACGTGTGGAGTAGGGAGGGTGAAGGAAGTTGTTTCCGATTGACCATTCCCCGGACACCGCTTGCCGAATGGCGAGAGTCACCCTTACCGTTGCCCCCGGAGAGCGATGCCATCGACTCTTATCTCGCTGAAGAGGACAGTGCGCGAGGTGCCCTGACATGAGATTGGTTCGCACCCCGCTCATCGCCTTGCTCGCAGCATTTCTTGCGGCATGCACATCGATTCCGAGTTCGGGGCCCGTAAACTCTACTGCTCGCACCAGTGGTGTTGATGCCTCTGATGTTGATTTCCTGCCACCGGGACCCTCAACGGGGGCAACGCCGGAGGCAATTATTGCGGGTTTCATTGCGGCCGGTACAGCCGCCCAAGACAACTATCGCGTTGCGAGGAGCTACCTTTCACGGGAAGCCAGAGAGGGGTGGAACCCCAACGCATCAGTGCTCATACGCCGAGGCGAGCCAGCGGTGTCACTTCAATCGAGCACCGTCGCAAACTATGTGGTTCCCGTCATCGCCAGTGTTGATGAGCTTGGCCGCTTGTCGACGAGCGCCGCAGTGAGCTCCCAGACACTCGATTTTCGACTAATCCTGGAAGACGACGAATGGCGAATCAGTGGTGTGGCTGATGGCATCGTGTTGACCGAAGCTGCCTTTGCGGAAGCCTTTGCAAGTTATCGTCTCTATTACTTCTCTGCTGGATATCGAGAGCTCGTGCCCGATCTGCGCTGGTTTGCCACCAGGGGGGA
>JBMUEW010000059.1:0-4146 GCA_049460875.1 Pontimonas sp.
AGAAGTTGGACGCCAGAACCTTTGTTTTCAAAGTTCTGATGTACGCGTTCCTCACAATGACCGCGACCATTGTCCTTATCCCGATGGTCAGCCTTTTCACCGTCTCTCTCCAACCCGCTGACTCCAGCACGACGAGCCTGAGTTGGCCGACCAGTCCGGACTGGGAAAACTACGTTATTGCTTGGACGAAGGGAGATTTCCCACTCCCCATGCTCATGCTCAACTCGCTTCTTGTTGCACTCGCGGTAGTCCCCATTGGGGTAACAGTGTCCGTGCTAGCCGGCTACGCCTTTGGGACAATGAAGTTTCCCGGCTCCAACATTCTTTTCTACATTTTCATGATTGGTCTGGTGATGCCGTTCGAGGCAACCATTGTGCCGTTGTATTACCAACTACGGTCCATGGGGCTCATCAATAACCTGTGGGGCGTTATTTTGCCCCAAGTGGCGTTGTTCTGCGCTTTTGGGATCTTCTGGATGCGCCAATTCTTTATGGCCTCTCCCCCGGCCCTGGTGGAGGCGGCCCGCATCGATGGTGCCAACTCATTGCGCATTCTTCGCTCCGTGCTTCTCCCGATTGCATGGCCGCCTGTCTTGACTCTCGCAACTCTGATGTTTATCTGGAGCTGGAACGAATTCCTGCTGTCCCTTGTGGTTCTCGATCGAGGGACTCGAACAGCACCTTCAGGCCTGGGAACGTTCATGGGTCAGTGGGTGAGCGATATTCCCGCTTTGAGCGCTGCGGCCATCATTATTGCTTTGCCCACAGTACTTTTGTACATAGCTCTCAACCGCAAGATCATTTCAGGAATCTTGCAGGGTGCCGTCAAGGGCTAACACAGGAAGACGACAACATGACAAATAGTGCGATGTCCATTCCCGCGCGCAAGATCGACATCATCCAGAACATTCAGGGTCGTGTTCTGAGCGGGGAATGGGCCCAAGGATCCCAACTACCCTCAGAAAGGGAGTTGGCGCTCGAATACGGAGTCTCGCGCCCGGTCATCCGTGAAGCACTCGCCGGTTTGGTCGAGCTCGGATTCATCGAAATTCATCCTGGACGCGGCTCTTTCGTCCGTGGGGTCAAAATCGATGATCTCTCGGGATCTTTGACTCGAGCGGCAACACTGGCAAAAATTACCTCCCGGGACCTGGTTGTCGCCCGCTTAGGCCTGGAATGCTCGGCGGCAGAACTGGCAGCCAAGCAATCTCCGCGACCGGTGGATCACCTACGCGCGGCCCTGCAGGAGCATGCTGAGGCAGATTCTCTGCAAACACTGGCCGATACGGACCTTGCTTTTCACGAACTGGTTGTGGCGGCCTCAGGTAACCCACTTCTAGTTCTAATGTTTGGTGCGATTCGCAATCAGGTGCATGCCCTGATGCTTCGGAGCCATTCGGACCCCAATGTTCAGCGTGAAGGAGAGCCCTACCACGAGCGAATCGTCACAGCGATTGCCGAGGGCCAGCCATCGGCTGCTCGCGAACTCATGCGCGAGCATCTTGAGCTCGCCCTGACCCTCTACGGCAAAGACCTCGATAGACCGATCAGCGATGTCGTCGAATCTCGGGGTTTGAGGTTTGCCTCCGTTCTCACCCAACCCAGCACCGAGACCACCAACGAGACAACCTAGGAGCCCCCGATTGGCCCACATCAGTAGCCCAGATTCACCGTTTTCTCTTCGACTCGATGCTTCCACAGGATTACCAAGTGAGCTCACCATCGAGGACCGCGCGGGAACCATTTCTCGTGAAATATCGGTGGAGCTCACCGCAGAGTTGGGAGGTACCGAACGTCGACACCCGACGGGAGGCCTCTTGTATGAAAACACCGAATCAGTGAGCGAGCTCAAACCCTCGGGGACGATGACGCGCGTTCATAAAGGGGTTTATGACGAATATCAGCAACAGGCAACGTTAGGGCCCCTCTCGGTCACTCTGCATTATCGCCTTTACCCCGTTGCGCCGTTTTTTGAGCTTGCGGCAACGCTGTCGTCGAAGAAGGCGACAATCGTTCGAAACTTTCATATCGACATCCGCACCCAAGAACTCCGCTCCGCTACTCTCAATGCCCCGGGCAATTTGCTGCGCAGAGACGTTCCAATGAGCGAGTTTGGTTCCCAACCCTTGGGAATTTCGCCCTTAGGGGGACTTCGAGGTTCGAGCGGAATCGTGGCCGCTACTGATGCGGATTCCACTCTCGTGCTCTGGCCCAACCAACCCACAGAGATTCCCGACATCTTCATGTCGGTAGACGGCTCAAGGCTCGCCCTCAAGACACAAATAAACTTTGCCGCCGAAGTATCCGGCCAATCAGCTGCCGAGGTCCTCCTCATGACCATGAACCTCGAGCGCGGTGGTTTCGACCTTGTTCGTGAGCATTGGCCGGCGTGGGCATCGCGGTACGGTTTGACCAGCCCCAATGACGCACCAGCTTGGATGCATGGGGCAGGAATCTATGAAGTTCAGATCGGCACCTCGTACTTCTGGAAGAACAACCCCTATTGCAAGTACGAGGAGATTCGCGACCTCATTGCTGACCTCGATCGAGTTCAGGAGTTGGGCTTTAGCGTGATTCAGCTCATGCCCCGCCAGCCCTATCCCTCCTACAACGTCCACGATTACGCCGATGTCACCACGTCCTATGGAGATGAGGCAGAGCTCCGTCAGCTCGTTACGGAATGTCACTCGCGAGGGATGAGGGTCATTCTCGACGTACTCCTTCACGGGGTTCTCGACAACGAATCGATCAATTCAGCTGTTCAAGGTGTTATAGACGGTCCTTTGTATTCGAAACTCGATGACGAAGTCTCGGACACTCTCGCCGGCGACCTCTCTGATGATGACAACTACTGGATTGCGTGGTCGCGCCACATCCTCGATTTCTCCGAGCATTGGCGCGGTGGCTCGCCTGAGCAAACCCCGCTTCAAACAAGCCATCCTGACTGGTTTGCGACCGACTCCGAGGGGCATGTGTCTGGCATCTACACCAAGGCATTTGATGCGAGGAATCCCTCGTGGCAGCGCTACTTCCGAGATTCGATGATGCACCTTGTCCTCGAGTATGACGTTGATGGCTTCCGTTTCGACGCTCCCACATATAACTTCTTTGCCAACTGGGCGCCGTGGGCCCGTGCTCGGGCTTTCATGTCTCCCTTGGGCTGTGTGCCGCTGTTTGTTGACATGCGACACGATATGCGAGCTGCAAAGCCGGATGCGCTCCTTTACACCGAGCCATCAGGCCACCTGTTGCGGCGCTCTATGGACGTCAACTACAACTACGACGAGCAATGGCTCGTATCTGCCCTACTCCGCGGGAACCATACCGCTCGAGCGGTCCGCAACGGACGTGACTTTATGATGTGGATTCAGGATCGGGATGACTTCCTGCCAGTCGGGTCACACACCGCCCACCACATCGACTCCCACGACACTTTCTGGTGGCCCCAATGGGGCAAGAAATGGCGGCGGGAGCAGTACTCTCTTGATGCCGTCAAAGCGTTAGCGGCCACCTTTTTGGCTCTCGATGGCCCCTACATGATGTTTACCGGAGGGGAAGAAGGAATCGAGACCGAATTGAGGAAACTGCTTGAATTCCGCAATACACATCGAGACTTGTGGTCGGAACGCGGCACATTTGACACCGAATCCGACCTCAGCGGACACCTCGTCATCGTGCGTCGTCGGGTCGATGACCAGGAGATTGTGTGCATCGTCAATACCTCTGGTAACTCCACTGTGGAGTTACCCGGGGCATACTCCAGCGGCTGGCAAGAGGCCTTCGCTTACAACGCAGCGAACGGTCAACTGCAGCCTTACGGCATTCTTGCGCTCAAGCAATAGAGCCGTTAGCTCCAGAGCCGAGCACCCTCGCGCCCCGCTGACAGACTGAGGCCAGAGGTCGATGCGAAGGGAATTGCTTGGTAGGGCGGGCGGGACTTGAACCCGAGACCGACGCACATGGGTTTACCCTCCGCCGGCGAGCATCCCGGCTTGGGTCAGTGTTACCTCGACGACACAACTTAGCGCTGTCGGTGATTGACTAAATGGCTCACTACTTTGCTGACCGATTTCTCGATGTGCCCTTCCATGTCCCGAGCGGGTAACGAACGCTTCGACCCCAAGCCACAAACAGCATGACGAGCGT
>JBMUEW010000060.1:0-4050 GCA_049460875.1 Pontimonas sp.
CTGCCATAGCTCGGTGATCGCCCCAGCAGGTGAGCTCAGGCGGGTCGTGATTCCCTCAGCACTCGGCGAGACCCGAAATGCTGTATCCAGCGACACCTTGGAGAGTGCGACCCCGTCGGACAAGTTGAGTGGATCACCGGGGCGCAGGCGAACCTCCTCCACGGGAATCAGGTTGTCATCGGACACCAAATAGCTCTCAACCTGGGACGAGAGTGTCATCGCTGATACGGAGAGGTGCCCCGCCCGCAGGAAAGGATGAGCACCCGCAGCGAAGGGTGCGAAACGATCACTCCGGTTGGTGACCTGGTGGGTGACCCTAAGTCCCTCATCCTCCAGTGCATAGCGGATAGCGATATCCAGGCTGAAGGGATAGCCCTGCGACTCGCTCAAGGTTGTCTCGAACACAACAGACGTGGGCGTCGTCTCGCCCGGTCGATAGACCGTGGAGGATAAAAGTCCATGGAGCGAAGCGTCATGCTCAGGGTCGTTGACCGGCAAGCGAAGGGTCTGACCGTCGTGGGTCCACCGGCCCCCGGCCACCCGGTTCGGCCACGGAAGGAGCGTTCGGCCTGCGAAATAGGGAGCCTCTGTGAGTTCTGGATAGGACTGGACCAAAGGCTCGCCAGCAAGAGTGAGGTCTCGAAGCCCCGCTGCTAGGGGGTCAAGAGAGGCAATGAGGAGGCCGTGTGAGGTCTCCCTCTGGAGGGTGATGCAGGCTCTCGGATCAACAGCATCGGACACTCTCTAAGACTAGTGATGGGCGATAATGAACGTCGTGCCGATTCGATCACATTCCACCCGTCTCTCCGATGGGCGCGAGCTGATCTATTTCGATGACGAGGACACCGCACTCGGCGAGACTCGCGCCATCGACCAGCGCATCCTCGATACCAGACCAGAAACACCCGTGATGAGAATGGATGTTCTCACCGGAGACTGGGTGTCGGTGGCTGCCACGAGGCAGAATCGAGCCTTCTTGCCGCCAAAAGAATTCGACCCCCTCGCCCCACAAACCGCGGATAACCCCAGCGAAATACCGGATAACTACGACGTTGCCGTGTTTGAGAATAAGTCTCCGTCGTTCGGTCCAGGACTCCCCGAAGCCCCGCTGAGCGATGATGAGCGGGATGGTTTATATGGCCTCGGGTGGATGAAGGAGCAGCCAGCAATAGGGCGCTGCGAAGTGGTCTGTTTCAGCCCAGAGAGTGAAGGGTCGTTTGGGTCACTGTCAGAGACGAGGGCTCGGACCGTCATCGAAGCCTGGGCCCATCGCACCGAGGCACTGAGCCGGTTGCCGGGGATCGAGCAAGTCTTCGTCTTTGAAAACCGCGGTGAAGAGATCGGGGTCACGCTTCCCCACCCTCACGGACAGATCTACGCATACCCGTTCGTTACTCCACGGACCAGGCGCGTGCTGGGCGCTGTGGAGACCTTCGGGCCAGACTTTTTTGCCACGCTCCTGGCGAATGAGCAAACTAGTGAGCGGGTCATCGCGCGGACCGAGCATTTCACGGCCTTTGTTCCCTTCGCCGCCAGGTGGCCACTGGAGATTCACCTGCTCCCCCATCGCCACGTTCACGACCTCTCGGAGTTGTCTGAGGAGGAGAAAGCCGACCTTGCTCCTCTTTATCTGAGTCTCGTGCGCTCGCTGGATGCCATCTATGACAGCCCCACCCCCTACATCGCGGCCTGGCATCAGGCACCCGTTCACCTGGGCAGAGACTCCATTCGCCTGATGCTCCAGATCACCTCCCCTCGCCGCCAAGCAGACAAACTCAAGTTCCTTGCCGGGTCAGAAGCAGCGATGGGGGCCTTCATCGCCGATGTGACACCCGAAGCACAGGCGGACTTGATTCGCTCGACCGGGCTGTTTCGCTGATGAGCAGGCAAAGAGCGGAGGAGAGCTTCCGGCACGTCTATGGGCAACCCTCAGACGGACAATGGTCAGCGCCAGGACGGGTCAACCTGATTGGCGAGCACACCGACTACAACGAAGGGTTCGTCCTTCCCTTCGCTATTCCGCAGCGCACCACGGTGTCTGTGGGTCGACGAATAGATACAACCATCCGTGTTCACAGTGCCGACCTCGGTGAGACCGTGGAGATGAGCCTGTCCGACCTAGCACCCGAGGTGCTGAGCGGGTGGTCGGGATACCCGCTAGGTGTTGCCTGGGCGCTTCTGGACGGTCACGCGGATATCGATTCGTGCCAGGGGGTTGATATCGCGCTGGCGTCCGAGGTGCCATTGGGTGCCGGGCTTTCCTCCTCGGCGGCACTCGAGTCCTCAGTAGCGCTTGCGCTCAACGAGCTCTGGGGTATCGGGCTCGACCGAGCTGAGCTGGCCCTCGTGGGCCAAAGAGCAGAGAACACGGCGGTGGGAGCGCAGACCGGAATTATGGACCAGATGGCCTCTGTGATGGGAGCCGATGGGCACGCGGTCTTTCTGGATTGCCGATCGCTCCAACACGAGCTCATCCCCTGTGATCTAGGCCCAGCTGGTTACGCGTTTGTCGTCATCGATACCAATACTCGGCACTCACACGCCGGTGGCGAATATGGCCAGCGACGAGCATCGTGCGAGAGGGCTGCGGCAACAGCGGGCGTAGGAGCACTGCGTGATCTCTCAGTAGCTGACCTGCCTAGTCTGGAGTCCCAGCTCGATGATGAGACTTTCCGACGAGCGCGCCACATTGTGAGCGAGAACGACAGGGTTCTAGCCACGATCGACGCACTTCGAGAAGGCGATCTCGCTCAGGTGGGCGCGTTACTCGTGGCCTCGCATGAATCGATGAGGGATGATTTCGAGATTTCTACCGCCGAGCTCGATGCTCAAGTTGAGTCAGCCCGGGAGATGGGAGCGCTCGGAGCACGGATGACCGGAGGTGGCTTTGGCGGCTCTGTGATTGCCATTGTGGCCACCGACAGGGTCGAGGGACTCACATCAGCCGCGCAGGAGCGAGCAGCGGAGGAGGGAATGCCAGCTCCCACGGTGTCCGTCGTTGAACCATCGGACGGAGCCCAGAGTCATTGGGCTCAGTAGGCTGTCGACATGCGTCTTCCCGAACCCATCATTCTTGACCCCCAGAGCGTCCCCCGTCTGCGGTGGGGAGTCATGGGCCCAGGTGCTATCGCCGAGACCTGGGTGGGATCAGTCCAAAAACACACCAGCCAGCAGGTTATTGCCGTGGCCTCGCGCACGCCGGGACGAGCCGAAGAGTTTGCGAAGCAGTTCGGACTTGAGCAGGTCACTGCCAACTACGACGAGCTCGTAGGTCGTGACGACCTTGACGCTCTCTACATAGCCTCCTACCCCTCAGACCACTTTGAGCACGCCATGATGGCACTTCGAGCCGGCAAGCATGTCTTAGTGGAGAAGCCACTCACCCTGCGCTCCGACCACGCTGCGGAACTGCTGAGCTATGCCAAGGACCATGGGCTCTTGGCGATGGAGGCGATGTGGACCAGGTACCTACCGCAGTCCACGATTCTCCGCTCTCTCTTGGATTCAGGAGAGCTCGGCCAACCCGAGCTTTTCGCAGCCCAGTTCTGCACCGATAACCGCGGTGTTGAGCGCCTCTGGACTCCAGGCGGCGGCGGGATCCTCTTCGATATGGGCATCTACGCGGTCGCAATGGCCCAGCAGATACTGGGTAATCCCAGCACCATCTCGAGCACGGGAACCGTGAGGCCAGATGGCATCGAAGAAGAGATTTCGATAGCGCTGGCCTATGACTCGGGAGCCAGGGCTCACCTGCTGGTGTCTGGAATCGCCACGCTTCCTCAAGTTGCCAGTTGCTCCTTTGAGAACGCACAAGTGACCCTCCATGCGCCCTTCTTAGTCCCCTCCGCGATCACTGTGGGAACGAAAGACTTCTATCCCGAAGAAACAACATGGACAGATAACACAGGAATCGTGGGCCACGAGGGGCTGGCGTATCAGGCAACCTGGTTCGCTGATTACGTGGGCCAGGGCCTTCTCGAATCCCCCGTCCACTCGCATGCCGATACCGTTGCCACGCTCTCCGTCATGGAGGAGATTCTCTCCTCGATC
>JBMUEW010000061.1:0-3882 GCA_049460875.1 Pontimonas sp.
CGTCATGCGACATTCCTTTACGGTTCGAGTTGTTCGTGAATCCCGCTCCGGTGGGTGTTCTCCCTGGAACTCCCCGGTGGAGGGCTCAACCTGATACTTATCGGCGATAAGCACCAGCGCCCTAGCTTAGACGACAGAAAACCGGGGGTCAATCCGCGGTGGGGGCTCTTTTTGCTCGAGTATCTGTTGCCCTCGAAGCCAACTGATCATCTTCGGGATATTCGATGGAGACCAGAGTGAGGCCTTTCGCAGGCATGGTGGTCCAGGAGCTTGTCCTCTCCGCCTTATCCCTCAGGGCCAGAACCTGCTCAACGTTGAGCTTGCCCCTCCCCACAGCGACAGCGGCACCCACCAGGGAGCGCACCATGGAGTGACAAAAGGCATCCGCCACCACGGTGCCGATGAGAATGCCTTCGCCATCGCGTTCCCACTGAAACCGGGTGAGGGTTCGGATTGTTGTCGCACCGGCTTTGGGCCTGCAAAATGCACCCCAATCGTGCAAACCACACAGCCGTGACCCCAGCTCGTTCATGGCGACCTCGTCCAGGGAGTAAGGACTCTGGTGCGTGTAATGCTGATGCAGAGGGTTACGCGATGAATGTCCGTCATCAATTCGATACCGGTAGGTGCGAGAGAGGGGAGAAAATCTGGCGTCGAAACCTTCTGGCGCCAGAGAAATCCGGTGCACCGCAATGTCCTCGGTCCGCAGAGCCCCTTGAACCCTCCCTGCGAGCCCTTCTACGTTCCCTGGCTTCACACCGTCGGGAAGGTCCATATGACAGACCTGGTGCAGGGCATGCACTCCAGCATCAGTGCGGCCGGCGACCACGGTGGTGATCAGATCCCGATCACATCGCAGTGCGACCGCCAGAGCCTCCTCGAGTGACCCTTGAACTGTTCGCAGCTCTGGTTGCACAGCCCAGCCAGAAAAACTGGTGCCCACATAGCCCAGGTCAATCCGAAGGCGAGTGTTCACCCCAGTCAGCGTAAAGAGGGTGTCAGAAGACTACTTAGAGTCTTCTTTTCCCTCTTCCTCAGCAGGTGCCTCATCGGCAGACTCGTCAGAAGGCGCCTCCTCAGCGGAAGCCTCCGCGGCTGACTCCTCGTCGGCAGGGGCTTCCTCCGCAGCGGGTGCCTCCTCAACAGGAGCTTCGGCGGTTGCCTCAGTCTCTTCGATGGGAACCTCAACGCTCTCGGTAGATTCCTCGACTGCCTCTGGTGCCTCAGTCGTCTCCTCAACCTCTTCGGCCACAGCGGGCTTGGCGGCGGGCTTTTCGGCCTCAGGCTTTGCCTTCTTGGTCTTGGGCTTCGGGTTCACCGGCTCGAGAACAAGCTCAATCACTGCCATGGGGGCGTTGTCACCCTTGCGGAAACCGGTTTTGACGATGCGGGTGTAACCGCCTTCACGCTTGTCGACCTGCGGGGCGATCTCCATGAAGAGCTTGTGCACCGCAGACTTGTCGCGAATCACGGTCATCACCTTGCGACGAGCGTGCAGGTCACCGCGCTTCGCGAAGGTCACCATGCGCTCCGCGAGCGGGCGCAGGCGCTTCGCCTTGGTCTCCGTGGTTTGGATACGACCGTGGGTGAACAGGGCTGTTGCGAGGTTCGCCAGCATGAGGCGCTCGTGGGCAGCACCGCCTCCCAGGCGGGGTCCTTTACTGGGTCTGGGCATTGTTGTGTTCTCTTCCGTATTTCACAGGGGAATCGACCGTGAGGCGATTCTTAGTACTCTTCTTCGGACTCCAGGCCGCTATAGAAGGCGGCGCCATCGAATCCGGGCATCGGGTCCTTCAGCGACAGTCCCATCTCGATCAGCTTGTCGCGGACCTCATCCACAGACTTCTGACCGAAGTTGCGGATGTTCATCAGCTGGTGCTCAGAGAGTGCGACGAGTTCGCTCACGTTGTTGATTCCCTCACGCTTGAGGCAGTTGTAGCTGCGCACGGAGAGGTCCAAGCTTTCGATCGGCATCGCCATCTCGCTGGAGAGCACAGCCTCCACCGGAGCAGGACCAATCTCGATACCTTCAGCCTCTTGGTTGAGGTCGCGAGCAAGACCGAAGAGCTCCACAAGGGTGCGACCGGCAGATGCCACCGCATCGCGGGGGCTCATCGACGGCTTGGTCTCCACGTCCACCACGAGACGGTCAAAGTCGGTGCGCTCACCCGCACGAGTTGCCTCGACGCGGTAGGTCACCTTGAGAACGGGTGAGTAAATCGAGTCGACTGGGATCTGACCGGCCTCGGCATACTCGTTACGGTTCTGCACGGCGGAAACGTAGCCACGACCGCGCTCGATGGTGAGCTCCAGCTCGAAGCTTGCCTTGTCGTTCAGGGTCGCGATGTGAAGCTCGGGGTTGTGGATCTCCACCCCGGCGGGAGCCTGGATGTCCGCAGCGCTCACCGCACCGGCACCGGTCTTACGCAAGTACGCGGTGATGGGCTCGTCGTGTTCGCTGGATACCACGAGGTTCTTGATGTTGAGGATGATCTCAGTGACGTCTTCCTTCACACCGGCGACCGTGGAGAACTCGTGCAGCACACCATCGATACGGATGCTGGTCACGGCAGCGCCAGGAATGGAGGACAGCAGGGTGCGACGCAGGGAGTTTCCGAGCGTGTACCCAAAGCCTGGCTCGAGGGGCTCAATCACAAAGGCTGAGCGGAAGTCGGACAGTGTTTCTTCTGACAGGGTGGGGCGTTGTGCAATGAGCACTGTGGTGTTCCTTTCGGCTAAGTGTCCGCTATATGACACTTGGTTGAGGATGCGACCGGGGCCGCGACGAACTATGAGGTTGTGGTGGGGGTAAGAAGATCAGCAGGCACGCCCGCCGCTCTCCTCGGAACTACACGCGACGACGCTTGGGCGGACGGCAACCGTTGTGAGCCTGAGGCGTCACGTCGGTAATCGAGCCCACCTCCAGGCCGGCAGCCTGGAGTGAACGAATCGCTGTCTCGCGACCGGAACCCGGTCCCTTGACAAAAACATCGACCTTCTTCATGCCGTGCTCCTGCGCTTGGCGAGCAACGGACTCGGCAGCCAGCTGAGCTGCGAAGGGGGTGGACTTGCGCGAACCTTTGAAGCCCACGCCTCCCGAGGACGCCCAGGAGATGACCGCCCCAGTGGGGTCAGTGATCGAAATGATCGTGTTGTTGAAGGTGGACTTGATGTGGGCTTGACCCACAGCAATGTTCTTCTTGGTCTTGCGACGAGGCTTTCTCGCTGTCGCCTTAGGTGCTGCCATTGTCTTTTCTCCGTAATTCTTCGTCGGTTAGTGAACCAAAACTGGGGCTAGGTGGCCTTCTTCTTACCGGCCACGGTGCGCTTAGGACCCTTACGGGTGCGAGCGTTGGTCTTGGTGCGCTGACCGCGCACGGGAAGGCCGCGACGGTGGCGAAGACCCTCGTAGCTACCAATCTCCACTTTGCGACGAATATCGGCGGTCACCTCACGGCGAAGGTCACCCTCCACCTTGTAGGTGCCCTCAATGTGCTCACGCAACTGGAGCAGCTGGTCATCGCTGAGGTCTTTGACTCGAGTGTTGGGGTCGATGCCCGTGTTCTCGAGGGTTTGCTTGGATCGGGTACGACCGACACCGTAGATGTAGGTCAAGGCGACTTCAACTCGCTTATCGCGAGGAATGTCGACTCCGGCAAGACGTGCCATGGTGTTTCTCCTGAGGAACTGGAAGGTCTTCGACAGAATCTGAGCCCGGGCCTTCCCCCGAGGAATCCCCCACGAATGGGTTCTTGACTCTGCCTTGTATGTATTGAGTTATTTAGCCTTGGCGCTGCTTGTGACGCGGGTTATCGCAAATCACCATCACATTGCCGTGACGACGAATGACTTTGCACTTGTCGCACATGGGCTTGACACTGG
>JBMUEW010000062.1:0-3790 GCA_049460875.1 Pontimonas sp.
CACCGAACATGATGCCGTTGCCGCGCACTTGGAGGCAGAACTCGGCATCAACGAACTGGAACTCACAAACCCCTGGCACGCCGCTGTCTCCTCAGCGCTCGCTTTCCTCGCGGGATCGATACTGCCCATGGTTGCCATTGTGTTGGGTCCTGAAAGTATCCGTATTCCTCTGACGTTTGCCGCGTCCCTCCTTGCGCTGGGAATCACCGGTGGTGTGGGGGCATACCTCGGGCAGAGCCCCATCCTCCGCCCGGTGTTCCGGGTGATGGGGGGAGGAGCTTTGGCTCTGGTGATTAGTTGGGGAATCGGAACAGCGTTAGGTGTCTCTGGAATCTAGGCACGCAAGTCGGCTGTGTCTCGATCCTCGTCACACCAAAACTCCCGCGTGGAGCATGATTCACACACCACCGACTCGAGGTGGCACTCGGGACTAGAACAGTTCTGCATCCGGGAGGAGGGCTGCTCGCAGAGGACACAGCGCCCTATGACTGCGGGTGAGGAAGAAAAGGCCACAGCCTTGCGGTTGTCAAAGACGTAGAGTGAGCCCTCCCACAGGCCAGCGTCCCCATACTTTTCCCCGTAGCGGACAATCCCGCCATCCATTTGGTATACCTCGCGGAAGCCCCTCTTGATCATCATCGCCGAAAGCACTTCACACCGAACACCGCCCGTGCAGTAGGTCACGATCGGTTGATCTTTGAGGTGGTCATACTTTCCGCTATCGAGCTCGCGGACAAAATCATGAGAGGTGCGCGTATCCGGAACAATCGCGTCCTTGAACCGGCCAATTTCCGCTTCCCAGCTGTTTCGCCCATCAAAAAACGTGACGGGTTTTTCCTCTACTAGGTCGTGGAGCTGCTCTGGAGTCAGATGGCGACCGCCCCCGATGATTCCTCTCTCATCTACTGAAACCTCCTGGGGAGCCCCAAATCCAACAAGCTCATCGCGGACTCGAACACTGAGCCTCGGGAAATCATCCGGACCACTGCCTTCGCTCCATTTGAAGTCGACGTCCCGAAAAGGAGCGTACTCACGGGTCTTTCTCCAGTACTTCTTAACCGCGGACAATTCACCACCCACGGTGCCGTTAATGCCGTGCGGAGCAATGATGATGCGCCCACCCAGACCCAGGGATTCGCACAGATCCCGCTGCCACAGTCGGATAGCCTCGGGGTCTGCCAGCGGGGTGAAGCAGTAGTACAGCAGAACCTTATAGAGCGCCATAGCTTCCATCCTGGAGCAAAAACTGGCGGTACCGGTGGGATTTGAACCCACGGTGGGCTTGCACCCACACAACTTTTCGAGAGTTGCACCTTAGGCCGCTCGGACACGGTACCGCCCGCTAGTTTACACAGACACTCCAGACCCCTTCAGACTCGGTCACAGGCGGGCTCTAGGCTCGAGGCATGGCAAAAACCGAGTCTCCGTATCGCTGCGATGAGTGCGGCTGGACCACCCTCAAGTGGGTGGGACGGTGTGGTGAATGCCAGTCCTGGGGAACCGTCTTTGAAGTGGGCGCCCCCACGAGCGCCTCACGCCAGGCAGTCGCCGTGGTCCCCAGCGGTAACAAGACCGCCAAACCCATTTCTCAGCACACCGGCAGTGAGAGTGGCCATATTCCCAGCGGGGTGGGCGAGTTCGACCGTGTTCTGGGAGGCGGGATTGTGCCGGGAGCCGTGATTTTGCTCTCCGGCGAACCGGGGGTCGGAAAATCCACTCTGCTTCTCGATATGGCAGCCCACGTCGCACGGGGTGGGAAAAAGGTTCTTTACGTGAGTGCGGAAGAATCTGCCGGCCAGGTATACCTCAGAGCCTCACGCACCCAGGGTCTGGATGACAATCTTTTCCTTGCCAATGAGACAGACCTGGGGACAGTGCTCGGCCACATCGATCAGGTGCAACCCGAGCTCGTCATTGTTGATTCCATTCAGACAGTGACCTCGGGTGTTCTGGAGAGCACGGCGGGTGGAGTGGCCCAGGTACGAGAAGTCGCAGCGACGCTCATTCGAGTGGCCAAGGACCGAGGCCTACCCATCATTCTGGTCGGACACGTGACCAAGGATGGCCAAGTAGCGGGGCCTCGAACACTGGAACACCTCGTGGACGTGGTCTGCCACTTCGAGGGTGACCGACAAACGTCACTGCGGTTCGTGCGAGCTCTGAAGAACAGGTTTGGTCCCACCGATGAGGTCGGATGTTTTGAAATGACCGGTGAGGGAATCGTGGAAGTCCCGGACCCAAGTTCACTCTTCCGCTCACACAGCGCCAAAGCGGTGAGTGGAACGTGCACAACTATTGCTCTTGAGGGCAGAAGAGCCCTCCCGGTCGAAATTCAAGCACTCGTTGTTCCGAGCACGGCCGCTCAGCCGCGACGGGTCGTCAACGGTGTCGAATCGTCTCGGGTGGCGATGATTCTCGCCGTCCTAGAGCGTCGGGCGGGCCTCCCGGTCTCGTCAGCGGATGTCTATGTCTCCACCGTCGGCGGGATCAAAGTTCACGAGCCTGCGACAGACCTAGCCATCGCGCTGGCTATCGCAAGCGCCTCCAAAGACATTCCTCTCTCCCATGAGATGGCAGCCATCGGGGAGATCAGTCTGGCAGGAGAGATTCGCGCGGTGACACAGGCTGGTCAACGAGCTTCCGAAGCCGCCAGGCTCGGATTCTCCTCAGTCCTCGACCACACGACGCCTGGAATCCATGAGGCGATAACCCACGCCTTCTCAACGAGCCCCCAGAAGACTCAGAAGCCCGCGTTCTAGTAGAGCAAGAACTGCTTGGTTTCGGCAGATTCGAGGCTGCCCAGGTGAACCGTCAAATGGTAGCTCGCCCCTCCGGCTGGCATCACAGGACGCTCACCCCCACAGGTGTCGGGGGTCGAGCGGGTGCGATCCCACGGGATCGACGACGTTTCCTGCTCGGACCCCGGAGGCAGAGTGATTTCAAAAGGAACAGCGTCGGTCTGGCAATCATCAGAGGACCAAATCAAATCCGGACCGGAAGAAATCACGTATTTCTGCACATCGGTTCCCACCTCGACCGAACACTCCACGGCAGAGATGTTCTTCACACCCATCCATAGCTGCGGGTTCACGCCCGCGTCATAGCTCGTCTGGTCGGTGCGGGCTGTGATCTCGAGTTGGCTCGGAAGACAGTTGGGAACCTCGACCACCGCGAGCTCTTCAGTGACTTCTTCCTCGACCGGCTCGGCAGTTGTGCCAAAACCTGGTCGAACCACGATCAACACGATGACCGCAATGACAGCAAGCAAACCCCCGAACACCACCAGCCGTCGGCGCCAATAGACCGACGCGGGGAGGGGGCGCTGAGCCTGTGACATAGCCCTAGGGTACGACTGGAGCGCCCCAAAACAGGGGCTTAGCCCCGGCGAGCCTGCGAAATCTCAGGTCTAGTCAAGTTCCTTGACCATACGCGAGTTACCCAACGTGTTGGGTTTCACCCGAGCGAGATCCAGGAACTCTGCAACACCCTCATCGGGTGAGCGAACCAACTCGACATACACCTCGGAATCGACAATCGGGTCGTGCTCCTCGTGAAATCCGTTGCTCTGGAAGAAATCCACTTCGAAGGTAAGACAGAACAGGGTGGTAAGCCCTAGCTCCCTCGCTTGCTCCTCGAGTGATCGGACAATTGCGGTTCCTATTCCCTGACCCAGGTAGTCCGGGGACACGGCAAGGGTCCTGATTTCACCCAAGTTCTCCCAAAACACATGGAGAGCCCCACACCCCACGATGTCGCCCTCAGGTGTTGTCGCAACGGTGAACTCTTGAAC
>JBMUEW010000063.1:0-3606 GCA_049460875.1 Pontimonas sp.
GGCGACACCCTGTCTTTCCACATCACGAACCGAAACAAAGACAGTTACGCGGCAGACCTTAAGAACAGTGAAGACCTTGCCAAGGTGATGGATTTGGTCAAGCAAGCCGACGTGATCGTCCAGAACTTCAGGCCGGGGGTCATGGAACGATTGGGTTTGGGCTACGACGCCATCAAAGAGATTAATCCTTCGATCATTTATGGGTCTATCACCGGCTATGGTGCGGAAGGTCCCTTTGCCAAGAGGCCAGGCCAGGACCTTCTCGCACAATCAATTTCGGGTTTGCCGTGGCTCAACGGCACCGGAGAACACCCGCCCATTCCGGTGGGTATTGCCCTTGCGGACATCATCACGTCGATTCACCTTGCCCATGGCATCACGGCGGCATTACTCAAGCGAGAGCGCACGGGTGAGGGGTCGAGAGTCGACACGAGCCTCCTCGAGTCCATGCTGGACCTCCAATTCGAATTGATGAGTGCGCACCTCAACGACGCCTCCGTCACGGTTAAACGTGGCGCTCCCCACAGCGCTCACGCATTTTTGCAGGCTCCCTATGGGACCTATCCGACCTCTGATGGCTATATTGCGCTTGCAATGGGCTCGGTTCCCGAACTGGGAAGGCTTCTCGGACTACCTGAGCTCGAGGCGTTTGAGAACCCCGACACCTGGTGGAGCGACCAAGCGGCGATAACGGAGTTACTGGCCTCGCATCTGGTGTCTCATTCGACGAGTCATTGGCTCGATGTTCTTGACGCGGCTGATTTTTGGTGCGCTCCTGTCCTGACCTTGCCCGAGCTCGTCGCTCACGATGGCTTTGCTGCGATCGGTATGGACCAGGAATTCGCGAGAACCACAGAGGACGGCTCCGAGCTTCGACTCAAGACCACCCGCGCGCCCGTGCGTTTTGACGGTGAAGCGCTTCGAGTGTCGAGGGGTGCACCTCGAGTCGGAGAGCACACGGACGCAATTGATCAAGAGTTCAGGGGGTCCTAATGTCCAATCCCAATCCCGACGCAACAAAGCGGTATGAGGTCCCGGTATGGAACCAGGACGACAAAAAGTATGAGGACTATGAGGTCGGTGAGGTAGACCGTTCGATCCGTCGGACAATCTCCGAGGGTGAAATGATGCTGTTCAATGCCCTCCTCTTAGACATGCACCCTTATGTGGCCGATGACATTTTCGCGAGGGAAGAAGGCCTGTTTGGTAAGCGCATCGTGCCTGGCGCCCTGGTCTTTTCTTTTGGAATGGGTCTGATGGCGCACAACAACATCCACACCTTCAGTTACGGCTATGACCGACTGCGCTTCATAAAGCCTGTTTTTGTCGGAGACACGATTTACACGATGCGAACTCTTTTACGAAAAGAACCCAAGTACGACGACATGGGGTTGTTCAAGGTCAGTTACGAGGTTTTCCGAGCCGATGATGAAGAGATTGTGCTGTATTGCGAGCACCTCCAGACCGTGAAATATAGGGACGCCGTGGAAGCCAAGAAGGGTGGCGTCGAGGAGATTGCGAAGGAGTCCTGATGATTGACATGTTTCGAGAGATCTCGGAGGCCTGCGCACTAGGAATTCCGACCCAGCACCACAAAGTTGTGGGTGTGATTGGCGCGGGAGGAATTGTTTCTGGAGCGCACCTTCCCGCCTACAAGAAGGCTGGGCTTTCCGTGCACGCAATCACCGACATCGATGATGCGAAGGCAACTGCGGTCGCCAAGGATTTTGACATTCCCCACGTCTACTCCAGTGCCGAGGAGTTACTCCAGGACGACGCCATCGAGGTTGTCGATATTGCGGTCCCAGCTTCCGAGCAGCCGGCTCTTCTCCTGGCAGCGCTGCAGGCAGGAAAACACGTACTTGCGCAAAAACCGCTTGCGACGACCGTTGAGGCTGCCGAGGAGATGTCGGCCGCCGCGCAGGCTGCGGGCCTGAAGGTAGGCGTGAACCAGCAACTACGGTTCGATGAGGGAATGGCCGCTGCCCACCTGATGGTGGAGAAGGGCTGGATTGGGGAGGTTTCCGGTTTTTCCCTAACCGTGAATCTCGATACCCCGTGGCACCTCTGGGATTGGGCGCAGACGATGGAGCGCCTCGAGATCATGGTTCACTCCATCCACTACCACGATGTGGTGCGCTGGTTCCTCGGTAATCCGCAGAAAGTCTTCGCCGTTGCCGGGAGGACGAAAGACCAAGCTCCCATCGGAGAGACCAGGACGGTCAGCACATATCTTTATGAGAGCGGAGTTGTCGCTCTCGTTCACGCCAACCACGTCAATCGAGGCGGAGACAACCTGGCTGAATTTCGCATCGACGGATCCGAAGGTGCCATTCGCGGAACGCTTGGTTTGCTCTATGACTACCCTAATGGACGCTGCGATACTCTCGAGCTTCGATCCTCCGTCGTGCCCACAGATGGGTGGGTGCCCTATCCCGTTACTCAGCGATGGATTCCGGATGCATTCATGGGAACGATGGGATCGCTGCTCGCTGATATCGCTGGTGAAGGAGAGTTACGAAGCCCTATCTCCGACAACGTGGACACCGTGAAGCTCGTTCACGCTCTTTACCGATCTATTGATACGGGCGAAGCGGTAGCACTCTAAGGGGCAGCGATGACCTCTTGGCGTTGGTGGCCAAGCCCTTCGATGGTGAGCTCCATAACGTCTCCAGGAGCCAGGTAGCGGGGTGGCTTCAGACCCATGCCAACTCCCGGAGGGGTACCGGTGTTGATGACATCGCCCGGCTCTAGGACCATGAACTGGCTCAGATAGTGCACAAGGAATGCCGGTTGGTAAACCATTTGCGCCGTCGTACTGTTTTGCATCATCTGACCGTTGACCGAGAGGCTCAAAGCCAGATTTGCGGGATCGGGCACCTCGTCGGTGGTCACCAGCCACGGGCCAGCAGGGTTAAATGTTTCCGCTGACTTACCCTTTGACCATTGTCCTTGGCGTTCAATTTGGAACTCCCGTTCACTCACGTCATTACTGATCATGTAGCCAGCGATGTGGTTCAGAGCGTCCTCTTCGCTTGCGAGGTATCGGCATCGGGAACCAATCACAATGGCGAGCTCGACCTCCCAGTCAGTCTTGCTGGAGTTTCTGGGAATGTGGACGGTGTCATTCGGTCCAATCATCGTGTTCGGAGGCTTTGCGAAGATGATGGGTTCCGGCGGAATTTCCGCACCAGTCTCCGCGGCATGGTCCGCATAGTTGAGACCGATACAGATGATTTGGTGAGGCCTGGCTAGGGGTGGACCCAAGCGGGCGCCGGCGAGAGTGTGCGTGGCAGCCCCCTTGGAAATCAGGGTCTCGACTAATGACGGGAGTGTGTGGAGCTGACCAGAGCGAAAAAACTCCTCATCGAAATCGGTGACCCCCTCAAGAGGGAGGTACTCCTCGTCGGAGATTAGGACCGCAGGTCGCTCGCTACCCGGCTGGCCGATGCGTATGAGTCTCACGCGAATACCTTACGAAGCTTTGGAAACAATAAAATAACGATACCCTGTATCCTATACGAAACGACTTGAGCTGGTATATAGTCGTGAATAGTTGAAGCGAAGAAGCTTTGCCAGCTTCGCTTCGAAACCTACCTTGGAGGG
>JBMUEW010000064.1:0-3464 GCA_049460875.1 Pontimonas sp.
TGTATGGCGGAACCTACAACCTGTTCAAGTACACACTGCCGAAACTTGGCATCACGGTGACTTTCGTGGAGGACCAGGATGACCTGGAGGCTTGGGCCGCAGCGGTTCAGCCGAACACCAAGGCATTCTTTGGCGAGACGATTGCGAACCCCCGCATCAACGTTCTCGATATCGAGGGTGTTGCTGGTGTCGCCCACGAGCACGGTCTGCCCCTGATTGTCGACAACACGGTGGCAAGTCCCTACCTGGTGCGCCCGTTGGAGCACGGTGCCGACATCGTGGTCCACTCGGCCACCAAGTTCCTCGGCGGACACGGAACCGTGATCGCGGGAGCCATTGTCGATGGTGGCAAGTTCCCCTGGTCACAGCACGTCGACAAGTTCCCCGGGCTCACTGACCCCGACCCCAGCTACCACGGCGCTAGCTACACCGGAGTGCTCGGTGACCCAATTGCCTACATCATCAAGGCTCGCGTCCAGTTGCTCCGCGATGTGGGTGCGGCGGTCTCACCCGACAACGCCTTTGGCCTCATCCAGGGCATCGAGACCTTGAGTCTCAGGATGGAGCGACACTGTCAGAACGCTCTGGCGGTCGCACAGTGGCTCGAAGCGCACGATCAGGTCGCGAGTGTGAACTACGCGGCTCTGCCCTCAAGCCCGTGGCACGAGGCGGCCTCGAAGTATGCACCGCACGGAGTCGGAGCAGTGCTGTCCTTCGAGATCAAGGGTGGTGTCGATGCCGGCCGTGCACTGGTTGACAACGTCTCACTCTTTAGCCACGTCGCCAACATTGGTGACGTGCGAAGCCTGATCATTCACCCGGCTTCCACGACACACTCGCAGCTCACCCCCGAGCAACAGCTCACCACCGGAGTAACCCCCGGCCTGGTGCGTTTGTCTGTAGGACTTGAGCACATTGACGACATCCTCGCTGACCTGGAGAGCGGTTTCCAGGCCGCAAAGAAGGTCGGCGCGAAGAGTCTTCAGAACGCATAACTCTCCCTTACACACAGCATGGCCGGGGCAAATTCCCCGGCCATGCTGTGTTAGGGAAGAATAGCCCCACGATGGATTGGCAATCACCAGCAGAATCACTGCCCTCCGCTTTTGTCTCGGAGGCCATGCAGTCGACCCTGCGCGGAACCCCACCGGTGACGGGAGCGTGGCGGGATGGTGACCACCTCGGCCACAGATCTTTTGCTCAGGTGGGAAGCCTCACGACCGAGCACGGCGACACCTTCCCGCACGTGCGCATCGCTTACGAGACATTTGGTGAGCTCAACGAGACCAAGACAAATGCCATCTTGGTCTTCCACGCACTCACCGGGGATTCCCACATCACCGGGTCCGCTGGCCCAGGACATCCCACCGCCGGCTGGTGGTCGGGCGTCGTTGGGCCTGGACTCGCTCTCGACACCGACACCTGGTGCGTAATCGTTCCCAATGTCCTGGGAGGATGCCAAGGCTCCACGGGCCCTTCCAGCTTTGCCCCGGATGGTCGAGAGTGGGGGTCGAGGTTTCCCTATGTCACGATTCGCGACCAGGTGGCAGCAACCAAGGTCATGGGTGACCAGCTCGGCATAGAAAAGTTTGCAGCGGTTATCGGTGGCTCCATGGGCGGAATGCACGCTCTGGAGTGGGCACTGATGTTCCCGGGCTCCGCTGAGCGTCTCGCCCTGATTGCCACCTCCGCCATCACGAGTGCGGACCAGCTCGGTGGAAACTCCCTGCAACGCGAAGCCATCATCGTGGACCCCTTTTTCGAAGGGGGCGATTACTACGACCACGACGAGGGCCCCTATCGAGGCTTAGCTTTGGCCAGACGCATGGCATTGGTCAACTATCGCTCTCCCACAGAACTTAATGACCGTTTCCAGCGCACCTGGCAAAGCCGCGTTTCACCGCTCGGTGACGACGGGCGCTTCGCAGTCGAGAGTTACCTCGATTTTCATGGCAACAAGTTCACGAGGCGCTTCGATGCGAATAGCTACCTGGTGCTCGTCGACGCGATGAATTCCCACGACGTCACGAGGGACCGTGGTGACCTCTCTGAGGTTCTTGGCACGATCACCCAACCGACTCTGATTCTCGGCATCGCCAGTGACCGGTTGTTCCCCGTGGAGCAGCAGCACGAGCTGGCGACCCACATCCCTGGCTCACTCTCGGGCAAGGACGCGCTGGTGCTCGAATCCCCCTACGGTCACGATGGATTCCTCATTGAGTCCGATCGTGTCGGGGGTGCTCTGCACGACCTGCTCGCTACGGGGTAGAACCGAGCACTCTGCCGACCACCAAGCTCACGTTCCGGGCAACATCACTCGCGGTGATGGGGCCATCAGACTGTGTGGCGGAGGCAAACCCTGCGGCCTGCGCGTGAAGGAAAGCCCCTGCCGCGACACTCTCACCGAAATCCTCAGGGGAGCGCTCCAGCTGCGACCTCGACCCCGCGAGCAATGCCCCCAGAATTCCCGCCAGGACGTCGCCCGTTCCCGCTGTCGCGAGCCACGCGGTGGCCTCAGGGAGTATCCACCGCGTCCCGTGGTGGTTGACAACCGTGGTGACCGAGCCTTTGAGGAGAACCGTGACCCCGAGATCTCGAGCGATTCTTTCGGCAGCATCCTGCTCATCAGTGAGCTCTGATTCATACAACCGGCGATGCAGTCTGGCGAGCTCTCTCGCATGGGGTGTGAGCACGGAGAGGGGAGGTAGCGGACCTGCGAAATCGAGCGCACCGGCATCAATCACAGTGGGTACTCCTCGGGATAACGCCTCCCGCACCCGATGCGTTGCGTGGGGTCCAAGCGGGGTGGCCATTCCACTCCCCACAACAATCGCATCGACGCGACCGTGTGTCACAACGACCTCAGGATGAGCCTGAATGACCAGCGAACTGACCGACGGTGGTCCTAGGTATCGAACCATTCCCACCCCAGTGTGCAGTGCGCCCAGGACACCAAGAAGTGCGGCACCCGGATACGCCTTTGAACCGGTGTGGAACTCGACAACACCCCGGGAGTACTTGTGGTCATCGGCAGTGGGTCTCGATAACCAGCGGGCAAGATGCTCCTGGGTGACCGCAATTGCCCCCACAGTTACTCTCTCGACTCGAGATCCGCAAGAGTCGGCGGGTTTGCCCCTGCCCTGGAGACCGTGATGGCAGCACACTCGAGAGCGAAATCGACGCAGGCCTCGAGTTCCTCAAGAGCGATGTCTCGAAGCCGTGATGCCCCAGGTCCCAATAGTCCTCTGCCCTCCAAGGCCACGAGGAGTCCCGCCATGAACGAATCACCGGCCCCAATGGTGTCCACCACATGTGATGCCCGTGTCGGTAGCGAGACGGTGTGACCAGCTGCCAGGGCTATGACTCCCTCGGCCCCCCTCGTCAAGATGGCCAGCGATACCCCCCTGGATAACCACATCGAGAGCACCTCGTCCTCGCTTTGGTTCGGGTAGAGCCACGCGATG
>JBMUEW010000065.1:0-3449 GCA_049460875.1 Pontimonas sp.
GAAGGCAGGAAGTCGTTGGTGTAGACGGTAGTGACGTCCACAGCCTCAACATCCTCACCAGCATCGATGAGGTCCTGCTTCACCTTTGCCCAGTAATCCGGGTTGTTGTATCCGAAGACATCTCCGTCAGGTGACACCAAGGAGTCCTTGATGGCATTGAACAGAGCCTCGGACATGCCGCGGTCCTCTGCCTCCTGAGGGGAGTACTCTTCACAACCCTGCATCACGAGCTCAAAGTCAGCCAGTGATGCTTCGATTGCCCGCTCGTAAGCCCGCAAGAATCCTGCAATGACTTCGGGGTTCTCGTCGATGTAGTCACCGCGAGCAGCGATTCCGTTACCGAACAGGTAGGCGGTTGCAGTCCCCGTGACGTTAGTCAGCGGAACTCCACCGTTCTCGATGTAGGCAACGGTGTCGAGAGATGCTGCATAAGCATCAATGTCGCCTCGCTCGAATCCGGCAAGCGCGGTTGCACCTTCACCGACAACGAGAGTGTCGAAGTTGGTAACACCAGCGGCGGCCAGAATTGCGGCAGCGATGTTCTTCTCGTTTCCATCTGCAGTAGCGATACCAATCACTGCTCCCTCCAGACCAGAAGCATCAGTGATGCCGCTTGCCTCGGGAACAACCAACTGGAAGAGGCCTCCGGGGGCGGTGTTCGCAATGTAGCGAACGTCCTGACCGGACGCGTTAGCGAGGATGGTCGGCGCGGCACCGGGTGATCCGATGTCAGCTTGACCTGCTGCCATAGCCTGGAGCACCGCTCCAGAGCCGTTGAGCCCCTCGATGTTGACTTCCAAGCCTTCCTCCGCGAAGTACCCCTGGGTTGCGGCTACGTAGCCGGGGAAGAAGATAATGCAGCTTGGGTTTGCGTGAGCAAGGGTCAGTTCAACCAATTCAGCCGGAGCCGTTTCCGCGCTCTCGGTTGAATCGGTGGATCCGCTTGAGGTGCTGGGAGCTTCCGCTTCAGCAGCACATCCAGCGAGCATTAATGAGCCCGCCGCGAGTAGAGCAAACAAACTCTTCTTTCTCAATTTCAACTCCTTTGTTGTTTTGTGAATGTAAAACAATCTCGAGGTGCCTCCTTCAAGGGAGGTCACGTATGGCTCTACGACTCGATAGGCACCCCGCTTTCCTCCGGCTTTCCTGCGCGGAAGGTTGAGTGAATCTCGCCGATCCCCTCGATCCATGAGCGGAGGTTCTCTCCAGGCTTCAGGAACCGTTTGGGGTCTTGGCCAATTCCCACCCCGGAGGGAGTTCCGGTGAAGATCAGGTCTCCGGGACGGAATTCCACAATTTTCGACAAGAATTCGAGGAGCTGAGGGACGGGGCAGATCATGTCTGCGGTGGTCCCGTTTTGCTGTACTTCGCCGTCGATGTCAGATCCCAGTCGGATCGCGTTGGGGTCTTCGAACTCATCGGGGCTGACCAGCCAAGGTCCCGTCGGTGCGAATCCGGCGAAAGACTTTCCGAGGCTGTATTGCGGCGACTGCCCAAACTGTTGGCGAATTCGCTCAGAGAAGTCCTGGCCAATGGTGAGACCAGCGACGTGATCCCAGGCGTTCTCCGGGGAGATGTTGCGACCGCCCTGGCCAATCACGACGACCAACTCGCATTCCCAGTCGACATTCCCGCGGTCCGGCAACGTGACTTCAGTGTCGGGACCAGATAATGCGGAGCGCCACTTCGTGAACACAGGCGGAAGTTCGGTCGTAACTTTGTAGCCTGCCTCCTTTTGGTGCGCTTGGTAGTTCAACCCGATGGCAAAGATCTGCTGAGGCTCCGGAGATGGTGCTCCGAGCTTTGCTCTATCGATAGCGACGGATGCTCCCGCAGCCGAGGAAGCCCACTTCGTGAAGGCGGACCAATCGCGGTACACACTGGCAATGTCGGGCCCGAATTTGCCGTCGCTCGCATCGTGGATGTCTATGCCTGCATCATCTGACGTGAGCAGAACAGCCCTGTTGTCATGATTGGCGATTCTCATGAGACTCCTTTGTCGTTAAGAAATAGGTAGTTAAAAACCATAATGATAATGTTTATTTCTAAACCACGCGATTGACAAAGGCAAATCGTGGCCAATTGTTATCGTTGAGTTACCTAACCACCCGGTGAACCACTCACAGTTGAGGAATCTCATGAGCATTGTCGCCCCACTGGCTCCCTCGGCCCGGGAGTCAAATGCGCAGTACTTTGCCACCTACCCGAGCCGAGCCGAAGCGGCTGCTCAGATTCTGGGTGAGATTGCTCGCGAGGCTGGGCCGGGCGTGCGCCTTGGTACCAAGGAGGACCTTCGCACCCGTTGCGAAGTTTCGGTTGGAACGTTCAACGAAGCTCTCAAAATCGCGCAAAACCGGGGTTTGGTGGCTCTTCGTCCAGGCCCAGGTGGAGGAATCTTCTCCCAAGCGCCCTCGGCAATCGTTCGGCTGGGCAACCTTTTCCTGGCTCTAGATAGAGATGAGGACACCGTCGCCGAAGCTGTGCATGTGAGAAATGCCTTGGACATACTTCTCATGGACGATGCCATCGCGAACCGTACCGATGAGGATCTCCGGAAAATGAGAAGAGAGATTGACGCGATGGCACACGCCGTTCGCGAGGGTCGTCCCACGGACTTCATGAAAGCGAATTGGCACCTCCACGCCGTCATTGCGAACATCAGCCCGAATTCGATTCTGAAGAATTTTTACTTGGGGCTCCTCGAAGTAATTGAGCAACACACGCTCGCTGTACAACCCACCATGGAGCAGCCACTGCAGAGCTATATCGAGTACCGGCTCGACCTCCATGCACGAATGGTCGACGCTATCGAGGCTTCCGACCAAGTGCTCGCGCAAAAGCTCGTTGAAGAGCACAACACCGAGAACTACCAGCAGTAATCGTCGAAACCTCGTGAATCTTCTCTCGTGACTCGTTCATTCGTGGCCCTGGTGACGGACGTCGACTGGGAGGGGCTCGATATTGAAGAAGATGCATTGGACTCGCTGGGGTGTGACCTGGTTGTCGCCCCCGACACATCCGAGGCCACCCTGGCCAGATTGGCCGCTGAAGCAGACATCATCTTGGTGTGCTTCGCAGCACTCCCGACATCGGTCATCGAGAAGGCAACTTCTGCGCGAGCCATCATTCGATGGGGTGGAGGAACAAACAACATTGACCTCATCGCGGCAAAGTCCAGAGGAATCCCCGTGTTCAATGTGCCTGACTTTTGCGTCGACGAGGTAGCCGATCACGCTCTCATGCTGATACTGGCACTCTCTCGAGGCCTCGAACGACAGCTCTCCACCACCCGATCGGGTGGTTGGTCCCTGCCAGGAGATTTACCACCGCGATTGATCAACCAGACACTAGGGCTAGTTGGAATGGGTCGCACGGGCCAGGCTCTCGCGCGGCGCGCGCAAGCCCTCGGTATGGCGGTGAAGTACACCATGAGCTCTCGGGACCTCCCC
>JBMUEW010000066.1:0-3426 GCA_049460875.1 Pontimonas sp.
CCCAGGGAATGGCGTGGATCGACCTTTTCGCTGTAGCCCTGTTGGCAGGAATTGGTTTCACTGTGTCCCTCCTGATCGGTGAACTCAGTTTCGGGCTCGGGACTGTTCTCGGTGACGAGGCAAAGATCGGAATTTTGGTGGGGTCAGTTCTGGCGGCACTGTGTGCTGCGTTGATCCTCACCGGCCGCAACCGCCACTATCAAGCCATCAAAGCCAAGGAAAACGCTGACCTCGATGGTGATGGAATTCCCGATATCTATCAAGAGACGCCTGAAACACAGTCTTAACATTTCTCTTCTCCCTGAAATAGTCCGGTAACACGCGGGCACACTCGGGGAAACCTTTGTGACACACACTGTTCTCACGTGCACCCTGCACGCCCATGACAGATACACAAGGGAGAAAACAATGGATTCTGGCCAGTTAGCCTGGGGAATCACCGCCACCGCTTTGGTGTTGCTGATGACCCCCGGTGTCGCCTTCTTCTACGGTGGCCTCGTCAAAGCAAAGAGCGTCGTCAGCATGATGATGATGAGCTTTGGAGCGCTCGCCCTCGTCGGCGTTCTGTGGGTGCTTTACGGCTTTAGCATGTCCGCAGTCGACAGCCCCCTCCAGTTCGCTGGTAACCCGTTTGGTGCATTTAGCCTCGAGGGGCTAGGCAACGAGGACCTCCTCGGCGCTGCCTTCGGAGCGACCTTCGCCATCATTACCGTGGCCCTGATTTCGGGCTCGATTGCCGACCGCGCGCGTTTTGGTCCCTGGATGGTGTTCGCCGGAGTGTGGGCCACCCTCGTATACTTCCCCGTCGCCGCCTGGGTGTGGGGTGGAGGCTGGATCCTTGAGCTCGGTGATCTCATGGGAGGTCTCCCAGGCGTGATCGACTACGCCGGTGGAACCGCAGTCCACATCAATGCCGGGGCCGCGGCTCTCGCCTTGGCCATCGTGTTGGGTCGTCGTGTGGTGTTCCAGAAGGGTGCTCACAAGCCCCACAACGTTCCGCTCGTCCTTCTCGGTGCCGCACTGCTGTGGTTTGGCTGGTTCGGATTCAACGCCGGCGCTGAGTTCCTCGCAGAAGGAATGCCCGGTGTGGGCCTGATTGTGGTGAACACCCTCGGTGCGACCGCTGCAGCCATTCTCGGCTGGATGGTCATCGAGAAACTCAAGGATGGTAAGGCCACTGCCGTGGGTGCAGCGTCCGGAGCTGTTTCTGGTCTCGTCGCCATTACTCCGGCGTGTGCGAACCTGACGCCTGGATTCGCGTTGCTTCTCGGTGTTGTCGCCGGAGCTGTGTCAGCGCTCGCTGTGGATCTGAAGTTCAAGCTCGGCTACGACGACTCCCTGGATGTCGTGGGTATCCACCTCGTGGCCGGCCTGATCGGAACGCTCTACCTCGGGTTCTTCGCGATCGACACCGGACTGTTCACCGGTGGAGACTTCGGTCAGCTCGCGGTGCAGGCGATCGCAGCCTTCGCTGTCCTCGCCTACTCCTTTGTGGTGGCACTCGTTCTCGGGTTCGCTATCGAGAAGACCATGGGCTTCCGCGTCACCAGTGAAGATGAGGTCGCAGGAATCGACACCATCGTTCACGGTGAAGAGGGATACCAGCTGGAGGAAGACGCTCGCGTCTAAACTCTCCGTCGCGGAAGGGGTCAGTCTTCGGACTGACCCCTTTTGCGTTGCAACAGTTGGGGCATCAGGGGTCTATATTTGCCAGGTGCCTTCCGCTTCGACCCTGGCGTCGTTTCTGGTTCTTGCATTGGTCGTGATCGTTGTCCCAGGACCCAGTGTGGTGTTTGTTATCGGTCGAGCCATGATTCTGGGCACTAAGGGAGCTATCCAGAGCGTTCTGGGCAATGCGGCCGGTGTTGGTGTCCAAATCGTGGCGGTGTCTCTCGGTGTGGGGGTTCTCATTGCGTCCTCCCCGGTGATGTTTGCGGTGGTCAAAATCGTGGGCTCGCTTTTCCTGGTGTATCTGGGTATCGAGGGCATCAGACATCGAAAGGACTTGCGTGTAGAGCTGGATAGACAGACAGTCACCAGCACGAGAAAGACCCTGCTGGATAGTTCCGTTGTGGGGATTACCAACGCCAAAACATTGGTGTTCTTTATCGCCACCCTGCCCCTCTTCGTTGAACCAGGGGGTGTTGCCCCCGCAATACAGATGCTGATCCTCGGTGGAATCTTCTTCGTGATCGGGATTGCGAGTGATTCTGTGTGGGCGGTGGCCGCGGGGTCAGCGAGAGACCGACTGATTGCCTCACCTCAGGGCTTAGAGAGAGTTCGACTGGGCGGGGGAGTCGCGCTCGTGCTGCTGGGTATCTACCTCGGGTACTACTCGCTCACGCTCTAATTCCCGCGTTCCGCCCGGTCGACTTGTGCCCAGCTGTGGAAGGAGACTGAACAGTAGTCAGGGATTAGGTCGGACGCCTCGGCACCCGATCTTTTGAGATCGGCAAGGAACTTCGTGAGATGGGGCGAGAAAAGGTTTCCAAACGATCCGAAGGCAACTCGCTCGGGGTAGTGGTGCACGAGATAGCTCCCGTAAGCCTCATAGTCACCTAGGTCACGCCCGATTGGATCCGTCGAAGACTTCCACCACTCAAGAAGTGATTGCGAGCCCTCAGGGAACATTTGGCGCACGACTTCTCTTTGCATCAGTTGGTGGTGTGTCACAAAACTGAGGCGAAGTTTTTTGGGAACCCCGAAAAAGGACTTCACATGGCGCATGAAATCGGCGTGATACTCATTGGCAACCTGGAGCAAGTGGACCTTGTCTCGTGTGTACCAGGTTTTCTTGGCGAGTAGCAGTGTGTCGGCATCAAGAATGAGGGTGGCCTCAGACTCCGATTGCATCGCCGCGGAGAGTTTGATGAGTTGCTGAACTACCCACCCTGCGTTTCTGTCTCCGCGGCCAAATCGAATAGCCATTTCCTCCATGATGGGAGCACCCAGAATGTCCTGGTCGTAGAGCACCACTGTCTCCGGGTGTGACTCTAAAAGATTCGTCAGAGCTTTTTCGGAGTCTTCCCGCACGAAGCGCGGGCGAGTCCCCGAGGAATCCTTGGGGGTAATGAGTACTACCCGAGCGAAGGGGTTTCGCACGTTTCTCTTCGCGTGGTCAATGACAAGCGGTAGAGCTTCGAGGTCCTTCTCAACAAAGGGAATGACCAGCTCGATAGCCGGTAATTCTCGTTTTCTTTTGAGTGGGTCGATGGGTTGGCACAGCGAAATGAGCGCTCGCGCTTCCAAGGGTAAGTGCTTTCTCCGAATCAACGAGCTGGCGTAGTCGATAGCCCTGGCGATGGCACCAAGCAACGGTGAATTGGTCGAACGCAAAGCCCGTCGTGCGTTGTTGAGTAAGCTGTCTCGATGGTTCGTGAATGGCCGGGCGGCGTAGGGAGAGGGTGAGGAGGTGTGGCTCACTGT
>JBMUEW010000067.1:0-3422 GCA_049460875.1 Pontimonas sp.
CACAAAAATGTGCCCCTTGTCGTCCTCTAGCCGCAGGGTTCCGGAGTCACTCGCGAGTGCGTCGTGAATCGCTTTTTCAATATCTGCCACAGTTTGAGGGGACTGAAAAAGGAGCTCGCGGGCCGTGTTCACAATTCCGATACGTATATCCACGGTGTCTAGCGTACGACACGTCAGCTGTGTGGTTTAGCCTCCTGGGAGATGACTATTCCGCCCGAACAGATTGCGCAGCTACCCCCGCACGCTCGCACCCTCGTGGTGGGTGCCCCGGGTAGTGGAAAGACAACACTGCTTGTGGAGCGCTTGGTGGCGCTACACCAGTCCGGGATAAGTCCAGATCGGCTCATGATTGTGACTCCTTCTCGTTCCCAGGCCTCACGGGTGAGGGACGTGGTGGGTCTGTCGCTGGGCACGACAACGGCGGGAGCCCGCGCACAATCACTGCAGGCTTTTGCTTTTGCGCTGGTGAGCGCACACCATCGAGCCCACGGTCTGGCGGAGCCCGACCTGGTCAAGGCTCGGGTGGTGGATCGGGATAGTGAAGATCTTCTCAAGGGTCATATCGATGACCAGTCGGGTCCGCAGTGGCCGGAACCACTCGGCGACATGGTGAGAACCACCCCCACTTTCAGGACGGAGCTTCGCGAATGGATGGCTCGTGCTGCAGAACACGGCATCACCACCGAGAGGGCACAGGAATTAGCTGAGCGCCATTCCAAGCCAGAGTGGTTAGCGGCAGCGCAATTCCGGGATGAACTCGTGGCGGTCATGGCCAGTGCCAGGCCAGGCGCCTTTGGTTCAGCGGAGATCGTGAGGAGAGCTACTCAGATTGTGCGAGAGGCTCTGCCTCCGGGGTGGGAGTCGTTGGTGCATGTCTGTGTTGATGATGCACATGACCTCAGCTTCGCGGGGCTCGAATTACTCGATGCGCTCGCGGAGCGCGGGATGGGTCTCACGGTCGTCTCTGAGCCCGATGTCGCGGGAAACACGTTCCGGGGAAGTGAACCTGCCGGAATTATGGAATTGCAGACCAGGTGGGGGGTTTCTCCCACGATCCTTCCCTCGGTGTATCGGCATGGAGAGAAAATTAGGTCCCTTGTTCAGAGCGTAACCTCGCGCATCGGCACCGCTGGAGCTGGAACACAACGTCAGGCGGCTTCGGTAGGGGAAGGTCACGGAAGTGTACAGACCATCCTGTCGCCGAGTGCCTCACGAGAGGCATCGGACATTGCGCGAATCGTCTGGGACGCTCATCATCGTGATCTCATTCCACTCGATCACATCGCCGTGGTGGCGAGGCGAGGAAGCAGGGTCACTTCTCTCACCAGGGCATTGGCGACAGCGGGAATTCCCGCGCGCTCGACCATGGTGGGCATGGCCTTGCTCGATGAGCCTGCTGCGAAAGGTCTGGTGGAGATCGCCGCTCTCGGTCGCGGACTTCGCAGCCTCACCCCGGCGAGCGCGGTGGCAGCGCTGACAGGGCTCTATGGGGCTATGACGGGCCAAGAGCTCAGACGGTTGCGGTTTGCGATGCTCGCTCAGGCTTCCGCAGAGGAACCCCACCAGCCCGCTGACCAGATGATCTGTGACGCCCTGGCCCATAGAGGCGGCTTTGCAATGCTGGAGAGGGAGGTGGCGGGGGCGGCCGCACGACTAGCGGAGACGCTCGATGACATCAGGAATGCCCCCTCACACACCCCCGTGAGCGACATTCTGTGGCGAATCTGGGACAACAGCAGCACCGCGGCCTTGTGGCAAGACCACGCTACTGGCCGCGGTTCACACCAAGCATCCGCCGACCGAGCCCTCGACGCTGTCGTGGCTCGATTCCGGCAGGCTGCAGACTTTGCCGAGAGCTCTCCCGGGGAGAGTCACGACATTTTCTTAGAAGCGCTCCTGGAGGCAGAAATTCCGGACGATGTGATCATCCCCGAACCCGCATGGCCGGCCGTGACCGTCTCAACACCCTCCGCGGTCGCGGGTCGAGAATTCAACCTGGTCGTGGTGTCCGGTGTGGAAGACCAGGTATGGCCAGATCTGAGGCTTCGAGAATCCCTACTCGGTGCCCACCGGATGGTCTATGCCCACAGAGATCTTAACGAGGCGATTCTCGATGAGCGCCGTAGCGTCCTCGAGGATGAGCTTCGGATGTTTGCGCTCGCTATCTCTCGAGCAAAATCGAGGGTGGTGGTGTGCGCTACCGAGGATGAGGAATCAGGTCCCAGTCCTCTCTTTTCTGTCGTGGACGCTCTAGCGGAGCGACTTCAGTCCACCCCTCAGGGACCCCTCTCGGAACGTGTTCTGGTAGGGCAATTGCGGAGAAAACTTGTCCTTGCCGAGGGCACCGCAGAGGCGGCGCAGCTTGCGTCTGACCTCGCAGTCCTCGCCGCGGATGGTGTGCCGGGGGCAGACCCAGAGGTTTGGTGGGGGCTCACCCCTCCGAGCACCGAGGAGCCCCTTTATTCGGAAGGGACAATTCCGATTTCACCCTCAGCTCTCGCAACCCTCGAGAGCTCTCCCCTGGAGTGGTTTCTGGGCACGGTGGCCAAGAATGACCCTTCACCCGAGCGTGGCCTCGGATCTCTAATCCACCGGGCATGGGAGGACTACCCCGGTGGAGATGCTCAGACGCTCTGGAGCGCTGTGGAAACGAGGTTTACAGAACTCGAGTTCGACGCTGGCTGGATAGAGGCGTATCAGCGGCGCCTCGCTCGCTCCATGGTGAGCGCGCTGGCCGAGTACATCTCCGACCACGCCCAGGAAGGTTGGGAGGTTATCGCGAGTGAGCAACGCTTTCAATACACCCACCAGCGCGCCGTCATCACGGGATACATCGACCGCATCGAGCGCACCCCCGATGGCCGTGTGATGGTGGTCGATCTTAAGACCGGAACCCATAAGACTGATAGCGCTGTCGTCGATGACCCTCAGCTTTCCGCCTATCAATTGGCCCTGTTGGCCGATGAGGTGAAGCCTCTAGTGGGAGAAGAAGCTGTCTCGGCAGGAGCCTCGCTGCTGTTTGTGAAATCGGGAGTGAGAGGCAAGGCCTACCGTCTCGCTACCCAGCCACCGCTTGGTGAGGACGGAATGCAGGCTTTTATGGAAAGAATTGAGGCAGCGGCCGCCATCATGAACTCCGCGCACTTCTCGGGCGTTCCCCTCAGTTACGGACCGGCCGGTACTCCCTCGAGGCATCGCTGGCACTTTGTGGGGGCGGTGTGTTCGGATGCGTAGCGCTGTGGAGATCACCGATGCCCTCGGTTTATACGCTCCCACGGAAGAGCAACGGGCAATTATCGAAGCACCGGTCACCGGGAGCGCCCGAGTCATCGCGGGAGCGGGATCGGGCAAGACCGAGACGATGGCTCTTCGAGTCCTGTGGCTGGTCGCCAATGATGCTGTGGCACCCCAGGAGGTTCTCG
>JBMUEW010000068.1:0-3283 GCA_049460875.1 Pontimonas sp.
GATCGAGCTTCTTAGCGCACTCAAGGTCGCTCACGCGGTGCTGATCAGGTCTGCGACCCAGATGGATGCTGAAGCGCTGTCAGTCGCCACACATCTCAAGGTCATTGCGCGAGCGGGTGTTGGGCTCGACAACGTCGACATTAGAGCCGCAACTGAAGCCGGTGTCATGGTCGTGAATGCTCCCACCTCCAACATTGTTAGCGCAGCTGAGCTTGCCATCGCCCACATTCTGGCTCTCGCCCGTCACATCCCACGGGCTCACGCCTCGCTTGCCGCCGGGGAGTGGAAGCGCTCCGCCTTCACGGGTGCTGAGCTGTTCGATAAGACCGTGGGAATCATCGGCTTGGGACGCATTGGGGCACTCGTCGCTGAGCGCCTTGCGGGCTTTGGCGTTCGCCTGATTGGTTTTGACCCTTACGTTCAGCCTTCTCGCGCGAGCCAGATGGGAATCACCCTGACCACACTCGATGACCTCATCGAGAACAGCGATTTTATCTCCATTCATATTCCGAAGACCCCTGAAACAACGGGGATGATTGGTCTTGAGGAGCTCAAGAAAGCCAAACCCTCGCTTCGCATTGTTAATGCCTCCAGGGGCGGCATTATCGACGAAGACGCCCTCCACACGGCTCTCTCTGAAGGCTGGATAGCAGGCGCTGGTATCGATGTTTTTGTCACAGAACCGCCGAAGGATTCACCGCTCCTCGGTCTCCCGAACATCCTGGTTACACCTCACCTGGGTGCGTCCACCGAGGAGGCGCAAGAAAAGGCCGGTATCTCGGTAGCTCGGTCCGTCAAGCTCGCACTGGAAGGTGAGCTCGTTCCCGATGCGGTCAACGTCGCCGGGGGAGTCATTGACCCTTCGGTGCGTCCTGGCATTCCTCTGATGGAAAAACTCGGTCAAGTGTTTGTGGGCTTGTGTGACGCCTCCATCGCCAGCATTCATGTTGAGATTCGAGGCGAGATTGTCGAGCACGACGTGAGCGCCCTCAAGCTTGCTGCCCTCAAGGGCATTTTTTCCAGGATTGTGAGTGAGCAGGTGAGCTATGTCAATGCTCCCCTGTTGGCTGAAGCCAGGGGAGTCGCGGTCTCCATGTCGACAGACCCTCAAAGTGATGAGTATAGGAATCTGCTCAGTATCAAGGGTGTTTTGGGTGATGGGCGCAGCGTCTCAGCGTCTGCGACATTGACGGGGGCGCGACAGACAGAAAAGCTTGTGGAGGTCAACGGTTATGACGTTGAAGTTCCCCTGGCGGAGCACCATATCGTCATGATGTATGAAGATCGCCCCGGCATCGTGGCAATCTATGGACGAGCATTTGGAGAGGCCAATATCAACATTGCCGGTATGCAAATTGCCAGAGACACGAAGGGCGGTCACGCCCTGAGCGTCCTCACCGTGGACTCTCGGGTTCCTGACGAGCTTCTGGCCACGGTCGCTGAGGAAATTTCTGCGAGCACCATGGCGCACATCGACATCATTGATTTGTGATGTCAGGTGCAATCCCTCCTGATGTGACGCTCGCCCTGGCGAGCTTTGCTGAACGGAAAACAATTCTGATTGCCCTGGATTTTGATGGCACCCTTGCACCACTCGGTGATGATCCTGAACAATCTCGAATGATTGACTCTGCGCGGGAAGCCCTCGAGAAGCTCACGCACATGAAGGGTGTTGCGGTTGCTTTGGTCACGGGACGGGCTATCGACAGTGTGAAGAGAGTTGCAGATCCTCTTCCTGAGTGGTTTCTTGTGGGATCCCACGGCATCGAGGTTCTCTCTCCAGGAGAGTTCGCTAGCTACGACACTCCGTGGCTTGTCCCAGAGGGCCTCGCTAGGGATTTTGAGGAAGTCATCGACCAACATCCTGGAACCAGACTGGAGCGCAAGCCCTTTGGCTTAGCGCTCCATACGAGGGGAGTAGATCCGACTATCGCCGCACAAGCCGAGAGCGCTGCTCATCAGGTCTGCGAGAGCTGGGATGGAGACCTCGTCGTGCGGACTGGTCATGGAATTGTGGAGTGTTCGATTAAAGAGGCAACGAAAGGTGATGGTATTCGCGACATTAGGGAGCGCTTCGAGCCAGATGCAGTCTTATTTGCTGGCGATGATAGGACGGATGAGGATGGTTTTGCCGTGTTGGGGGAGGGAGATATTGCTATCCGTGTAGGAGGCGGAGAGACCAGTGCTCCTTATCGCCTTGAGGATGCCCGGGCGGTCGGAGAAGCACTCTGGCATATCGTGCGAGCACGTGAATCGGGCAAAGTTGCCTCCGCGCTCTAGGCTTAAGCCATGACACAGTCGCTCAATCTTGCTGTAATCCCCGGGGATGGTATTGGGCCTGAGGTCATAGCAGAAGCATTCGAGACAATCAAAGCAGTCACTGCGGGTTTCCTCGACGTCCGAGAGACCACCTATTCACTGGGAGCTGCTCACTATCTGGAGACCGGCGAAATCCTCTCGGAAGAGACCCTCCAGAAACTAGCCGGTCATGATGCCATCCTTTTGGGAGCAGTAGGCGGAGATCCGAGAGACCCGAAGTTGCAGGGTGGGATTATCGAGCGGGGACTCTTGCTGAAGCTTCGGTTCGCCTTCGACCACTATGTCAATTTGCGACCTACCGTCTTGTTCCCTGGCGTCGAGTCACCGCTTTCAAGCCCTGGAGTCATTGATTTCGTCGTAGTCCGAGAGGGAACCGAAGGTCCCTATGTGGGTAATGGCGGCGCGCTTCGAGTGGGAACGCCTGAAGAGATTGCGACCGAAGTGTCGGTGAACACTGCCCACGGGGTCTCCCGGGTCGTTCGATTTGCTTTCGAGCTGGCCACGACGAGGCGGAATAAGTTGACTCTCGTCCACAAGACGAATGTCTTGGTTCATGCAGGAAACTTATGGTCTCGTGTTGTTCGAGAGATTCATGCAGAGTACGAAGGTGTCGAGGTGGACTACCTCCACATCGATGCGGCAACAATATTCATGGTCACAGATCCTGAGCGCTTTGATGTGATCGTCACTGACAATCTTTTCGGCGACATCATCACTGATCTCGCTGGTGCGGTCGGAGGTGGTATTGGTTTGGCTGCTTCTGCGAATCTGAACCCCAGTGGTTCTTTCCCCAGCATGTTTGAGCCCGTTCATGGCTCAGCGCCCGATATCGCGGGGAAAGGAAAAGCAGACCCCACAGCGGCGATTATGTCGATGGCGCTCTTGCTCGAGCACCACGGTTTCCCCCAGTTGGCAGGGCGCGTCTTCGATGCAGTACGAGCCGACGTTGTCGAGCGGGCGGGTG
>JBMUEW010000069.1:0-3251 GCA_049460875.1 Pontimonas sp.
ATGAAGGCGAGAACAAACGCCACAATGGCGAAGAGACCCACTCTGGCGGTCTTGGACATCTGGAGCATGACTACATTCTCTCCAGTGATCCGGTGCGCCTGGCGACCATGAGATACATCACAACGAAAGCAATAGGAACCATAGAAAATGCGGCCGCAACGGGCGGGTTCAAATTGATGTTCGAGGCAATGATGCTCCCAATCATTTGGGTCGCTCCCCCTGTAAATCGTGCAGCCAAGTAGTCACCGAGACTCAAGGAGAAGGTGAAAACAGAACCCGCAATGATCGCCGGGACGATCAGGGGAATGACCACGCGGAATATGGTGGTGAACGATTTCGCCCCCATGTCCGCTGAGGCGTCGAAGAGGCTGTTGGGAATCTGGCGAATAGCAGTAAAAACAGGCAATGCCATATAGGGGAACCACAAGTAGGTCAGCGTGATTATCGCCACCCAAAGATTGAATCCGGGACTTTGAATACCCAAAGGCCCAAAAGCCCAATTGATGAAACCGTTCTCGGTGAATACAAGCCGCATGGCAAGAATTTTCACGAGGTATCCAGCCCACAGCGGCAAGGTGATAGCGACGGCAAGGATATTCCTCATCAAGGGCGAGGCGAGCTTGGCCATGTAGATACCCAGCGGGACTGCAAACAGCACAGAGATAGCGGTGACGGCAAGAGCCATTCCCAGAGTTCGAAGAGAGGTTGAGAGGTATGCCGGGACGGCAAAAATACTCACAAAATTTTCGAGCGTAAACCCGGGACTCACTCGAGAGGTGAAGGGGTTAATCACCCAAAAGGCGGTGATCAGAAGGAGGAATAGCGAGACGATATAAACGCCCACCAGCCAAGTCATCGGTAGAGCGAGCAGGCCTACCAGCCTGACTTTCGAGCGCTGAAACAGGTAGGTGGAGACAGGGCGAGAGAGCTCGGTAGTGTGTGACGCTGACTCAGCCACCTGAGAGCTCATACCTTCCTACCTTTCACACGGAATGGTGTGTGGTGGGGCCCCCCCCCCCCACACCGAGGGTTTTATCCCTTAACCGTCAACCAAGCGTCGGTCCAGTCTTGGAAACTGGTGCACTTGACGTCGGTGCGACCATCAACACACTGCTCAATGGGTGTCGTCCACGGCCAGACTTGGGAGAAGAACTCCTCGTCCTCGGCGGCGAACTCATCACAGTGAGCCTGTGCTTCGGCGCTGCTCGAGCAGAACGCGATGTTCGCTGGAGCCATACCGAAGTTCATGGCGATAGCACCATTCACATCAGCGCGGCTGGTGTAGTCCATCCATGCGTAGGCACAGTTGACGTTCGGGGTGGTGGAGCTCACCAACCAGGCGTCGTACCAACCGGTCGATCCCTCAACGGGCAGGGTGGTCTTCAAATTGTCGCTTGCCGCGAACTTACGAAGAATCTCCCATGAGGTTCCCACGACGGTGTTGCCACCGACGAAGGAGGTGATCTGTGCGACAGGGTCAGACCAGTACTCACCGATAATGGCGTTCTGCTGCTTGAGCAGATCCACCGCAGCAGCGAGCTGGGTCTCATCCAGCGCATAGGGGTTCTCGATACCGAGATCCGGGTTGTGGTACATCAGGTAGACAGCTGCGTCAGCGATGTAGATCGGTGCGTCATACGCGGTGATCTTGCCGGCGTAGGGGCTGTCAGACTCCCACACAACGTCCCAGCTCTCGGGGGCGCCACCAGTGACGTCCTCGTTGTACTGGAGAAGGTTTGCGCCACGACCAATCGGCACACCGTAGGGCTTGCCGTTAACCGTGTCGTAGATCTGACCCTTCATACCTTCAGCGATGTCATCGCTGAAGTTTGGAATCAAATCAATGTTCAAAGGCTGCACGTCTCCACCCACAATCAGGCGGAGTGCGGCGTCACCCGATGCAGACACGATGTCGTACTCACCGGTTCGCATCAAGGTCACCATCTCATCGGAGGTTCCCGCGACGCGAGGGTTGACGACACATCCGGTGTCAGCGGTGAACTGATCGGTCCAGGCAGGCTCCACGAAGCCTGACCAGTTCACGATGTTCAGTTCGCCTTCAAACGCACCAATTTCCTCCACCATGGGGACATCTGGCACATCAAGGGTGAGCTCACCGGTGCCCGAGCATGCGCTCAGAACAACGGTTGATGCAGCAAATAGCGACAGTGCCGCTAATTTCTTGCCTCTCATCACTTTCCTTTCACCTGGCTTTCGCCAGCTCTATTGGGGAATTGTCGCAACATGGTCATGACGCCATGTCGCAACAACTTTGTCGCCGACCGCAAAGGAGTCCTTGTGGCCCGGTAACTCTTCATTCAGCTGGGTGGAGATAATCCTCACGCCGGCTGGATTTTCGATAATCGTAATGGTGTTGGCACCTGTGTACGCGACCTCCACGACCTGTCCTTCGACACTCGAGTGGTCCTTCGCTGGCTTGTGCCCCGCCCCGTGCAGCCGAATTCTCTCAGGCCGAATGTTGACCAGGTCGGAGCGACCGACGAGCGCCATCGCCTTCTCACCATCGAGAAGGTTCGACACCCCTAGGAAGCCTGCAACGAAGGCTGTTGCGGGCTTCTCATAGACATCGTGCGGGGTTCCTAGTTGCTCGATGCGGCCCGCGTTGAATACGGCGATGCGATCGCTCATCCGCATTGCCTCTTCCTGGTCGTGAGTCACAAAAACGAAGGTGATGCCGGCTTCACGTTGGATGGATTTCAACTCCACCTGCATCTCTTCGCGGAGCTGCTTATCGAGAGCCCCTAATGGTTCATCCAGCAAAAGGACTTTGGGAGTGAGAACGAGTGCCCGCGCGAGTGCAATACGCTGCCGCTGCCCACCGGAGAGCTGGTGAGGGAGCCTGTCCGCAACATGGGAGAGTTTCACGCGATCAATCGCCTCAGACGCCTGCTTGGCCCTCTCTGCCTTCGGAACCTTCCGGGTCCGCAGACCATACTCAACGTTCTCTTGGATCGTCATGTGGGGGAAAAGTGCATAGTCCTGGAAGACCGTGTTAACCGTGCGATCGAAGGGCGCGAGTTCGGTGATGTTGTCACCATCGATCGAAATGGTGCCGGTCGTCACGGTCTCAAAGCCCGCAATCATTCTCAACACCGTGGTTTTGCCTGAGCCCGAGGGCCCCAACATCGAGAAGAACTCTCCTGATTCGATGTCGAGATCGAGGTCATCTACCGCCCGAACATCATCGAACACCTTGGACACCGATCGAAGCGACACATACCCTGGTTCGC
>JBMUEW010000070.1:0-3199 GCA_049460875.1 Pontimonas sp.
CCGGCGAAACAAGGGCCTCCATCGAGGAGATCTCTGCAGCCCCTGCGGCGGTGATCTCATCTGACACGGCGATGTAGCGCTCCACGGCCACACTCACGTTTTCTTCCGCTTCGTCATAAAACCCTGCTGGAAGCCCACCGGGAATCTGGCCAAAGTTGATGTCTGGGCTATCGGGAGTGACTCCTGGGACCAAGGTTTCTGCCTCCGCGGTGTCACATCCGGTGAGCGTGAGCACCAACGCGATCATGAGTGGGACAACTTTCATCCCTGGAGCGTAGGTATTCCCCGTGGATCGGTGCAGATTTTCTCCACACCCCTGCTTAGAGCTCAGAAACCCCGAAACGTCGAGCCGTCGACATAGGGTTTGACGCTCGCACCTCGTGAAGTACGGCGGAGTCCAGAGTGGCGTGAAGGATGTCAGGGGTCTCCCCCGCTTTCACCTGCATAACTCCGTGGGGGTCGACAATCTGGGACTGTCCGACGCCATGGGGGGCCGGGTGGTCACTTGCCACGAGAAAGCACTGTGTTTCGATTGCCCGGGCAGCAACGAGCGTGTCGAAATGGTGGGCTTTATGGGGGCCAGGGACCCATTGGGCCGGCACCACCATCACCTCTGCTCCTGCATCGGCAAGTCGCCTCGCAACTTCGGGGAACCGTAGGTCGTAGCAGGCCATCATGCCGACCGCCATCCCGCCGATCGTCACCACCTGAGGGGAACTGAGGACTCCCGGTCGAATCCACGTCGATTCGCTCGCCCCAAAAGCGTCATACAGGTGGATTTTTTCTGCCCTGGCGAGGATTCCCTCCGGTCCCACCGCGATCTGAACGTTTGCCGGGCGCTCGTCAGATAGAGAGCGCAGGAGAACGCCCGCAATAATGACGATTCCCTCGTGGCGCTGGCTGAGTGAGACAAGTCCCTGGACAAATTCCCCGTCGTCGAATTCCGCCGTGGCCGCCCACTGTTCCCCCAACCGAGGGCTAAAGGCGTGCGAGTATTCCGGGAATACCACCAGGTGTGAGCCTGCAGAGACCGCAGCATCAACCCAGGGCTCCATAGCCCGAAGGTTCTCGCCAGCCATATCGTGCGGCGCATACTGCACCACACTGACGCCGAGACCTGACATGAACCAAGCCTAAGGCGGAAAAACAGAACCCCCTCCGAGGAGGGGGTTCTGTGATGGTTGCGGGGGCAGGATTTGAACCTACGACCTCTGGGTTATGAGCCCAGCGAGCTACCGAACTGCTCCACCCCGCGGCGAAGCACCCATGCTAACACGCCAGGTGCCAGGCTGTCTCCCTACTGGCTGAGCACCAGCGCCCGCGAGAGCGCATCGGTCAGTCGCTGGTCAGCTTCTGCAGCGGCGACCAGGTCATTCGCGCGGTAGGCAGCTTCTCGATCGAGAAGCGCCTGACGTGCATCAGCCAGCGCGGCTTGAAGCTCCGTGGAAATCACGATGCCGGTGTCGGGTTCAGCGTCAGCTCCCGCATCGGTCTCAGGTTCCGGAGCGGGTGTGGGAGCAGGAGTCTCGTCTTGTGGCTCACTCGGTGCAGTGCTGCCATCGGAATCTCCCGCTTGAGCACCCGAGTCACCCCCAAAGAGGGCATCGAGTGCTTGATCGAGGGTGTCCTCGAAGGCAATCTTCTCTCCGAAGGAGACCAGGATCTTCCTCAACAGCGGATAGGACGTATCTCCGGTGGAGCGAACGTAAACCGGCTGAACATAGAGCAAACCATCACCCACGGGCAGGGTGAGCAGGTTCCCCGAGATGACCTCGGTTTGGCCTTGCCGCAGCAGGTTCAGTTGCTGACCCACGTTGGCATCCGAGTCGAACTGTGCTTGAACCTGGCCGGGTCCAGGGACCGTGGTTTGCTTGGGCAAACGCAGCAGGGTCAACTTCCCGTAGTCGTCGCCATAATCCGAGTTGGCAGCCAGGTATCCATAGAGGACGTTTCTCGATGCCTCACCCGTGGCGCGCGGGATAAAGGTCGAATAGAGCGAGAACGAGGGGCTCTCAGATCCAGGAACCTGCATGGTCAGGTAGTAGGCGGGCTGCAGACGCGGCGCTGCGGGGTTCGAAATGGGGTCGTTGGGGGTGACCCACTCGTCTTCACTGGAGTAGAAGGTCCCCGCGTCGGTCACGTGATAGGCACCGAGGATGCTCCGCTGAACTTTGAACAAGTCAGAGGGGTAGCGGATGTGATCGAGTAGTTGCTCGGTCATCTCAGATTGGGACTTCACACTGGCCGGGAAGATGCGGTTCCACGCGGTCAACAGCGGGTCCTCGGTGTCCCAGGCATAGAGGGTGACCTCACCGGAGTACGCATCCACGGTGGCTTTGACGGAGTTGCGCATGTAGTTCACGGTGTCGAAGGCCAGCTGTGGTGTGGGGCGATAGGTGTCGGCAATCGCTTCTGACACCTGCACCGGGGTGGAGTAGGGGTAGTCAGCGCTTGTGGTGTACCCATCCACAATCCAGACGATTCGTCCATCGACGACCGCCGGGTAGGGATCGTTATCGAGCGTCAAGTAGGGGGCAACCTTACCGACCCTGGTCGCAGGGTGACGGTCGTAGAGAATCTGGGAGTCAGAGGAGATTGCATCCGAGAGGATGATTTGCTCCGACTGGAACTTCAGGGCGTAGAGCAGCTGCTTGAACAAATTGTCCAAGGCTGGACCGCCGTCACCGCTGAAGGTGTAGGTCGCGTTGTTTTCGTTACCTTCGCCACCGGAGGGGAAGTCGAGCTCGAGGGGAGTGGATCCTTCGGGGCCACCCACAATCGAGTACTCGGGAGAGTTCTCTCCGAAGTAAATACGCGGCTCGTACTCCCCCAAGGTTTCGGAGACAGGAATTCCGGACTCGATGAATCGCGGCTGACCATCCTCAGTTCTCTGGTTTCCATACGCAGCAACCAGACCGTATCCGTGGGTGTAGACGATGGTGTTGTTGTACCAAGACTGTGAGTTCAGACCATCGAGGTTGATCTCACGAACAGCGAGAACCGTGTCAGTTCGCTCACCATTGACGTCATAGCGCCCGACATCGAGGTAGGTGGGGAAGCGGTAGTACTGACGAAACTGCTCGAGCTGAGCAAAAGCGTCGGTCACCAATGCTGGGTCGATGATGCGAATGTTCGCCGTAGTTTCCGCGTCAGCACGAAGAGCGCCCGCAGAGGTGTCCGTGGAGGCCTCGTAGGCAAT
>JBMUEW010000071.1:0-3151 GCA_049460875.1 Pontimonas sp.
GTCTTCGTGGAGAAGCGTGTGATGGCGAATACGGTCATCAAACTCTTCTAGCTCGCGTGCTGTGGGCAGCTCCCCATTGATGAGAAGCCACGCAACCTCCAAAAAAGTTGAATTCTGGGCTACATCATCAATCGCGTAGCCGCGATAGCGCAGAACACCCTCATCTCCATTGATGTAGGTAATCCCTGAGCTTGTAGACGCCGTATTAACAAATCCATGGTCGAGAGCGGTGAAGCCGGTCTCTTTGGTCAGGGTGGAGATATCGATGCTGGGAGCACCCTCCACGGAGGGAACAACCGGAAACTCTGCTGTTCCACCCGGTCCCGTGAGTGAAACAGTGTCAGGTGAGTCAGTCATTAGTCCCTCCTTCGACAGCGCATCCACTACAGCCTAGAGGACCGATGAAGCACTGGCTAAGGTGTCTACGAAATACGCCTGCTCATTGTTGAGAACTAACAAATCTAGGTTGAAAGCCTAGCTCCAAGGGCTTCTGCATGCTTATCCGAGACCGTCAGTGCAACCCGGACATGTCGCTCTCCACCTTCTCCATAGAACGATCCGGGGGCCACAAGGACACCGCGCTGGGCAAACCACGAAAGGGTGTCCCAGCAGTCCTCGTCTCTGGTGACCCATAAGTAGAGTCCAGCCTCGCTGTGGTCAACCCGAAAATCCGCAGCTAGAAGGGCTTGCCTCACCATTTGGCGCCGACCTCGATAGATCTCCTTCTGAGCTGCTACGTGCGTATCGTCGCCCAGCACTGCACCAAGTGCTGCCTGAATCGGTGCAGGCATGATGAGCCCAAGGTGTTTCCGTACCCCAAGAATTGTCTGGATGAATTCCCCATCACCTGCAACAAGGGCTGCTCGATATCCCGCAAGGTTGGACTGTTTGCTTGTCGAATACAGAGCAAGTGCCCCAGAGCGATCACCCTGGACAACCCTGGAATCGAGTAACGAAGGCACGTCGTGAGCTTCCCAGCCAAGCTCTGCATAGCACTCGTCACTGGCAATCACAGCGCCCAACTCTCTCGCAGCCACCAGTGCGTCTCGGAGATAGTCGACATCTCGTACCTGGCCTGTGGGGTTTCCCGGAGAGTTCAGCCACACGAGCTTCGTTTCTCGTGGCCACTGTGCTGGATCATCTGAGGCGACGACCCTTGCTCCCACGACATGTGCCCCAATCGCATAGGTGGGGTAGGCAATCTCAGGGATGACGACAGTGTCACCCGAGGACAAACCGAGCAGAGTGGGCAGAAGACCCACCATCTCCTTTGAGCCGATCGAGGGAATAACCTCCCGCTCGCTGAGCGGGCCCGTACCGCGTCGACGCTCCCACCAGTTCGCCATTGCCTCGACGAGCTCAGCGCTCCCCGCTGTCAGCGGATACGACGGAGCTTGCGAAGCCTTCTCGAGAGCCTCGGGAGCCACGGCGGGTGAAGGATCAACCGGTGAGCCCACGGACAGGTCAATGAGACCCTCCGGGTGCGAGGCCGCCCGCTGACGATAGGGAGCAAGAGAATCCCAGGGGAAATCGGGGAGCGAGAGGCTCACAAGAGTCTAGTTCTGTGGAGGCAGGGCTGACACGACTGGGTGATCGTGATGAATCACTCCGACCTTGGCGGCACCGCCTGGTGATCCCACCTCGACAAAGAACTCGACGTTAGCGGTGTAGTACTCCGACCATTGTTCTGGAAGGTCGTCTTCGTAATAGATCGCCTCCACGGGACAGACGGGCTCACAGGCTCCGCAATCGACGCATTCATCCGGGTGGATGTAGAGCATCCGGTCACCCTCATAAATGCAATCCACCGGACACTCATCTATGCAAGCGCGATCTTTCACATCAACACACGGAAGGGCAATTACATAGGTCACAGCGGGTGGGTCCTCTCGGAACGTGCTAGACCATCTTAACGGGTTGCCCTGGATGGAAACCTCGGCCACGCTATCGCTCCCACGACCAGCAGGGCGGCTCCAGCGAGCAGAACAAGTCCCGCCGTGTCTGCAATGATCAACACTGATCCGTTGCCATCGACCCCCGCAAGAAGCATGAGTGCTCCGACTAGTCCGACACTCGTCCATATGATGGGGGACCGCTCACCAAACAGTGTTCGAACGCCCGCCACCGCCAACGCGATGATGAGCAAAACCACGATGAGTCCCCAGGGGAACAGAATCGAATGGTAGAGACTAGCCGCGGTCCCGACGATGGCCCCGAGAAATAGAGCCCCTGCAGACCTCACAATCCTCATAATCAGAGGAGAACCTGTCACTGATCCAGTCTTTGCATCCACCCGTGAGGGTCGTTGGCGCGACCATACTGAATGTCAATGAGCTGTGACCGCAAAGCCATAGTCACATCACCAAGAGGTGCATCCGCCGACCCGATGGTGAAATCCGGAGCCTTAAGCAGACCAATTGGCACTACCGTCGCAGCCGTACCACAGGCAAAAGCCTCCACAATGTCTCCCGAGGCTGCTCCCTCTCGCCACTCATCGATAGTCACGGGTCGGCGCTCGATCGTATGCCCGGCGTCTTCTGCGAGCTGCAGTACCGAATCTCTGGTGATTCCCTGCAGGATTGTCTCGCTGTGAGGGGTCACTAACGTTCCGTCCTTGTAAACAAGGACCACATTCATGCCACCTAGCTCTTCGAGGAAACGACCCTCTTCCGAGTCCAAGAACAACACCTGCTTACAGTCGTTGTCCGCCGCCTCCATCTGAGCAATCAAGGAGGCGGCATAGTTGCCCCCCGCTTTTGCGGCACCCGTTCCACCCTTACCGGCCCTGGAATAGTGGGTAGAGAGCCAGATAGACACCGGGCTCACGGTATCTCCGAAGTAGGGCCCCACTGGTGAGGCGATGAGGTAGAACGCAACCTTCTTGGCGGGCCTCACCCCGAGGAATGCCTCTTTGGCAAACATGAAGGGCCGGATATAAAGCGAAGTTTCGGGGGCGCTCGGAACCCAGGACCCATCGACCGCAATCAGTTCTTTCAACGCTTGCAGAAAGTGCTCCACCGGGAGCTCCGGAAGGGCCATCCGTTTAGCCGATCGCTGAAAGCGCAGAGCGTTCTGGTCAGGCCTAAAGGTCCAAACAGAACCATCGTCGCGACGATAGGCCTTCAGGCCTTCGAAAATCTCCTGCCCGTAA
>JBMUEW010000072.1:0-3034 GCA_049460875.1 Pontimonas sp.
GGTCAGTATGGACCTAACAACGCGTTCCGGTTCTTGTCCCAAAAATAGCGGTAGATGTGTGACAAACACGTAAGGGTTCGGAAGGTTCATAGAAGCCGGAAATAACCATGGTTTGCGGTTCGGCCCTATGGAAAGTATTAGCGCTTCTAACTACGGATCAGAAGGTTGGGGGTTCGAATCCCTCCGGGCGTGCCACTGTTCACAAGCACGACACATTACTGTGCTAAGGTCAGGCTCCATCTGAGAAGCAACTCTCACTGTGATGAGGACGGTTGAGCTATGTCGCTTGCTGTGGTGGAGCCCGAGGTCGAGCCTTTTGACCCTCAAATCTATTTTCCCCAGGAACTAGCGGGAATTGTTCATTTCATTGGAGAGCTGAGGCAGGATCGGCCGAGCAGGGCGCTGATTATGCCGAACGGCAGCGTTGAAATTGCATTTTTTCTTGAGCGGGATCAAACGACAGAGTTCTATTTGGGAGACGACTCGCCGTCAGACCGCACACAGAGGAACGAGTTCTCCTTGGTGTTCTCGGTTGCGAACCGCCCCCAAATTGTTGCGGGACGACGCATACACGTAATTTTGGCGATGATGACGCCGGCGGCTGCCATGTTGATTTTTGGCATTCCTGCATCAGAGTTGGCGAACCGCACTGTGGCGCCCATGCACCTGGGTATTGATGTGAGGCCGCTCGAGGACCTCCTCAAAACTTTGCCGAATTTCGCTGTGCGGGCGAGAGCCATCGAGTCTTGGTTGGCGACGCGACTCCGAGCGGCAGAGGGAGTGCCGGAGTTCTTGTCTTTCCGGAGAAAATTTGTGGATTTGTTCAGGGATGGCAGGAAGGTTCCAGAAGTTGATCAGATGATGGATCTCACCGGCTACTCCGGGGCTCATGCAAACCGTCTCGCGAAACAGTGGCTGGGTACGTCTCTCAGTCGTCACGCGTCGTTGCGGAGATACCGCAAAGCTTTGGAGTTACTCAATGGCCCCATGAGTCTGGCTGAGGTTGCTGCTGAGGCTGGCTACTTTGACCAAGCGCACTTTACTCATCGATTTATCGAGCACTCTGGTATTTCCCCCGGACAGTATCGCCTGACGCCGAGGACGGGAGCAGACACCCTCCACGTCGCCTAGCTGGTCATACGTCCGGCCAGAAAGATGATCATTTCGTACAAGACTGCCTGAGCCCTGGGCGGGAGCCTTAGAGGAGTGCGGCACTCGTTCGCTCTATTCCATTGAAAGGTCAGGGTATGAGAAAGTTCTTTAATCCGGTCGGTTGGCTACTCGTCAGCACATTGTTCTGGGGAATGGGCGTCACGATGACGCTGTTCTTTACGGAAGAAGCGAACGCAGCCGCCGGCTTGTCGACCGCTCCTGCAGATGTTGCGGTCGGAACGTGGTACTCCCTCGTGTTCATGGGCGGCTATCTTCTTGCTGCTGCCGGTATTGGCTACTTTGCCCGTGGTGCTACCCGTGCTCGCCTGACTTTTGGCATGGGCGTCAGCATTCTATTTTGGGTGATCCTCGGATTGCTCGTGCTAGTCGGGCCAGTGGTCGGCTTCAGCAATTTTGCCCCTGACTATGGCGTGATTCCTATGGTGGCGGCGCTAGGGATGATTATCTCCGGAGCGCTGCACTGGAACGATCCAGAGAACTAAGGGGGCAGTCATGAAATTCACGTCAGAGCAACTCGTCCCCTGGTTCAACCACCGGGTGTATCCCATGGTCGCGTGGGTCCTCCTGCACTTCGCGATGGCGGGTGTCTACATCATCGCGTTTGGTATTGCTGGGCCAGCCTCCGGCATCCCTCTGTTCATCATTTCCGTGGTGGAAACGCTTGGAGTGTTGTTATTCGTCATGTCGACTATCGATGACATGAAGAGGCTGGCTGCAGACATGTCCGATGAGATGAAAGCCACGAGCTTTGGGTCTTCCTTCACGGGCTTCAGCGTCTTTGCAGTGATTTTCTCCGTTCTGATTATTGCCGTCCCCGTGGCACACGGACTCCTGTTTTTGTAACGAAAGGTTGAAAGGAAAATAATGAAGTTTTTCAACACGCGATTCTGGCTCCTCGCCAGCGGGACACTCTTTACGGTCTTTCCCACCATTGCTGCGCTTTCGGGAAGTACGGTTGCGGACGCTCCGGCGTATTGGGCGTCCTTTGGCTCACTGAGCGACAGAGAGGCTGCCATGGCCGCTGTCGTCGAATTGGCCTGGGGATTCCACATCCTCGCCCTCGGGCTCGTGGTTCTAGGAATTGGCCTTCTCGCGACAGACCCGCTTCGAGCCCGACTAGGAGTCATCGCGATGGTGGGGTTTGCCGTGAGCCAAATCTTGTCGGCAGGAACCGCAGCTCAATTCGGCTACGGAGGCGCCGACGCGATGGGTGCCTTTGCGATCGTGGTGATTGGAGTCCCACTCCTGACACTTGTCACCTGTGCGGTGAGGTGGAACAGCAAACCTGTCGTCAAGAGCTAGGGCGACCTGCATCCTCGCTCGCATGAATCCTGCGCGACTGAAAGCGCGCAGGATTACTTCGGGCACTGCCGACAGTGAGCTCCGGAAAACAGCACAACAATTATCGGGTCGGCGACTAGCGCCGCTCCTAAACTGGGGCGATATCTCTCGTCGAGACTGACTAACTTACGGAAGGTGATTTTCAGATGAACAAGTTGCTTTGGGTCTTACAGTATGTCTTTGGCATCTATTGGGTCTCCCTCGGCGTCCTCCACTTTGTGGTCCCACCCGGTCTGCCGGCTCAGATGTCCTGGATGTACGAGCTCGGCTCCACTCTTCACGCCATTTCGGGCACACTCGAAATATTGGGTGGATTGGGCTTGATCCTCCCCGCAGTCTTCCGGATGTACCAGTTCCTCATCCCGCTTGCGGCGGCTGGATTATCCCTTGTGATGGTGGGCGCCATGATTTGGCACATCGACCACGGAAGCTTTGCCACCACCGGACCATTGAACATCGTCCTGACGCTCGTCATGCTGTTTGTGGCGTGGGGTCGCGGCGTTCGTTACCCGCTCGGGAC
>JBMUEW010000073.1:0-2933 GCA_049460875.1 Pontimonas sp.
GCTCGCGATGGCCATGATTGCCACCCACATGGGCACACTCCTCCTGGATGAGTACATCGAATTCGGGTGGACCGATATCTTGGTCCCTTTCGCGACCACCTTCGAACCGCTACCGGTGGCGCTGGGGATTATCGCGTTCTGGTTGATTGTCTTGGTTCAACTCACCGCACTGAGTTCCCGGTGGCTCCCCGAGGGGCTCTGGAAAGGTATTCACCTCTCGAGCTATCTCGCTCTGGTTCTTGTGGGTCTGCACTCAGGCCTTGTCGGAACGGATGTTGGAGCGCCCTGGTACACCGTGGTGTCCCTGATTCTTATCAAGACGGCCACGTTGGCAGGAATCGTGAGACTCGTTATTGCCGGTCGAGAGAAGCCCCCGGCGAGGTCGTCGATTCCGCGGGCGAGTGTCGCTTCCCGTCCGACCTTTGAGGCTCGAGTGATCGAGCAAACCCAGAGCGGACACGATCTCGCCGAATTCGTTCTCTCCCCGGTTGACTCCACGACTGAGCTGGAGTGGGAATCGGGCGCTCACCTCACCCTCCACCTCGGCAATGGCCTGGAGCGGCAATACTCGCTCTGTGGTGATCCCGCCGAGAGGAGCACCCTGAAGCTCGGAATACTCGACACCCACGGCGAGGGCGGGGGAAGTACGTGGATTCACTCCACCTTGCAAGTGGGCAGCGTCATCACGTGTGATTACCCGAAAAACCACTTTGCTCTCAAACCCGCGAAAAAGTACCAGTTTGTTGCCTCCGGAGTAGGCATCACGCCGATTCGCTCGATGCTCTATTCCATTCACTCGGGCCGGGAGTGGTCGCTGCTGTATCTCTGTCGAACGACCGATGACATGGTGTTTGCTCACGAGCTCATCGAGCTCTATGGCGACCGAGTGACGGTGTGGGCATCGAAAGAGCGAGGGGCGCGCGCTGATCTTGAAGAGCTCCTCGATCCCACAGCAGATGTCTACGCGTGCGGTTCTGCAGAACTCATCGCCTCTCTGGAGCAGCTTGTTGCCCCCAAACGCCTGCACATTGAACGGTTTGAACCACTGGCGCGAGTCTCCAACGGGCAACTCGATTCCTTCACCGTCGAAGCAACAGAATCGGGGGTCTCGGTACCCGTGAATTCTGGCCAGAGCACCCTTGAAGCCCTCGAGAATGCAGGCATAGCAGTGCAGGCGTCGTGTCGGCGTGGGACGTGTGGCACCTGTGAAGTTGCCGTCCTGGAAGGACTACCAGAGCACCTTGATTCGGTGATGTCTGATGCCGACAAGGATGAGCTCGGCGTGATGTACCCCTGCGTCTCTCGCTCGAAGAGCCCCTCTCTCTCGCTGAAGGTCTAGCGCTCCCTCATCTTCGGGAGAGCATCCACAATGCGGTTTGCCGCCATCTTGAGCGGCCTAATCACGGTGACGTTGGGGTTGTCCGAGAGCATTTTCGCCGTCGCATCATCCATGGCCGTGAGGCAAATCCGACCGTCGAAATTAAACCGTGTCAGGGTCTCGAGCAACACGAGATTGGTGCTTCTATCGTGCACGGAACAAATCACGGCATCTGTCTCGTTGAGCGGCAGGGAGGCTGCGAATTCGGGGTCGCTGATGTCACCAAAGAGTGTTTCTACCCCTTCTCCCTTGGCGGCCTTGAGCGCTCGTGGGTCTTGGTCGACGACCAGCAAGCGCCCGCCCTTGTCTTGCATGCCCCGAACGACAGAAGAACCAAGTCTGCCTGCGCCGATCACGATGGCGTCGAAGGGGTGAGCTTGGGACTCTTCCCGCTCTTCGTCGTGCGAGTCAATCCGGTCAAAGCGGCGTAGCAGGGGTGCCGCCAGAGGGTAGAGCTTGTCCGAGTAGAGGATGAAATACGTGGACAGGGTGATGGTGATAATCGCCACCAGGGTCACCAGGCTGAGGATTTCACTATCTACTTGACCCAGTGAGTAGCCCAGGGCAATCAGTATCAACGAGAACTCACTGATTTGGGCCAAGGCAAAGCCCGCTTTGAACGAGACCTGGCTTCGATAGCCGAGCGCGCCCATAATCACCATCACGATAAGAGGCTTGAGGACCAAGACGAAGAGGGACAGGATCGCGGCGAGAAGAATCTGGGATCCCGCATCCTCAAAGCTCAGCGAGGTTCCCAGCTCAATAAAGAAGAACAGAATCATGATGTCGCGCAGGCTCACCATGCGAGCACTGAGACTCTCGCGATACGGCGTCGACGCCAGCGCAACCCCTGCCACGAATGCTCCAATTTCCATCGATAGTCCCAGCAATTGGCTTGTTCCCGCGAGAGACATCGCCCACCCCACACCGAAGAGCAAAGTGAGTTCTTGGCTTCGCGCGAGGACGGACAGAAGCCTCGGGACGACATACCGCGCGAGGAGTGCGACCGCTGCGAGGAAAATCACACTGCCGACCAGGGTGACCAGAAGCGATGTGGGCTCGTCGGCACCGTCGGGAGATCCCATCGACGCGATCACCACCATGGCGACAATGACCAGAATGTCTTGAACGATGAGGACTCCGACCGCAATCTGGCCGTGGAGTTGGTCAAGCTCACGTTTGTCTGAGAGGACCTTGATGATGATGATGGTCGAGGAGAACGCGAGAGCGAGAGCAACATAGAGCGCTGGAATCCACTCGAAACCCCAGGCGAGCACAATAAGGAACCCAATACCCATCGTGATGAGAACCTGAGCGACACCGGTGGTCAACGCCACGAGCCCGGTCGAGCGAATCAAACTGATATCCAGCTTGAGCCCGACCAGGAATAACAGGATGGCAATACCAAACTTTGCGAGAAGTTCAATCTCTTCACTCGCCGAGACCAGGCCCAAGAATGCGGGGCCCAACAAAATCCCCACGAAAATGTAGGCGACGATGAGGGGCTGGCGAAGAAGGTTTGCGAGAAAACCCACGACAGCCGCAACCAGCAGGA
>JBMUEW010000074.1:0-2922 GCA_049460875.1 Pontimonas sp.
CTTGTCTTTCCAGGAATCGGACTTGCTCGTGGTGTTGGGAGCGAGGTTTGACGATCGAGTTACGGGCAAAGCCAGTGAATTCGCTCCCCACGCGAAAGTCATCCATGTCGATATCGATCCCGCAGAGATTGGAAAGATTCGTCATGCTGAGGTGCCCATCGTGGGAGACGTGAAGGATGTGTTGGGGGATCTGTCCGCAGCGTTCAACCAAGCAGCCAAGGCCCACAAGCCTGATTACAGTGCGTGGTGGGAGAGACTGAACTTTTTGCGCGAGCAATATCCGCTGGGTTATGACGAGCCAGAAGATGGTCTTCTCTCACCCCAGTGGGTGATTCAGAAGATTGGTGAGATGTCCGGACCGGAAGCGGTGTTTGCCGCAGGAGTGGGCCAGCATCAAATGTGGGCCGCTCAGTTCATTGAATATGAGCGCCCTAACGCATGGTTGAACTCCGGTGGGGCCGGAACGATGGGGTACGCCATCCCTGCTGCCATGGGTGCGAAAGTTGCCGAGCCCGATCGTTTGGTCTGGGCTATTGATGGTGATGGGTGTTTCCAGATGACGAATCAAGAGCTGGCAACCTGCACTATAAACAACATCCCCATCAAGGTTGCGGTCATCAACAACTCCTCTCTGGGGATGGTGCGTCAATGGCAGTCACTGTTTTACGACGGACGCCATTCGTTTACTGATCTGGATACGGGTCACGACACGGTCATGGTGCCTGATTTTGTGAAATTGGCAGATTCTTATGGTGCTCTCGGAATTCGGGTGCGCACCAAAGAGGAGGTCGAGCCAGCTATCAAGCTCGCTATGGAGACTAATGATCGGCCGGTCGTTATCGATTTCATTGTGTCGAAAGATTCCATGGTCTGGCCTATGGTGCCTCAGGGGGTCGGTAATTCTCAGGTTCAATATGCGAGGGACCATGCGCCCGAGTGGGACGAGGAATAAATCATGAGCCACGTTCTCTCGCTCCTCGTGGAGGATAAGCCAGGTCTTCTGACCAGGGTGGCAGGTCTATTTGCCAGGCGAGGATTCAATATTGAGTCACTTGCCGTGGGAAAAACCGAAATCCCTGGCTTATCGCGCATCACCGTCGTAGTCGATGTTGAGGACCTGCCCTTGGAGCAGGTGACCAAGCAGCTCAACAAGTTGGTGAACGTCTTGAAAATCGTGGAGCTGGAGCCCGACCAATCGGTTGCCCGGGAGCACATGCTGATAAAGGTGCGGGTGGACAACTCCACGAGGTCTCAAATTCTCGAAGCGACAAACCTATTCCGCGCACGAGTGGTGGATGTCGTCACGGATGCTCTTGTTATCGAGGTCACCGGTGACAGCGCCAAGGTTCGCGCTCTCCTTAAGGTCCTTGAGCCCTATGGCATTAAGGAAATCGCACAGTCTGGGCTTCTGGCGATTGGCCGGGGATCCAAGAGCATTTCTGATCGCATCAATAAGAACTAGGCTTGGTACCAAAGCCCGCCAATCAAGGAGACATGTAGCTGTGACGGACATCAAGTACGACAAGGACGCTGACCTCGGCATCATCCAAGGCAAGAAAGTTGCCGTAGTGGGGTACGGCTCGCAGGGTCACGCTCACGCTCAAAACCTGCGCGACTCCGGTGTTGAGGTTGTCGTTGCTCTGAAAGAGGGCTCGGCGTCAACTCCGAAGGCCGAAGAAGCTGGATTCACAGTGATGACGACAGCTGATGCCACTCAGTGGGCCGATGTCATCGTGATTCTTGCCCCCGATCAGCACCAGCGTCACCTCTACGCAGAGGATGTAGCGCCGAACCTCTCTGAAGGAAAAACTTTGGTCTTTGGTCACGGATTCAATATCCGTTTCGGCTACATTAAGCCTCCCGCAACTGTTGACGTCATCCTGATTGCCCCCAAGGGCCCCGGTCACACCGTTCGTCGTGAGTTCGAGGCAGGCCGCGGTGTTCCGGTTATTGTCGCTGTCGAAAATGATGCATCGGGAGGAGCCTGGGACCTTGCCTGGTCTTACGCAAAAGGTTTGGGGGCTCTCCGCGCAGGAGGTATCACCACCACCTTTACAGAGGAAACCGAAACCGATCTGTTCGGCGAGCAGGCTGTGCTCTGTGGCGGAACTTCACAACTCGTTCAATATGGTTTCGAGGTCTTGACTGAGGCCGGCTACCAACCGGAGATTGCCTATTTTGAGGTGCTACATGAGCTAAAACTCATCGTGGACCTCATGTGGGAGGGCGGAATCGCCAAGCAGCGCTGGTCTATTTCCGACACTGCTGAGTATGGCGACTATGTATCCGGTCCCCGCGTTATCTCTCCAGACGTGAAAGAAAACATGAAGGGCGTCCTCGCCGATATACAGTCGGGAGCATTTGCACAACGCTTCATCGCTGACCAGGACGCAGGAGCACCCGAGTTTCAGGCTCTCCGTGCCAAAGGTGAAGGGCACCCGATTGAAGAAACCGGCCGTAAACTTCGTGCTCTCTTCTCCTGGAAGCAGAGTGATTCTGATTATGTAGAGGGCAAAGCGTCAAGATAGCGCGTCGTTTCGCGGAAAGGTATCGTTCGTGACGAAACCCGTCGTGCTCATCGCTGAAGAGCTCTCTCCAGCAACCCTCGAAGCACTGGGCTCAGATTTTGATATTCGCCACACCGATGGCGCTAATAGGGCTGAGCTTCTCGACGCCCTCACGGACGCTCACGCAGTGCTCATCAGGTCTGCAACCCAGATGGACGCGGAAGCTCTTTCGGTAGCCACACACCTCAAAGTCATCGCACGAGCGGGGGTCGGACTCGATAACGTCGACATCAAAGCGGCAACCGAAGCTGGCGTCATGGTGGTCAACGCCCCCACCTCCAACATTGTCAGTGCTGCGGAGCTCGCTATCGCCCATATTCTGGCCCTGGCTCGGCATATTCCCCGGGCTCACGCC
>JBMUEW010000075.1:0-2798 GCA_049460875.1 Pontimonas sp.
CGACACTCGTATGACGGTGTCGGGGGAAATGGTCGGCCAGTTCCTCGAAGACATCGATTCACTCGCAAGACTCTAGGCTGAAGGGGTACCCCAGCTTCTTGGCGGGGATGAGAAAGTAGCAGGAGTCATGGCGACATCACGCACCCGATGGATCGGGTTGCTCTTCATTTCACTGGCAATTTCGCTCGTCATCATCGACGGCACGATTGTCAACACGATTTTCCCGGAAATCATCAGAGACCTGGGCCTTACCTCCACCGAGGTCCAATGGGTGCAAGAGAGCTATGTGCTGGTCTTTGCGTCGACTTTGTTGATCTGGGGGTCGCTCGCCGACAGAATTGGGCGCCGTCGACTACTGCTCGTGGGAATCTTGATCTTTGTGGTGGCCTCGGTGTGGGCGGGGTCGACCGATTCTGCCTCGAGCATGATTCTTGCTCGGGTCGTCCAGGGATTTGGTGGCGCGATGGTGCTCCCCACGACTTTGTCCTTAGTCAACGCCACCTTCCAGGGTCGAGAGCGCGGAATCGCGTTCGCGGTCTGGGGGTCCACCATCGGGGGAATGGTTGCCGTCGGTCCCGTCTTGGGTGGCTGGCTCGCCACAGACTTCACCTGGCGGTGGGCATTTCTTATCAACGTGCCTCTGGGGATTGTCATCATGGCGGGTCTTATCGCCACCGTGATCGAATCACGGGCGCCCGGCGACAAAAAGCCCATCGACTGGGTAGGGGCTCTTCTTTCTGTCCTCCTTTTTGGTCCGCTCGTCTTCGGGCTTATCGAAGGCCGTGTCTATGGCTGGTGGCTAACCAACGGAGTGAACACATTCGAAGTAGGTGATTTCGTCTGGCCAGACGGTGGACTCTCGGTCATCCCGGTTGCGCTCACTTCTGCTGTGGTCTTTGGTGTTCTTTTCGTCTGGTGGGAGAACCGTCGAGCACGCGCAAACAAAGGTGTCCTGCTGGATCTCAAGCTTTTTCGCATTGAGTCGTTCCGAAACGGGTCTATCGCCGCTCTCATCATCTCCATGGGAGAGTTTGGACTCATTTTTGCGATTCCGCTCTGGCTTCAAAATGTCATCGGTATGACCCCGATTGGTTCAGGGTTAGTCCTGTTATGGCTCGCAGGGGGAGCATTTGTTGCCTCGGGTGTGGGGGGAGCTCTCTCCGGCAAACTTCCGCCCGCTCGGGCAGTGCAATTGGGTGTGGCCCTGGAGATTATTGGGGTGGTGGGTTTTGGCGTTTTCGCCTCAACCGAAACAGGGTGGACATCGATTGCCGCGTTCCTTTTCGTCTATGGGGTGGGCGTAGGACTCGCGACGGCTCAACTTACGGGCGTGATTATGGTCGATGTTCCGATGTCTGAAACAGGACAGGCATCGGGTTCTCAGTCAACGGTGAGGCAGGTGGGGTCTGCTCTCGGTATTGCGGTCATTGGCACCATGCTCTTTACAGGCACGGAGCTATCCCTCACGGATCGTCTCGATGAGCTAAGCGTCGATAGCGCCCAACAGACACAGATTGTCGACGCAGTGGTTAGCTCGGCTGGGGGTGCGATCCCTGTGATCGCCGATACCCTTCAAGCCAATCAGGTCCCAGAAGGTGTTGCCCAAGACATTCAAAGCGCAAGCGGTGAGGCGTTCACCGACGGCGCACGGTTTGCCTCGTATGCGGCGGGAGCGTTCCTGCTCCTCGGTCTTGTCAGCACCTTGCGCCTCGGTCGCTCGGCCTCGCGCGTTGAAGCACCCGAGGATTCCCGCGAGGGGAAGTAGTCGATGAAGACCCTAGGGTTACTCGGCGGAATGTCGTGGGAGTCCTCGGTTGTCTACGAGAAAATCATCAACGAGTCTGTTCGTGATGCTCTAGGCGGGGTCGCATCGGCAGACCTCATTGTCAGGTCTTTCAACTTCGCTGACATCGAGAAACTTCAGGCCACACATGACTGGGACTCGGCCGGAGAGGTGCTCGCGCGTTCGGCGGCGGATCTGGAGCGAGTCGGTGCCGAGGCCATCGTCTTATGCACCAACACCATGCACCGCGTAGCGGATGCGATTGAGACCGCGATTTCCGTTCCGCTACTGCACATCGTCGATGCCACAGGAAAGGCCATTCAGGCGACCCGCGTGAAGCGCGTTGCTTTACTCGGCACCCGCTACACGATGGAGCAACCCTTTTATCGCGATGCGCTTGCAGAGCGCTACAACCTTGAGGTTGTGGTTCCTTCAGAGGAGGAACGTGACACGATCCACAGCATCATCTATGACGAGCTAGTCCAGGGAATCATCAACCCTGCTTCCCGTGAACAGGTCCTGGAGGTGATCGGTCGGATGTCGCGAGAGGATGCTGTCCAGGGTGTGATCGCAGGGTGCACCGAGATTGAACTCCTGGTGACACAGGATGATCTTGACGTTCCCTATTTTCCGACCACCACATTGCACGCTCGCCATGCAGCGAATTTTGCCCTGGGTCAGAGCGACTAGCCAGTAACTACCCCGAGCAGTATTGGTCTTGGGTTGGTGTGATGCCCCGAACCTCAGAGTCTCTCTGGCTGGTATGCTCGTGCAGTTACTTCAGTAACCTGCGCCCGTAGCTCAACGGATAGAGCATCTGACTACGGATCAGAAGGTTGGGGGTTCGAATCCCTCCGGGCGTGCCAAACAGGGGGCTTCAGGGCGCTTTCTTTGATCAGCCCTTTCACCTCCAATCGTGAATTATTCAGTGTGTGCCTTTCTCTGTGCGATTCCTATCGATAGCGTGGAGGTATCCGATCAATCTTCGGAGTGAGAGCAAGGAGAAAAATGAACG
>JBMUEW010000076.1:0-2779 GCA_049460875.1 Pontimonas sp.
GGTGTATTCCGCAAGTAAAGGGGCCGTGCTATCTCTGACCAAAGCGATGGCCGCAGACATGATTAAGGACAACGTCCGCGTTAACTGCGTCAATCCGGGGACCGCCGATACTCCATGGGTAGACAGGCTCTTGCGGCATGCGCCAGACCCTGAGGCAGAGAGAGCAGCATTGAATGCTCGCCAGCCCATGGGACGTTTGGTTTCTGCCGACGAAGTGGCCTCTGCGGTGTGTTTCCTCGCGAGCCCCGACCAGGCATCAACGACGGGCGCTTCGCTCGCCGTCGATGGAGGCATGGACGGTCTGCGCACGAGAGCACGCACCTGAGTCGTAGACGTCAATGCAGGCGCGAGCAACCATGCTGACTAGACTCTGAGACACACGGTTCCTGACAGAAGTGGTACCCCGATGGCGGCGAGCAAAGCAGTAAAGCCTCTGAGATCGCTTCGGACCGTGCTGTCGGATGAGACCTATGGCCGCATTCGAGAGATGGTGCTGACTCACGAGATTGCACCGGGTGAGCGCATCAACATTGATGCACTTGCGCGAGAGCTCGATGTTTCGCAGACACCCGTCCGAGAAGCATTAGCCCGCCTTGAGTCCGATGACCTCGTGATTAAGGAGCCCCTGCGAGGTTATGCAGCTACAGATCTCTTGACCGTTCACCAGATTCAGGATCTCTTTCAATTCCGCGGAATCATCGAGCCCTGGGCCGCCACACAGGCTGCGAAACTGATCACTGACGAGGGTCGAGAGCGTCTGACCGAAGAACTAGAGCGGGGACGAGCTGCCGAGACGCTTGACCCTGATGATGCGTATGCGGCAATGAGTGAACACGATTCACGCTTCCACACGTTGATCGCGGAGCTTTCCGGTAGTGAGTTTGTCAAAGACGCTTACGTTCGCACACACTGCCACCTCCATCTCTTTCGGCTCTACACCGTGTTGAAGACATGGATGGACGAGCCACGAGAAGACGCCGAGGTCGTGGGTGAACTCTTCGAGTTGTACTACAAACCCAATTCGGGGTTCCTCGCGTTTACCGAGCACCAAGCCATTGCGAAGGCCGTCATGGATGGTGACGAATCCACCGCTTCCAGACTCATGCTCGAGCACATCGAAAACTCTCTCAAGCGCTTCGCGCCAACGATGTCGGCTATTGAGAAGGGTCAGTAAGCCAGAGCGTCAGAACTAATCAAGCCCTGGTGAGCAAGTTCTTCGTAGAAGGACCGTGGCACCTCGACATCAAAGAGCGCGATGTTCCTCGAAGCCTGGCTACCGTTTCGTGCGCCCAAGCACACAACATCGATAGCGGGGTGCAGATAAGGGAACTGTGCTGCCACTTGCGGCAGCGAGTAGCCGTGGGCAGAACTAACCTCGGCAAGTGATTGCGCGCGCGCCAGGACATCGGGTGGCGCCGGGGCGTAGTCGTAGTGAGCACCTTCTGTAGGTGACTCAGTGGCCAAAATTCCAGAATTGAAAACTCCGGCCGCAACGACTGAGACATCTCTCTCCACCGCAAGAGGCAGGAGATCATCGAGCGCCGGCTGTTCGAGAAGAGAAAATCTTCCCGCGCACATCACAACGTCGAGGTCGGTGTCACGAACAAATCTCGCGAGCATTTCCGACTGGTTCATTCCTGCGCCATACGAGCGAATGGTGCCTTCTGAGCGCAACTTCTCGAGCGCGGGAAAGGCTCCCTCAAGTGCCTCTTTCTCGTGCTCATCCGGATCGTGGACAAAAACGATATCGACGGAGTCCACTCCCAGGCGCTGGAGCGATTCTTCCAGTGAGGTCATCACCCCGTCATAGGAATAGTCGAGCACTCGATGGACCTGATTGGACACCATGAACCCCTGGTCATCCCATCCCCCATCCGCATGCGGATTGTCACGGATGAGGCGACCCACCTTGGTCGAGAGCACGAGCGAGTCTCTGCCAACGTCCGAAACGAATTTTCCCAGCCGAGTCTCGGCAAGGCCCAAGCCGTAGTGCGGAGCGGTATCAAAATATGAGACTCCAGCGGAGCGGGACACCTCGAGGGTGTCGGCGGCATCACTGTCGCTCACCTCTCGGAACAAGTTCCCGATCCCTGCAGTCCCCAGCGCCAGGGAAGAACAACGAATTCCTGCCCTTCCCAGTTCCACCTCGTGTACTGTCATGCGCTCGCCCACTCTCCGCCGTCCGGGAACGCGAAATAGTTCATTGACTCGGGAACCATTTCTTGGCTAGAGCCTGGCACATCGGTCGGCCAATACCTTCCCGCTCGAACCTCAACGGGGTCGACAAAATGCTCGTGAAGATGGTCGACATATTCGATCGCCCGATCGTCCTTTGATCCACTCAAGGCCACGTAATCAAAGAAGGCCAAATGCTGAACCGCTTCACACAGCCCCACTCCCCCGGCGTGTGGGAAGACAGGCACTCCAAAGTGGTGAGCGAGTGCAAGTATTGCGAGGTTCTCGTTCACTCCAGCAACACGGGCGCTGTCGATCTGTAAGACGCTCACTGCCCCGGACTCCAGAAGCTGGCGTGCCATGACGCGGTTAGCCATGTGCTCTCCCGTTGACACCCGGGTGGGGGCCACCGCCTTCTGGATTGCTGCGTGGCCATTCACGTCATCCGGGCTCGTAGGCTCCTCGACCCAATCGAGTCCCATGGGTGATAGCGCGGAAATCCAGTCGATTGCTTCGTCCACCTCCCAGCGTTGGTTGGCATCAACCGCAATGGGAAAATCTTCTCCGCACGTTTCTCGAGCAAGCGTCAGCCTGCGCACATCGT
>JBMUEW010000077.1:0-2698 GCA_049460875.1 Pontimonas sp.
ACGGCAGACCCCAGAGCAGTCCAGGCTCTATCTCACCTTTATCCATCTGGATAGCACGATCTCTGGCGAGCTCGGTGGTGACGGTAACCAGCGCGTGAAGCGAGGGATTGTGAGTGTCGATTCGGGCGAGAAAATACTCCACGACCTCCAGGGCCGAGAGCTCACCGGAGCGACGCATCGAGACCAGCTTCGTGGCGGAAAACTGGTGAAGTAACGACACGGTTGCAGACTATCGTGGCGCCAGGTTTCTGCCACAGCCGGGTTCTATACTCCAGGCAGAGAGGTGATGACCGTGTCCAAGTCCATGCGGATACAGCAGGGCTCGCTGACCGCGGTCACTCTTGTCTTCTTCCTCGCAGCGTGCTCCACGGCGAGCGACACCCTCGTGACCGAGGAAGTGGTGACTGTGGAAGAAACGGTCGAAGAGGAAGCTCCGGTAGAACTCAGTTACTCCCGCCCCTCGGATTGCACGGCTCTACTCAACGAATCCGGTGCAGCGCTTCTTGAGACTCAAGGCGTGGAGCTGATTGCCGGTCCTGGAAGCCCCAGCAATGACCCCATCTATGTGGAAGGGCAAACGCCCGAAGAGCTCGTGGGTGGACTGTCGTGCCTGTATGCCATCCCCGGAGAAGCCGACACGGGCATCAACATCATTTTGGGAACAGCGCTCGTTGATGATGCAATCCGGCCTACCGTCATTGATGACCTGCTGGCCCAACAACTCAACGTCGGCCAAACCGCCGATGGTGCCCTGACCTATTGGAAATGGGGTGATGAGGTCATCGTGCCGGCCATCCACAATTCCCTCTATGCCGACTCCTGGTACTCAGCCCTCATTCAGCCAGGTGGCAGGGAGTCCTATGACCTAGGGGTTGCCCTGGTGCAAGAGATGCGCACCGCCACCACCCAATAACCTGGGGTCATGGACCAGGGCCCACTCGAAGAGTATTTGCCCAGTGCCCTGCCCCCACGATGGGCCACCGTGGTCGGCCCCGAGGGCATCGCTGCGTTGACTGCGATAGGTCGAAAACTGGATGCCTCACCCGCGAGAAAAGCGTTGATGACCCCTGCCGCAGACAAGATTCTGCGGGCATTCGATACCCCGCCTGAGGCAGTGGCATGCGCCATCTTTGGCCAAGACCCCTACCCAGGCCAGTCTCACGCCAGTGGTCTGGCCTTCTCTGTGGAGCCAGGCGTTACCCCGCTCCCTCCGAGCCTGCGCAACATTCGTCAAGAACTCAGAGATGATCTCGGTATCGACCTCCCTACGCACGGTGATGTGAGCCCGTGGGCCGACCACGGGGTGCTCCTCCTGAATCGCCACCTCACCACACTGGTGGGATCCCCTGGTGCACACCGGACACTCGGCTGGACCGCCTTCACCGATGCCGTCGTGAAGGGACTAGTCGCCACGGGCCACTTCTTTGTTGCCATCTTGTGGGGCAGAGAAGCGGGAGAGCTTAAACCACTTCTCGGTGACACCCCCGTGATCGAATCGGCTCACCCCAGCCCACTCTCCGCACGACACGGATTTTTTGGGTCCAAGCCCTTTAGTCGGGTCAACCGTCTGCGAGAAGACGCCGGTTACACCCCCGTCGACTGGTCGCTAGGAGAAACCTGATGCTGCCCGAGGAATACCAGAAGCGCCGCAGCCTCCCGCGACACCTCCAGCCACCGGGAGAGGCGCCCGCAGAGTTCTCCTATGAGATCCGAGGGGCAACAGAGGACGATGTCCCCGACATTTTGGCCTTGTATCGCCACTACGTGAGGAACTCAGTGGTGACCCTGGATGAAAAAGCCCCCAGCATCACCAAGTTTCGAGCGCGATTTCGACACCTCCAGAAACTCGGCTATCCATTCCGGGTCGCCGTGTCCCCGCAAGGAACACTGCTGGGTTACGCCTACGTCTTCCCCTTTCGAGAAAAAGCTGGGTTTCGAAAAACTGTCGAAAGCTCCATCTACTTGGGGCCCGCCTCTTTGGGTCGTGGCTTGGGAAGTGCACTCCTCGGTGACCTGATCGAGCGGTGCAGGGAAGAGGGCCTCTCAGAAATGATTGCGGTCATCGCAGATTCTGGGGCAGAAGCGTCCATGGCCCTCCACGCAAAATTCGGCTTCACCGAATCAGGACGGATGGGCAAAGTGGGCTTCAAATTCGGCCGCTGGATCGGCATCGTCATGATGCAAAAATCATTGCGCGACTGAGTCTTTATTACCCAGCGTTACGCCCGGACGTGACGGCGGGCGCCCTGCGACCTATCGTTATCAACCAATGGCACCCACAGGGGTGTCCCCCTACCTTTAGCGAAAGAAACCTCATGGCAGACACCTGGAAGTTTGAAACCCAGCAAATCCACGCGGGCGCCACCGCTGACCCCTCGACGCACTCACGGGCGACCCCGATCTACCGGACCACCGCGTATGTGTTCGATAGTGCCGAGCACGCCGCGAACCTTTTCGCGCTTGCGGAGTTTGGAAACATTTACACCCGCATCATGAACCCCACCCAGGATGTTGCCGAGCAGCGCATTGCCGCCCTCGAGGGTGGAACGGCAGCACTCCTGCTCGCCTCAGGTCAAGCAGCGACCACCAACGCCATTCTCAACATCGCTCACTCCGGGGACCACATTGTGAGCTCCTCGTCCGTGTATGGCGGAACCTACAACCTGTTCAAGTACACACTGCCGAAACTTGGCATCAC
>JBMUEW010000078.1:0-2564 GCA_049460875.1 Pontimonas sp.
CTTTCGATGCCATCGCCACACTCGAAAACGGCTCAGGATGCAACACCACCGGAGTCGTCTCGCTCACAAGACTTCGCACCAGGACTTGAACTCCAGCGATGTAGTGCGCGGGAAGCAAAAGCAACCACGTGCCGGGCTGTCCCAGTTCCTCGACGGCAGCCCGCGCGCTCGCGAGCACCGCCTCTGCACCAAGCGCCACACGTTTGGGAGCACCCGTGGTTCCGCTGGTCTCGATGACGAGCGCAATCTCGTCATCGACCTCCATGGGTGCCGTTGCAGTCACCTTCGCACCGCCAGGTCTTGGCAGTACCGCGGGTCCGCCCTCAAAAAGTGCACGGTGGAGTGGTTCCAGGAGCGACCGGGGGTCGCTCACATCGACGACGAGAAGCTCACGCATGCGAGTCGACGCTATATCTGCCAGGGAAAGGGTGACCAGTCAGGCTGGCGCTTATCTAAGAATGCGTCCCTGCCCTCCACGGCTTCGTCCGTTCCATAAGCAAGGCGGGTTGCTTCCCCAGCGAACACCTGCTGGCCGACCAGTCCATCGTCGGTGGCGTTCAGAGCGAACTTCACCATACGAATCGCGGTGGGGCTCTTGGTGAGTATGGTCCTCGCCCACGACACGGCAGCCCGCTCCAACTCTTCGTGCGGAACCACCGCATTGACCGCACCCATCTCGAGAGCTCGTGCCGCGTCGTATTCCTGGCCGAGGAAGAACACTTCCCTGGCAAACTTTTGCCCCACCTGTTTGGCGAAATAGGCACTGCCATATCCGCCATCGAAAGATCCAACATCGACATCGGTTTGTTTGAAGCGAGCGTGCTCGGCGCTGGCAATACTCAGATCACACACGACGTGGAGCGAGTGACCACCTCCCGCAGCCCAGCCAGGAATCGCAGCAATGACGACTTTGGGCATGAAGCGAATGAGCCGCTGGACTTCAAGAATGTGGAGCCGTCCGGCCTTGGAGGCGTCAATGCCGGTGGCGTCGTCGCTGTCGGAGTATTGGTAACCATCTTTCCCGCGAATTCGCTGGTCTCCCCCGGCACTAAACGCCCAGCCACCATCACGGGGGCTGGGGCCATTACCCGTGAGAATCACAGCGCCGAGGGTGGGAATCAGCCTCGCGTGATCGAGCACCCGATAGAGCTCATCGACGGTGTGGGGACGGAAAGCGTTTCTCACCTCAGGGCGATTGAACGCCACCCTCGCCATCGAATGAGCCTCATCCTGGTGGTAGGTGACATCTTTCAAGTCTTCAAAACCGGGAACAACACGCCACAGAGCCTCATCGAAGAGCGGGGAGAGCGTGCCAGACATGTTCTAAGCCTACGACGGAGAACTCGTGGAACACTGTGGAGCATGAGCTCCCCGCATGCATCAGAGGTCTTGTCGCATGCTCACGTTGTCTCCATTCCCCTCGCCACTCCTTTCAGAGGGCTCACTCACCGAGAACTGGTGCTCTTCGAGGGGCCCGAGGGTCCCGCCGAATGGAGTCCGTTTGTCGAGTATGACGATGCTGAAGCAGCCACGTGGCTTCGAGCGGCCCTCGAGCAAGCATTCGAATCAGCACCCCCAGCTCCCTCGTCTGTTCGAGTGAATGGCACCATCCCCGCGGTGGAAGCTCACGAGGTGGCTGGACTTCTTAGCCACGCTGGGATGCCTAGCACCGTCAAGGTCAAAGTGGGTGGGCCTGGCACCACGTTGCGTGATGACGTTGCCAGGGTCGGTGCTGTTCGCGATGCGCTGGGCCCTGCTGGACGAATTCGGGTGGATGCGAACGGATCGTGGACTTTGGATGAAGCCGAGCACGCCATTCGAGAGATGGAGATGCTCGATCTGGACTATGTCGAACAGCCCGTCACGGAGCTCTCAGACATGGCGGAGCTTCGCCGGCGGATTTCGCGGCTAGGAATCCAGGTGGCAGCGGATGAAAGCATTCGACGCTTCGATGACATCGATGCGGTCATTGCCGCAGAGGCTTGCGATGTGGTCGTTGTGAAGGTGCAACCTCTCGGTGGTCTCGCCGCCACAAGGCAGGTCGCTCAGACAGCACTGGACGCTGGTCTCGAGGTTGTGGTTTCCAGTGCGCTGGAGAGCAGTGTTGGACTCTATCGAGGTGCTCAGATGGTGGGGTGGCTTCAGGACAGCGTGGGCACAGTGCTCGATGCGGGGCTTGGAACAGAGGCCTTTTTGTCCGCCGATGTTGTGACCGAACCGCTGGTCGCCCACGGTGGTGAGCTTTCTGTGACCCCACCAGTTCTCGACCGTGACGCCGTGTCATCACTGGCTGCCAACTCAGAGCGAACGCACTGGTGGCTGGAGCGCCTGGAGAGGTGTCTCGACCTGGTTTAGAGACCGGAGTAGGAGTGCAACCCGGTGAAGGCGATATTCACCACGGTGTAGTTGAACAAGACGGCTCCAAACCCGATGATGCCAAGCCACGCGGCGCGAGATCCACGCCAGCCCCTGGTGGCCCTGGCGTGGATGTAGCCGGCAAACAGCACCCAAATGATGAAGGTCCAGACTTCTTTGACATCCCACCCCCAGTAGCGACCCCACGC
>JBMUEW010000079.1:0-2552 GCA_049460875.1 Pontimonas sp.
AAAGCGGAAGACACCGCAGTCGTCTTTGGGGCAGGACCCATGGGGCTTTTGAACGCTCTGGTCCTTCAGCACGAGGGTGTCGATGTCACCCTGGTCGATATGGACCAGGAGCGCCTGGACTATGCCGCACAGAATGGAATCCGCAAAACACTCCTGAGCCCTGGTGATGCGGTCGACCTGATTCTCGAGGCCTATCCCGGAGGGGTCGACGGAGTCGTCACTGCGATTGGGTCGAAGTCTGTCAACGAACAAGGGCTCAAAATCCTCCAGCCGAGGGGGACTCTCTGCCTCTTCGCCTCCGCTCACCCGGTAGAGCCTCTCGAGATTGACCCGAACTGGGTCCATAACAGCGAGGTGCGCATCATCGGTGCGGTCAGTGCCGATATTCAGGACCACCAGCGAGCCACCGACATGATTGCCGCGGGAGATATCGACCTCAGCCCCATTATGGAGAAAACGTTCCCGCTGAGTGAGGCGAAAGCTGCGTTTGACTACCTTTCAGCAAAACCGTCGTATCGGGTGGCCCTGATTCCCTAGTAGCCGAGGTCGTGGAGCCGGTGCATCTGCTCCTTCGTCGCCTCGTAGAGGCCGGTATAGATCTCGTGGAGGGGAGCGTAGGTGTCTGCCATGGCGGGGTTCGGCGTCACGATGGAGCCTTCTCCCTGCCAGTCACGAATAGCTTCCGGCCCGCTGACAATTCCCGTCGCGATGGCGGCGAGCAAGGCGTCACCATAGGAAGCCCCCACCGTCACCGGAGCGACTTTCTGCGGAACACCGCTGATATCGCTCACGCTCTGGAGCCACACTGCGTTCTTCGTTCCACCTCCCACAGCCTGAATCGTGTGGGGAGGCGCACCCATCTCCGTGAACATGTCCACGTGTTGTTTGATGCCATGTCCCATTCCCTCGAGCGTCGCTCGGAAGAGATCCCCCCTGGTGTGGGTGAGGCTCAGTCCAAAGATGACGCCCTTAGCTTTGGGGTCATTAATCGGCGTTCTTTCCCCAGAGAAGTAGGGCAACACAATCACTCCACCAGAGCCAGGCTGTGACTCTCCGGCTTCCCTGGTCAACACCCCATAGGCAGGTTCACCGCCTGCCTCCTCCGCAGCAACCAGGTCGGCAGCGAAAGAGTCCCTGAACCAGCGCGTGAGGGCGCCAGAGGTAGCCATGCCCGCCAGCAGGCACCACGTTCCAGGGAACAGATACGGGGCGACCCAGAGTCGCTCATCGCGGGCTTGGTCGTTATCGGTGACCTGAATCATGAAAATGGTGGAGCCATACATCATCATCATTTCGCCGGGCTCGGTGACCCCCACGCTGAAGGATTCGGCCCCAGCGTCGATGGTGCCCACGGAGACCGGGGTGCCCACATTCAGGCCGGTCTCTGAAGCAGCCCACTCGGTCACGGTTCCCGCGAGTTCGTGGCTCCAGGCAAGCTCGGGAAGACGCTCGCGCTCGACGATTCCGTCGTTCAGTTCATCGTTCCAGTCGCGCTTCCACGGGTCATACATCGGGTGGTGCGAGCCTGCCGAGAAGTGATCCACCACGACCCGACCGGTCAGCCTGGCCACGATAAAGGTGGTCGCATCGACAAACCAGCGAGCCTTCTCATAGACCTCGGGTTCGTTCTTCTTGATCCAGAGAATCTTCGGCCCGGTGGCTTGGGACGAGAGAGCGTTTCCACACGCGTTGAAAATGTAGTCAGCACCGTGACGCTCATTCATTTCGGCGATTTCGTCCACGGCTCTCGTGTCGACGCCATAGAGGATGCCATTGCGCAGGGGCTTGAAATCCTCGTCGATGGGCAAAACATCGGGGCCAATCGCGCTGATGCCTACACCTTTGACCTGGTCGGCGGAGATTCCTTCGGTGGCCAGGAGCGCTTTGCTCACGTGGGCGACATCACCCCACCAGGTGCCCTCCGGGTCGTGTTCCGCCCAGCCCGCGCGGGGGAAGATCATTTTGTGGGGCATAACCTCGGTGGCTACCACGGTGCCCTCGGGGGTCACCAGCACACCCTTTGTTTCGTAGGTTCCTACGTCGATTCCCATCAGTAGGTCGGTCGCCATTGTCTGCCTCCTGTTGTGTCGGGTGTTGATTATTTTCTGGTGCCATCCCACTGCGCGGGGAACGACGTCACCACCTGGGTGATGAGAGTTTGTAGTCCTTCGAGGTCATCCAGAGAGCACATCTCCACCCCCGTGTGGGTATACCTCGTGGGCCAGCACAGATCGAGTGCCGGAGTTCCTCCGTTGACAAATTGCACATACGACGCATCCGTGAGCAAGCCCATGGTCGCGTGCTTCTGAAGGGAAATCTTTCCCTTCATTGCGCTCTTTTCCACCATCTCGACTAACCCGGGATGGGGGATAACACCATTGAGTGTTCCCCGACCGTGGAAGCTGTAGAGACCCATGACTGGGCCCTTCCCTACCTCAACACCATTCGGCGCCCCCATTTCTGGGGTGTCACCCGCGGCCACAAGGTCAAGAGACACGGCGGCGACTGGCTTAATTGTCTCGGCGGCCAGCATGGCTCCACGTAAATTGAAT
>JBMUEW010000080.1:0-2534 GCA_049460875.1 Pontimonas sp.
TCAGCGACCAGGATCGGGTCGACCTTCTTCACGCCGGGGGTTGCATCCCCAACATGCAAGCCCGTGGCCTTCTGCGGAGCCTTCTTCATGGGTTTACTTCCGGACAAAGGTCAACTCCCTCTTGTCGCCGACGATTCCTTGAGGTCTAAGAATGACGATGATGACGAGGAGGAGGCCCACCAACACGAATCGCAGAGCTCCGGCCTGTGCGGACGAGAGGGCTCCGAGGAGACCTGCTTCCGCCATTGCGGGAAGCAGCGAGCCAAGGAACGCCTGCAACACCCAGAAGATAACGGCTCCCAGCAACGGTCCGAATACTGTGGCCGCTCCACCAAGGAGCAAGGCTGTCCAGACGAAGAAGGTCAACGACGTGGCGAAGAGCATCGGGTTTGCTGACGAGGGGAGAACGTAGAGCGCACCCCCCAGGCCGGCGACGATACCTCCTACTACAAGAGCTTGCATCTTGTAGGCGAAAACGTTCTTACCCAGAGCGCGCACGGCATCTTCGTCCTCACGGATACCCTTGATGACTCGACCCCAGGGGCTCTTCACCAGTCTCCAAAGAAGGAGCGTGGAAAGAGCCAAGATGATGAGGGCGAATATCAAGACCCAGAATTGATTAGCCGTATAGCTCCACGGCCCAAACCCGTAAGTGCCATCGGGGAACGGGTTGATGCTTCGGAAATCATTGGCGTAGGCCACCAAACCATCAGCCGAACCCGTTGTCTCAATCCAGGTGGTTGACAGTAAGAGCAATCTCACAATCTCGGCTGCCGCAATTGTCACGATGGCGAGATAATCCCCTCGAAGTTGCAACGTCGGAATCCCGAGTAGGACAGCAAACACGGCAGATGCGACGATGGCTGCGAGGAACGCTGCCCACCACGGGAATCCGAACGTCAGCGTCGAAATGGCGTAACCATAGGCTCCGACGGCCATGAAGCCTGCGATACCGAAGTTCAGCAGGCCGACGAATCCAAAGTGAATCGCCAGACCCAGAGCTGCCATTGCAAACGCAATGGTGACCGGGCTAAACAGCGCTTGGGCTGTGTTATTCAAGATTGAAACGATATCCATCAGTCCGGCCCCTAACCTATTCGCTCTCGTCTACCCAGGATTCCCTGTGGCCGGAAGAGCAGAATCACAATCATCACCACGAGCGCACCGACGTACTTGAGGTCTGAGGGAATGATCTGAGCCGAGGTCTCGATCAAGACACCCACAATCATGGCTCCTACGAACGCACCAAAGGCTGTTCCCAGACCACCGAGAACACCAGCAGCGAAGATGAACAGAAGAATCTTCTCACCCATGTCCCACTTGAGGCCGGGGCGGAAGTAAGCCCACATGATGCCGGCAAGCCCGGCAAGGCCTCCTGCCATAATCCACACAACCCTGATTACTCGGTCGACATCGATTCCGGAGGCTGCCGCCAAGTCAGCATTGTCAGAGACCGCTCGGGTGGCTTTGCCCATCTTGCTGCGCAACAACCACATCGCGAAAGCGATGAGCACCACCAGGCTCACGCCCATACTGATGAGGTCGTTCACACTCAGTGTCACGGTGCGGAAGATGGGAATCTCAGGCGAGCCCAGCGCTCCGGGGAGCTGCTCGGTTCCACCTCCCAAGAAAGCCTGAGTGATGTATCGGAACGTCAAGGATAGGCCGATGCTCACGATCATGAGCTGCACAATTCCCACCCCGCGCGCGCGCAGCGGTGCCCAAACCGCAGCGTCAAGTCCCCAGCCAAAGAGCGCCGAGAGAGCGACAGCAATGGGGAAAGACAGAAGGAGCGGGACCCCGGCGAGCGTCAGGAAAAGTGTGAAGAGCGCGCCCATGGTGACCATCTCACCGTGGGCGAAGTTCGGCAAGGCGGTAGTTCCGAACACCAAGGAGAGACCGATAGCCGCGAGGCCCAGCAACAATCCAAAGTTGATGCCTGCGAACACTCGCATGAAGAACTGGTCGAGCTGGCTAGTGGGGTTTCTCTCACCCTCGCCAATGAAGAAATTCCACACCACTGTGTTGGTGAATCCCCATTCGACCGTCTGTGTCGCGCCTCCTTCGAGAACAGCGATGCCATCCGGGAGAGTGTCCTCGACAAGGGTGATTTCGTATGTTCCAGCTTCTGGAACACCTATTGCCCATTTTCCATCGGCATCGGTGACTACTTCGGCCGAGTAGCCATTTCCCTCGACAATAATTTTGACCCCGCCGAGCGGAGATCCCTCATTCTTTACGTTTCCCAGAATCTTGTTCTCGTATTCATCACCGACCGTGTCAGCCATCGCAGGGGAGGCAAGAAGAACCCCGGCAAACGCGAGTATGGCGATAAGAAAAAGTTTCAGTGCCCTGGAAAAGAACGTGCTGTCCTCAGCTGTCGCTGAATTCACGGTGCCTCCTGGTGCTTGGGCAACAGACAACCGGAAGCGGTTTTTCTGTGCGTCTTCATTGACACGATCAGTATGGGTCATATTTGTTTCTGTCTTTGCCTCTAACTCAACAGTTCCCCCATTATGCCCATGTAACGCGCT
>JBMUEW010000081.1:0-2515 GCA_049460875.1 Pontimonas sp.
CAATTCTCACGCGTCACGGACCGCGCGAATAGTTGCCACTATCTCTTCCGTGCTCATGGACGGCATGGGGTTTGCTGCGAGATTGGCCTCAATCTGCGCCATGACTTCGGCCATGGTGGGTTTCCCAGCCGACTGCATGAGCAGGCTCATGACATACTCCTGCAATGACTTCCCCTCGGCTTCAGCACGACGGACAAGCGTCGCGTGAATCTCAGTAGGAACATTCCTTACCAGCAGATTGGGGCTCATGCCTTCACCGTAGCCTGTGTGCTTGCGTTGTGCAAGCATCGGGGTTTCAGGTGTTGTCATTCCCGAACGGTAGTCACTGTGGAACGGTCATCGGGGTGAAGAAATGAAATCTGTGGAAAACGCGCTTAGAGCCCCTCGGCCACACCTTCGGTCAAGCCCACAACTCCGCCGCCTCCCACTTCGCTCCCGCGCTCTGTATGCACCCCGAGGGCTTCCAACACGGCACGACGGATGTGGGAGGAACTGAGTCCGTAGAAGTCCTCGAGGTAGTGGGCGGTTCCACCGTGGGTGAACGTGTCACCGATGCCTATTGTGGTCAGACGCGCTGGCGAGTGACGCTCACTCAGAACGCGGGCAACGATACGACCCACACCGCTCGCGACCCAGTGGTTCTCGACCGTGATCACGTGCTGGGCCGAGATGAGCTTCCTGATGAGCTCCTCATCATCGAAGGGCTTCAGGGTGGAGACATTGAGCAAACCGACATGGGGGTAGTCCTCACGAATCTCATCCACCACAGCCAGTGCTGCGGAGGTCAGGTGGCCAGATACCAAGACAATGACGTCTGAGCCCTCTCTGAGAGTTCGATGATGTCCTCGTCGCATCGGCTCATCGAAAAGCCTAGGTACTTCGCCTCGAAGACCGCGAATATAGACCGGGCCCTGGACGTCGTAGACGGCATCGAGGACGCTCTCCATATCCGTCGCGTCAGCAGCTTCGATGACCGTCATGTTCGGTAGGCCCGTCATCAGCCCGATGTCATCGACCGCCTGATGCGTCACACCGCCCGGTGTGGTTAGGCCCGGCAAAAAGCCCACAAGCGTTGCCTTCTTCGCGGGGTAAGCGAGCGTCAGCGCAACCTGCTCGTAGGGGCGCCTCGTGCAGAAAACGGCAAACGAGGTATAAATCGGATAAAGACCCTCGTGGGCCATTCCCGACAGAGCTGCCACGAGTGCCTGCTCTGCCATCCCGGCGGAAACGTGACGCTCGGGATAGGAATCCCGGAAACCATCAGCTTCACAACTCGCAGTGAGGTCGTTGGTCACCACTGTGACTTCAGGGTGCTTGGTGCCGTGATCCCTCAAAGCCTGATAAAACGGCTTACTTACGAGCTCTGCCATAACGCCTGCACCTCCTTCTCCAAGACCCCTTTCTCCTCCGGAGTAAGCCGAACAAAGTGAAGTTTTTGGTCGTGCCAGCGAGCCTCAAGGAAGCTAAATCCGGTCCAGGGACGAGACTGGCTGACTAACACTGCGGGCTGATCCGAGCCACCGGTCTTCTGGAGGGCGGCCAGGAGACCCTCAATGTCGTGAGCGTCGTGTTCTCGAACATCGAGACCAAAGGCGCGAAGTTTTTCCCCAACATCACCAATGGGCAGAACCGAGACCATCTGTCCATCGACTTGCATATTGTTTCGGTCGAGAACGATGCGAAGGTTATCGAGACCTCGTGCGACAGCGAGCTGCAGAGCTTCCCACGTAGAGCCCTCCTGGAGTTCGCCATCGGAAATCAACACCCACACCGAACCTGGCTTACCTTGCTGCTTCCTCGCGATGGCCCGACCCACTGCAACCCCGAGGGCAATGCCTAGCGACCCACTGGTGACCGCCATTCCTGGAGAGTGCTCGGCACCGATCATCTCCAGAAGACCGCCGTCGGTGGAGTGCTCGACCAATGCCTCGGCGTCGAGGCGTCCGGTGGCGACCAATGTCGCGTAGTGCGCGGTCGCGTAGTGCGCAGGCGAGACGATTAAGGTGTCGGGGCCAGATCCGAGCCAATCCTCTCCCCTCACACCGGGGTCCCCCGGTGAGGGAGTCTGGTGAAAACGAGGAGGGGTGGTCGGGGCCTGTGAGGGGCCAAGGTCCAGTATCTGGGTATGGAGGAGCGCGAAGAGCTCCGCCGTTCCACACGCCTGTGCGAGATAACCGCCGTTGGCGCGGAGAGCCCACTCAGCAGCGTAGGCCCGGACGTGCGCAGCTACTCGCTCGACCTCTTGTAGTCCCTCGCTCGAGAGAGTTGCCACCATTGATGCCTAATTACTGACGGATTCGAGAGAGCGCCAGATCACGGTCGCTCCAGCATCAGCGATACCGAACGCTCGCTCGCCGATCCAGCCAGCACGACCGTGCTGGGGCATCATCGCCTTGGTGGCCTCGACGCCCTCTCCCGCAGCAACGGCCGCCTGGGACAGTGCCATAGTCACATCTGAGCTTTCTCCCGCTGCTCTCGCGGCCGGACCTAAGGCATCGAGCAGGGTTCGCTGACC
>JBMUEW010000082.1:0-2458 GCA_049460875.1 Pontimonas sp.
ATCTACACAATACCATACACTCTTTCCCTACACGACGCTCTTCCGATCTGTGCTGGGTATTTTGCTGGCGACATTTATCTCGATGATTTTTGGTGAGTTGGTTCCGAAGAACTACGCTCTCTCCGTTCCTCGACAGACCGCTCGTGTTTTGGTGCCGCTACAGGTCGCCTTCACGTGGACGTTCCGACCGTTCATCGCGTTCCTCAACGGCAGTGCTAACCGGATTTTGCGAGCGATGGGAATCGAGCCGAAAGAAGAACTGTCGGCTTCCCGAACGGCGGATGAACTCTCCAGCCTGGTGCAGCGCTCTGCCTTGCAGGGCCTATTGGAAGATGACACCGCGACCCTGCTCTCTCGCACGATCGAGTTCTCGTCCCGCAATGCCATTGACGTGATGACACCTCGAACCAAAGTCGAAGCGGTGCACCGCAGCGACACTGCTTGGGACATCATTGCTTTGGCGAAGAAGACCGGGTTCTCAAGATTCCCCGTCATCGATGAGTCCATCGACGATGTCCGGGGCGTCGTGCACGTCAAGCAGGCGATCGCGGTTCCGGTCGATAAGCGCTCGGAGGTTCCCGCCTCGGCGCTGCAATCCGATGTGATTCGAGTCCCCGAAACGATGACGCTCGATGTGTTGCTCACCGAGCTTCGCGGACGCGGTTACCAAGTCGCCATCGTGGTCGATGAATACGGTGGCACCTCGGGTATTGCCACGCTTGAGGACCTTGTCGAGGAGCTGATCGGCGAGGTCGCTGACGAGCACGATCGAGCTTCACTCGATGTTGTTCGGGCCAGGGACTGGTTTACCTTCCCGGCGGCACTTCGCCCCGATGAATTGGAGGAGCGCACCGGAGTTCAGGTTCCAGAGGATGGCCCCTACGAGACCATGGCTGGATTCATCCTCGAACAATTGGGTCGTATGGCCGAAGTCGGCGACACCGTCACCATTCCGACGGGAGTGTTCCGCGTGGAGCGCATGGAGGGTCGACGGATTGACCGAGTGCGTTTCACGCCTCAGGTCAGTGCCGAGGAGGTGACGTTGCTGTGAGCGATTGGGCTGGACTTGCCTGGTTAGTGGTGTTGCTCGCCGGTAATGCCTTCTTTGTGGGTGCCGAGTTTGCGGTGGTGGCGGCGAAGCGATCTCAGGTCGAGCCTTTGGCAGAAGCAGGAAGCAAGCGCGCGAAGACCGCACTGGGTGCAATGGAAAACGCGACCCTCATGCTGGCGACCTCGCAACTGGGTATCACTATCTGTTCGCTGCTCATTCTGTTGGTGTCCGAGCCGGCGGTGCACCATTTGCTCGAGGGCCCTCTGGAGTCGCTGGGCCTGCCGGTCGCTGCGGTAAGCACGGTGGCCTTCATTCTGGCTTTGCTTTTTGTGACTTATTTGCACGTCGTGCTGGGGGAAATGGTTCCCAAAAACATTTCGTTCTCGCTCCCGGATAAAGCGGTGTTGTTCTTGGCGCCTCCTCTGGTGTTCGTCTCCAAACTGCTCTCTCCGGTCATCAGGGCTATGAACGCCATCGCGAATGGCATCTTGAAAATGACCGGCGTGGAGCCGAAGGCGGAAGCCACCAGCGCCTACACCTTGGATGAGGTGGCGACCATCGTCGCGGAGTCGACAAAGACCGGGATGCTCTCGGACCACTCGGGTGCGCTGAGCGCTGCCTTTGAGTTCACGGCCAAGAGGGTCACGGATGTCACGATTCCTTTGGAACAGTTGGTGACTCTGCCGGAAGATGCCACTCCCCGCGATGTTCATCAGGCAGTGGCGCAGCGAGGCTTTAGTCGATACGTATTGGTGGACGATGAGGACGACCCCACCGGCTATGTCCACATCAAGGACCTCCTCGATAGTGATGAGAGCGAGAGTGACTACCCGGTACCGCCTCGTCGAATTCGAAACCTCGTCGCGCTGCAGGAGACGGTGGAGCTCGAAGACGCCCTGGCCACCCTGCGCAATACCGGGAGCCACGTGGCCAAAGTCTTGGATGCGTCGGGACAGACGGCCGGGGTGTTGTTCCTCGAAGACATCATCGAGGAGCTTGTGGGTGAGGTGAGGGACGCCACCACCCGCCGCTAGCATGTCGGTGAGGCGAAGGGGTCGGCATGTCCAAGACATTTCTGGTGGTGGGCGAGGCCCTCACAGATCGTGCTCTGCGGGGTAACTCCTCGACCGAAACGCCCGGGGGAAGCCCTCTGAATGTTGCTATTGGTATGGGTCGACTGGGCGAGGAAGTGATCCTCGCCGCCAGAATTGGTCACGATGCGCGAGGCATGGAGATCATGGAGCACGCTCAATCGAGCGGCGTCGAGTTGATTGAGGACGCTGACGGGCTCCAGCGGACTTCTACCGCGACCGCGACTATCGCTGAGGACGGTTCAGCTTCGTATGAGTTTGATCTCCTGTGGGATGTGAACTCCGACATGGTTCCCGACACGACCTTCCTCCACGT
>JBMUEW010000083.1:0-2426 GCA_049460875.1 Pontimonas sp.
GCAACACAGCAGATTCTGGATCTGTTATTCAGGGTTCGATTCCTTGCTCCCCAACCACAGCGATAGCGTGGTGACCCGTTCAGGCTCCCATCGTCTAGCGGCCTAGGACACAGCCCTCTCAAGGCTGCGGCACGGGTTCAAATCCCGTTGGGAGTGCCAAATTTTTGCACACACGGGTTCTATTTCACTTGAAACACCCTCACGGTCCCATCCCCGAAGACCACAGTGAGCTGGCCCTTGCCGTTGAACGACACCGCCATGGCGCCGCGTTGGGCGTGGCCAACTTCCTGCCCTTCCTGTTCACGGGCGTCTGGGAAATGTTGAGAAGCCAGAACAGCCCCGTTTGAGTTCATCAGCGTAACTACAGAGCCTCCACCGTCTCTCGAATCGAGAGTTTCAGTGTGAGCGATGAAGCCGGTGGTGGGGTCGATATCAAGAGCATTATGACCACCTGTTTCCACGTAGCCATCCACCATGTCGCCCTGACCGATTTTTCGCCACCACAGAAATTCTCCGGATGCCGCATCGAGGGCATAAACCGATCCGCTCACCGTGTGCGAAATGAATTTTCCGTCGACGAGGGCTGAAATACCCGCAGTCGACACATGTTCATAAACCTGGGTTCGCCATCGCACTTCGCCAGTGGGGTCAATCGAAATTGCCTCACGACCCTTTCCCACTGCGTAGATATTCCCCTCCGAATCAATATCGAGGGTCAGGGGGAATTCTCCAATGAAGCCTCCTGCCCACTCGGGCAAACCTGTGGCGGTCTCGAGGCTCGTGAGATAGCCACCGGAATATCCCACCACAACGCGACGGTCATCATCGGAGAACACCGCATTGCGGAGAATTTCTGGCCGTGGCCGAACATCTGATGGATTTGCCGAATATCCCCAGATGGTCTCTCCCGTGGCAGAGTCAAGAAGTTCGACGTCGTCGTCGAGAGGCCCAGCGAGGAGAGAGGAACCATCCCGGCTGAACTTCACCAACCGCGCATACAGAGACTCAGATTTCTGGGTCTTACGCTCCCACAAGAGTTCACCGTCAGAATTCCAGACTGAGACATATCCATCATGACAACCGGCTGCCACCAGGCCGGTGCTGGATACATCGAAACCCCAACACTCATCGCCAGTCGCTGTAGACCACCGTTCAGAACCATCGAGCGCAAATGCGACTACGGACCCTGGTTGCCGTAACTCAGGAGGATGCTGTCCCTCGGTTGTCACAAATCCACTTCCAAGAGGTTGCACCCAGAAGAAACCATGCCGGGTGTCATACCTCGTCTCACCCACTAGCTCGAGTGCGGCCGAATTAGCTCGAGCAACAGTTATTGTGACGTCGCTGACTTCTCCTCTCTTCGGAGACACGGAAGTGAAACCGTAGGAGCCAGCGCTATCTCGGACCCGTAGGTGAGTACTGAGGGCATAACCTGACGCGCGATTACCGAGCCTCTCTGTGTAGCTATCTAGGCTTGGCACACACAGGGCGAACTCACCCTGCTCATTTGTTTGTGCGCTGCCGAGCCGTTCTTTGAAGCTAAAGAGCAACGCTTCCACCTCAACTCCAGAGAGGGGGTTTCCTGCTTCGTCGAGGACAGTGCCGAGAATGGTGCTGTCGAGGGCTAGACCCAGGCTTTTCGGATCACCGTAGATTTCTCCTGAGACGATGTCGATATCGAGTGAAACTGTGGAGCCATCACTGCTGAACCGCGGACTGAACCTCGGGTATTCATTTCGTTGCTCAAGGTCCCCATCCATGTCGAGGTGCCAGGAATAGGTCGCTGTTCCTCCGGGGGCGACGGTCTGAACGGCTGGGTTGAGGTCAAAAAGTTGCGAATACCAACGCCTTTGCGGGTCCTCTGGGGGAGCAGCCCATCCGAGTTCGACGCCATTCAAATCAACAATCGCCTCAGCTGATCCAGAATTCGTGACCTCGACAACCACCTTCAGTGCATCCTCGAATCGAGAAACCAAGGGGGACACAGTGGTGAAGGTGAGATCACCCAGCGAGAAACTGAGCAGTTCGCTGTTCTCCTTCGCTGTTTCCTCCGCGCCGCTATTGCAATTGTTGGCTGAAGGAAAGCTTTTGTCGTTGGCTACGGTGCTCCCTGAAGCATCTTGGGAGGTATCTGCGCCACAAGCGGAGACGATGAGAAGTGTGAGCAAGAGCCCATAGGAGAGAGTCGAAGGTCGGGTCATGTGTGAATCCTTCCATGGTGACGAGTGCGACTCTAGGGCTACCTTTCCCACTGGGCAATGGTGAATAAGTTGAATCTCGGGAGGCTTCTGAGTGGAAAGTCTGATCAATCAGCCGGTTCAAAGTGTTGGCGCTTAGGAGTGCCATTCAGCAAACGAGAGCTGGAAGCCCCCGCAAGCATTCGTAGTCGGTGACGTCGTTGTACAAGAACGCCGAGAGTCGCACCC
>JBMUEW010000084.1:0-2408 GCA_049460875.1 Pontimonas sp.
AAACCGTATTTCCGAGTCGGTATCGGTGACGGCAGACTTGATTTTCTTCGTGATGAGCGAGGGTTCGTCCAACAGCCACAGGATTCCCTGGGGAGAGTCCCCTGACTTGGACATTTTTGCTTCGGGGTTCTGAAGGTCGTAAATCTTTGCGGCCGCATCCATGATTTTGACTTCCGGGACCACAAAGGTCTCCCCGAATCGTTGATTGAACCTCTCCGCAATATTGCGAGTGAGTTCAATGTGCTGGCGCTGGTCCTCACCCACCGGAACAACCGTCGCGTCATACAGCAGAATGTCAGCGGCTTGAAGAATCGGATAGGTGAAGAGGCCAACAGTCGCATTATCAGAACCCTGTTTATGGGACTTGTCTTTGAACTGTGTCATCCGACTTGCTTCACCAAAGCTGGTGACGGTGTTCAAAATCCAGGCGAGTTCCGAGTGGGCCGGAACATGAGACTGGACAAACAGGGTGGACTTCTCGGGGTCGATCCCGCAGGCAATATATTGCGCAGCGGTTTTCCTCGTCGTTGCAGCTAAAGCTTTCGGGTCCTGAGGGACAGTAATCGCGTGGAGGTCGACAACGCAGAAGACAGCGTCGTGGGTGTTTTGCATCTCAATCCACTGGAGCAATGCGCCAGCGTAATTACCGAAATGCAGAGAGTCTGCGGAGGGCTGCATGCCAGAAAACAGCCGGGGAGTGCTCATGGGTAGTTAGCGTAACGGACTAGATGTCGTAGTCAGCGATTACTGGCGCGTGATCAGACCACCTGGTGTCATAGCTCGGAGCCCGATCGATTCTGTAGTTCTTAACCGTCGCTGCCAGGGGAGCGTTTGCGAGATGGTAATCAATACGCCATCCCGTGTCGTTGTCAAACGCCTTACCTCTCCAGCTCCACCAGCTGTAGGGGCCCTCTACTTCGCCGTGAACCTTGCGCCCCACGTCGACAAACCGACCGCTTCGGCCGGTGTTGTAGTCCTCAGAATCTTCATGACCAATCCAGGTATCAAAGTAGGCGCGCTCTTCCGGAAGGAACCCCGAGTTCTTGAGGTTGCCTTTCCAATTTCTGATATCGAGCCAGCGGTGGCCCACATTGAGGTCTCCCACAACCAGGGTTTTCCGATCGCTGGCACCAAGCTCTGCCATGCGCTTGGTCATAATCTCAAGAAATTCATACTTGGCGTCTTGTTTAGGAGTCCCCACTTCACCGGAGTGGACGTAGCAGCTCACAATCGTGAACGGGTTTCCGTCAGGAGTCGTGATGTCGACCTCGACCCATCGGCCTGCCGTATCGACAGATTTCGGGCCAAACTCGACGCGGACGTCCTCATGACTTACTTTGGTGGCGACAGCAACCCCCGCCCGTCCCTTTTGGGAGGCTGCATCATGAGCAATGACCCAGTCATCACTAAGGAGCGCCTCGAGGTCTGCGCGCTCTGCTCTTACCTCTTGCAACGCCAACACATCGACTCCGGCGGACTCCAGCCAGGGCCCCATACCTTTGCGGAAAGCAGCGCGAACGCCATTGACGTTGACGCTCGCTACACGAAGCATGGTGAAACTTACGGACGGCCGCGGAGGACGGCTTGCTTGACCTCGGCAATGGCCTTGGTCACCTCAATACCTCGAGGGCAGGCTTCGGTGCAGTTGAAGGTGGTGCGACAACGCCACACGCCCTCTTTGTCATTCAGGACGTCCAAACGAACCTGGGCTCCTTCATCGCGTGAGTCAAAGATGAACCGGTGGGCGTTCACGATCGCAGCAGGACCAAAGTATTGGCCATCGGTCCAAAACACGGGGCAGCTCGACGTGCATGCAGCACACAGGATGCACTTGGTGGTGTCATCGAAACGTGCACGATCTTCGGGAGACTGCAGGCGCTCTTTGTCCGGCTTCGAGGACGCAATCAAGAAGGGCTGGACCTGACGGTAAGACTCGAAGAAGGGTTCCATATCAACGATGAGATCCTTCTCGAGAGGTAGGCCTTTGATGGCTTCCACATAGATGGGCTGCGAGATATCGAGGTCCTTAATCAAGGTCTTGCAGGCTAGGCGGTTGCGACCGTTGATGCGCATAGCGTCGGAGCCACAGATACCGTGAGCGCAGCTACGCCGGAAGCTCAAGGAGCCATCCATGTCCCACTTAATCTTGTGGAGACCATCCAGAACCTTGTCCGAGGCATACATCTCCACATCAAAGTCTTGCCAGTAAGGCTCCGCGTCTTTTTCTGGGTCAAACCGTCGAATGATGAAGGTGACGGTGAACGAGGGCACCTCCGCGATGTCTTGGGAAGATTCAGCGGTCTGGGTAGCCATTAGTACTTCCTTTCCATCGGTGGGTAGTTGGTAATCACGACGGGCTTCCAGTCAATCGCGATGTGGTCTTCCACGTTCGGCGATGTGGGGTCTCC
>JBMUEW010000085.1:0-2314 GCA_049460875.1 Pontimonas sp.
CTCGACCCGATGCGCCGGGATATTGAATGAAGGAGCCAAAGAGCTCGGGCAACTCGCCCTGAAAATCCGTCTCGACAATTTCGATCCCGAGCGGTTCGGCGCGCCCCGCCACCACCGCTTTGGTCTGGACAAAGGCGTCAGCATCCATCAGAAACACAGCGGAGGCTTGACCCGATGCTCGCCTGGCCAACAGCATCGCCTCCGCCACAGCGGTCCCCTCATCGAGCATGGAGGCGTTTGCGGTGGCAAGACCGGTCAAATCGGCGACCATGGTTTGGAAGTTGAGGAGAGCCTCCAGTCGGCCCTGCGAGATTTCTGGCTGGTAGGGGGTGTAGGCGGTATACCAACTGGGGTTTTCGAGAATGTTCCGCTTAATGACGGAGGGCGTGTATGTGCCGTAATAGCCCTGGCCCATCAGGGAGGTGCGAGCAGTGTTCGCATCCGCAAGAGCCCGCAACTCCGCCAGAGTCTCGGCCTCTGATGCGGCAGCGGGAATTACCGATCGGGCAATCTCCGCCATTCGCAGGTGGCCCGGAACCGCCGCATTCATGAGCTCATCGAGGCTTGAGTACCCGATGCGATTGAGCATCAGAGCCTGTTGGTCCGAATCGGTCCCAATGTGACGAGCGGAAAACGCGGTGGCCATGGATTTACTCTCCAATCAGTGCGGTGTAGGCGGCAGCGTCCAAAAGGTCGGGCAGGTCAGCGAAGCGCACCTTGATCAGCCAACCTTGGCCGTAGGGGTCGGAATTGACGGTGTCAGGAGCATCGACGACAGCGTCGTTTGCTTCGACGACTTCACCGGCGACCGGCGCAAAGATTTCCCCGACAGACTTGGTCGACTCCACCTCACCCACGATGGCGCCTTGTTGGACACTGTCACCCACACCGGGCAGTGCCACAAACACGACATCACCCAGGGAGTCCGCGGCGTACTGGGTGATGCCGATGGTGGCGACATCGCCGTCGACTTTGACCCACTCATGATCGGAGGTGTACTGGAGGGAATCAGGAACGTTACTCACGACGTGACCTTCTTTCTGGAATAAAACGGCAGTGCTGTCACCGTTACGGGAAGGCTAGCGCCCCGGACATCGACAACAAGCTCGGTTCCAGGCTCTCGGTGGTCTGCCTCCACATAGGCCATGGCTATCGGGTAGCCCAGCGTCGGGGAGAGTGCGCCCGAGGTAATCTCTCCGATGACGGTGCCGGCGCCATCGAGGACCGGATACTCAGCGCGTGGCGCGCGCTTACCCTCGGCACGAAGTCCCACCAACACCCGCGAGGACTTGGGCTCGAGGGCAGCGTCTTTGCCGACGAAGGATTCCTTGGTATTGACCACGACGGCGCTCAGTCCAGCTTGAGCGGGAGACACCTCCCGACTGAGCTCGTGGCCATAGAGCGGCATTCCCGCCTCTAACCGCAGCGTGTCTCGACACGCCAAACCGCAGAGCGTGAGCTGGTCACCACCCGCCTCCATCAGAGAGGTCCACAGCGACTCGGCCTGAGAAGAGTGAATGAAGATTTCCATTCCGTCCTCCCCGGTGTACCCCGTGCGGGCCACTAAGACTTCGTGGTCGCCATAGGAGCCAGAGGTAATCCGGTAGTAGCGAAGTTCAGCAAGGGGCATCTCGAGGCTGACCGGGGCTGATTCGATAATGGAGGCAGCTAAGGGGCCTTGGAGGGCGATAAGCGCCCAATCATCGCTGGTGTCCGACACGGTTACGTCAAACCCAGCGGCTCGCGCCTGGAGGGCGTCAACAGCTACATCGCGATTCGACGCGTTAGCAACAATCAGATACTTCTGCTCGCCCAACCGATACACAATGAGGTCATCGATAACGCCGCCATCCTCGGCCAGAAGCAACGAATACTTAGCCTGCCCGTCGACCAGTGCCGACAGAGAATTGGAGAGTGCGTAGTCGAGGAAAGCTTCGACCTGGGGTCCCTCGCATTCGATTTCCGCCATGTGGGAGAGATCAAAGAGGCCGGCGCCTTGGCGCACAGCGTGATGCTCAGCCAGATCTGAGGTGTAGCGCACGGGCATTTGATATCCCGCAAAGTCGGTAAAACTTGCGCCCAGGCGCTCGTGCACCGCGTGGAGGGGTGTCTCACGTGTCATACGGGCTCCTGGAGTCAGCGGGACGCTTGTCCCTGACTCCCCCTCTGTCATTGGCCTGAGAGTTTCGAGCACTAGTGCTCTTTCACCGTCGGCGGGAATGGTGGCATTCCGCTTTCCAGAGTGGCTTCACTATGCGGTACTGATGACCTGAGAGATTGGCGGGGAGGCTTGCTCCTTCGGTGACACCGCAAC